>NZ_JCANSZ010000070.1:0-32086 GCF_059570535.1 Streptomyces sp. CNP082
CACGGGTCTGCTGTGCGATGGTGGACATCGCCGTCCTTTCACCTGATCCGACAAGGGCGGCAGCCACCGGCCGGGCAGGCGGACAAGACAGTGATGGGGCCTCTGGCCAGGCTCTTATGAAGTCACGCCAGCCCGCTCGGTGGATGCACACGAGCGTCTCCCGGCCAGGGCCGACAGATCCCGTTGAGGACCCAAGGTCAGTCAGTCGCTGGGTCAGACCCCGCCGGGAGACGCTCACGAACATCATCACTGTCAGTCGCGGCGCAGCAGCGTGTCCAGCACGGCGTTGAGGTACGGGTCGCGGTCGGCGCCGGACGGCAGCAGGCCGGGCACCGCCCGGTTCAACTGGATGTGCCCGAGGTACGTCGTGTACGCGGCCGTCGCCCGCAGCCGCGCCTAGGCCGGCGTGAAGCCCAACTCCGCGAAGACCTCCGCCACATAGCCGATGCGGCGCTCCGTCACCCGGCGCAGCGCCGCGGCCCGTACGGAACGGGTGTGACGGCGGGGCCCGAGCCCTGGGCCGCGGGCTCGGGCCCCGGGCCTGGGGCCGGTTCCGGGGGTCAGGCCGGGTCGAGCGGACCCAGCAGCCAGCTCCCTGCCGAGGCGGGGTCGTCGTCGAAGTAGTACTCCCTGATGGCCGCGAGCACGTCGGCCGTGGTGACGCGGTCGTCCCCGTCGGCGTCCAGCCGGCGGAAGACCTCGCGGGCGTCGTGCGCCGGGAGGTTCATGAGCGCGCCCGTCCAGCGCACGTACTCCTCGCGGTCGAGCACGCCGTCGCCGTCCTCGTCGGCGATCGCCATGATCGCCGCCAGGAACTCCCCGTACACCGCGTCGAAGTCCGCCGGCGTCTCCAGCAGCCCGGCGGTGAAGGCCGCCGCGTACTCGGCCTGGTCGACCCGCCCGTCCCCGTCCGTGTCCGCGGCCTGTACGAGCTGTTCCCACACCCCGAGGCACAGCTCCTCCAGCCGGCGCCGCGCCGGCGAGTCGGGGCCGTGGCCGAACTCCGCGCCCAGCCGGCGGGCGGAGCGCTCGAAGTCGCCGCGGTCGACGTAGCCGTCGCCGTCGGAGTCGAAGGTGCGAAAGCGCCGCTCGAGCTTCCGCGCCAGGAACGTCGATTCCTCCACGTGCCGTCCTCTCCACCGAGGTTGCTGCCGGTGCACGACGCTACGGCCGTGGGCCGGGGGCCCACAGGGCGCCCGGGAGGGCGCGCGGTAGCCCGGAGACGGAGGGGGCGCCGACCCCTTTACGGAGAGTGATGAGACGTTTACGATGGGTGCGTGGCGGTGCCGAAGGCCGGCGCTGACCGACGCCACCAGCCAGGGAAAACCGGGGGGTTGCTCGTATGGCCGATCCACTGTCCGCCTCCGTCGTCCTGCGTGCGCTGAAGCGCGAGGGACTGACCGTCGTCGAGCTCGACGGATGGCGCACGAACAACCGCAACCACAAAGGGCCGTGGGGCCCGGTGCACGGCGTGATCCTCCACCACACGGCCACCTCCGGCACGGACGGCAGCGTCCGCCTCTGCTACCGCGGCCGGCCCGGCCTGCCCGGCCCGCTCTGCCACGGCGTCATCGACAAGCGGGGCCGGGTCCACCTCGTCGGACACGGCCGGGCGAACCACGCGGGATCGGGCGACGACGAGGTGCTGCGCGCGGTGATCGCCGAGCGGTACGGAGAACGCCCCCCGCCGCCCAACGAGCAGAACACGGACGGCAACGCCCGGTTTTACGGCTTCGAGTGCATCAACCGCGGCGACGGCGAGGACCCGTGGCCCGACGCGCAGTTGGAGGCCGCCGAGCGGGCCGCGGCGGCGCTGTGCCGGGCGCACGGGTGGCGTGCTCCGTCGGTGATAGGGCACAAGGAGTGGACGAACCAGAAGACAGACCCGCGCGGCTTCGGCATGCCGGGGTTACGCGAACGCATCGCAAAGCGCCTGGCGGGCAAGCCGGAGGACAACCCCCCGCTGAAAACCCCCGGACCCCCTGACCCGCTGCCTCCCGCGGCCTGATCCGAGGGGCGGGCGGTCAACAGGTGCGTCGATAGGGGACATCGGGCAGATGGCTGCGCCACTGGGCGGGGGTGAGGCCGCCGGCGGCGCGGGCGCAGACCGCGGCGGCCCAGTGCTCCGGCTCCAGCGTGCGCCGGCGCAACGGCGTGTGCGGGGTGGCCGCCCGCAGCTCCGTGTCGCCGGCGGCGAAGGATAAGGCGAGCACCGGTCCCTCGACCGGCGGCAGCAGGGCGGGCCTGTCGTCCGGGGAGCCGGTCTGCCACAGCCGCAGCGAGCCGTCGGTATCGCCCATGGCGACGGTGCGCCCGTCACGGGAGAAGGCGAGCACGGGGGTGTACCAGTCGTCTCCGCCGGGGCGCATGAGCCGGGGGTTCGCGGCGGCCGGCGCCAGCACGGCCAGGAGCCGCCGGCCGGAGCCGTCCCACAGGGTCGTCCGGCCCGTCAGGAAGTCCGCGACCGCGAGAAAGCGCCCGTCCCGGCTGAAGACCGCCGCGGCGATGTGGTCCTCCTTGTGCAGCCCCGCGGAGATCCGGCCGGAGCGCGTGTCGATCCGCCTGTTCCCGCTGCCGAGTGCCCACCCGCCGTCCGGCGACACGGCGAGCGGGCGTCCGGCGTAGTCGTGCCGGCCGTCCCGGGGACGGACGGTGTGTTCTGTGCCGTACAACTCCGTCAGTTTCGTGTCATGCAGTGTCTTCCCGACCCGCCCGGTCGCCGCGTCCCGCAGTTGTACGGTCCTTCGCGGGCCGGCCGCCGGGGTGGTGGCGAGCGTGTCGCCGGACGGGTCGAACTCGGCGGCCGTCAGCGGCTCCTGCTGCCAGTCGCCGCCGAGAGGGCCCGTCAGCGAGAGGGTGCGCAGGTAGCCGCCGGGCACCGAGCCTTCCGTGTAGCGCAGCACGCCCTGCTCCGTATCGAGCGCGAGGTCGCCGATCTCGCTGCTCGTGCCGCCCAGCGGATACCGCAGCAGCGGTTGCCGCGCGTCCGCCGTGCGCCACACCCGGATCTCCTCCGCGGCCCGGTCGAATGTCGCGGCGTACGACCCGTCCGCGCTGAAGGCGGCGTGGAAGACCTCCTCGCCGTCCAGCCGGGGCCGCTCCCGGCCGGTGAGGACGTCCCAGGTGCGCACGCCGCCGTACGTGGTGAACGCCAGCCCGCGGCTGTCCGGGGTGAACTGCATCTCCTCGGAGCCGCAGATCCCGGCGGGCGCGGCAGGGGTGAACTGCGTGCGCAGCCTGCGCCGTTCGCGGATGTCCCACACCTCGGGCCTGCCGTCCTCCGGGCACACCGCCAGCCACCGGCCGTCGGGACTGGCCGTCGGGTGCCTCTTCGTCTGCCGCCGTTCGGGTATGCCGAGCAGCAGGCTGCCGCCCGGTTCCCACACCTGGATGGAGTGCGTCGCGAACTCGGAGCCGTCGAGCACCAGCAGGTCGCCGTCCTGGGAGAAGTACGTCTCGCCCGCGTCGGAGCGGCCGAACGGCGCCCCGACGGTGCGCCCCTGGCGGATGTCCCACATCCGCAGCCGCGGCCCCTCGTCGATCACTGCCATGCGGCCGTCCGGGCTGACCTCCCGCAGCCCGTCCCGCCCTTGCCCGTGGCCCGGGTACGAGGGCAGCCTGCGGCCGGTTGCGGTGTCCCACCGCCGGGTCTCCTCGGGGGCGATGCGCTGGAACGTGCGGTGGTCGGCGGTGTAGCGGAACCAGACGCCCTCGCTCTCCTCGTACCACGGCTCCTCGAACACCCCCTGCACCGGCTGCGCCGTCGCCGTCGCGAGCGCCGCCCGGGTCTCCGGCAGGTCGGCCAGCTTCCAGGCGGCCACGCGCAGCCGCAGCGCCGTCTGCGGCTGCGCGTAGCTCAGCTCCGCGGCGAGCGCGGCGATCCGGCGCGCCTCCGCCTCGTCGCGCTGGCGGGCGCTGACCCGGCTCTGCTGCCAGGCCAGCAGCCCGGCGACGACGGCCAGCGAGAGCAGCACGGCCAGCGAGCCGGTCAGCGCCCGCAGCCGCCGGGTGGTACGGGTCGCGGCCCTTATCCGGCGCTCGTCCTCCGCGACGCTCGTGTCCAGGAACTCCCGTTCCAGCGGGGTGAGATCGGCGTCCGCCGCCGCGAACTCCTCCCGCGCGTCCGCCAGCCGCACCCCCCGGTACAGCGCTCCCGGGTCCCGCTCCAGCGCCTCCCACGCCCCGGTCGCCTCCGTCAGCCGGCGGTGCCGCCGCAGCCGTTCGCGGTGGGCGTCGATCCAGCCCGCGAGCCGTGGCCAGCCGGTGATCAGCGCCTCGTGCGCCAGCTCCACCGCCGTGCCGTCCGCCGTCAGCAGCCGGGCGTGCAGCAGCCGTTCGAGCACCTCCGCGGCCTGCGGCGAGCGCGCCAGCTCGGTCCGCTCGGCCGGGCGGCGGGTGTCGGCGGTGCCGTCGCCGGGGGCGATGAGCCGCAGGAGCACGGCCTGCGCGACGGCGGCGCGTCCGGGGCCGAGGGCGGCGTAGACCTCCTCGGCGGTGTGCGCTACCGCGCCCTGGACCCCGCCGATCTCCTCGTACGCCGCCAGCGTCAGCGTCCGTCCGCGCCGGCGGCGCCACAGCTCCAGCAGCGTGTGCGACAGCAGCGGCAGCCCGCCCGGCTCGTCGGCGACGTCGGCCACCAGCCGGGCCGTCAGCGCCCGCTCCACTACCAGCCTGCCCGCCGCCGCCGGGCCCACCACCGCCTCCCGTAAGCGCGCGGGCGACATCGGGCCCACCGGCAGCGTCGCCGGCCGCACGGCCTCCGCCAGCCGGCGGTCGGCCAGCAGCCGGGCGAAGAAGTCCGCGCGTACCGCCAGCACGATCCGCAGCCGCGAGTCCGGTTCGGCCGCGGCGCACAGCAGCTCCAGGAACGCGGCTCGCTCGGCCGGGTCCCGGCACAGGCTGAAGACCTCCTCGAACTGGTCGACCAGCACGACCGTGTCGCCCTCGCCGGCCGCGGGGACCAGCCGGTCGGCGTGGGTACGCGCCGGATGCCCGCCCGGCGTGAGGATCCGTACGGCCGCCACCCCCGCCGCCGCCGACAGCCGCGGCACCAGCCCGGCGCGCAGCAGCGACGACTTCCCGCTGCCCGACGCGCCGACCACCGCGGTGCAGCGGTGCTCGTGCACCAGGGCGGCCAGTTCGCCGGCGAGTCCGTCGCGGCCGAAGAACAGCTCCGCGTCCTCGGTGCCGTAGCGCGCGAGACCCCGGTAGGGGGCCTGGTCGTCGGGCGCGGCCCGCGCCGCGTCGGCGGTGGCCTCGGCCGCGGCCTCCCGCCAGCGCCGTTCCCACTCCGCGGCGTCGCCGCCGCACGCGGCCACGTACGCCAGCAGCACCGGCAGCGACGGCAGCCGCTCGCCGGCCGCGGCGGCGGAGAGGGTCGGCGGGGAGTAGCCGGCGCGTGCGGCCAGTTCGCGGTACGTCGGCCCGCCGGCCTCGCGGCGGAGCTTGCGCAGCGCGTACGCGAACCGCTGCACGGGTCCGGCGGTCGGATCCAGCGCCTTCTCCCTGCGGCCCATGGCGTCCCCACCCCCGTTCCACGCTAGCCGAATTGATAGGCGCGCCGGATGGGGGCTCCCCATCAACCGGACGGCCGGTGGACTCCGGGAAGTCATGCCGTCCGAGTCACCGGAGGCCGCCATCGCCACCGTTCAGCAGCACCCCCGCCGCACGTCCTCAGCCCGCCCCGGCCGGCGCCTCGCCGCCACCACCGAAGTCCCGCTGCCCCCGCTCGGGTCGGTGGCCGGCGCGCCCGCGGCGCTCGCGCTCGTCCTCGGGCTGTGGGGCCTCGGCCGGCGGGGCACGATGTGGCGCGACGAGGCGGTCACGTACGAGATGGCCCACCGCGACCCGTCCGCGCTGTGGCAGACCCTGGCGCACTTCGACGCCGTGCACGGCCTCTACTACCTGCTCGTGCACGGCGTCTTCGCGCTCTGGGACGGCGGCCTCCTCGCGCTGCGGCTGCCCTCCGTGCTGGCGACGGCCGCCGCCGCGGCCGGTGTCGCGCTCCTCGGCCGCCGGCTGGCGGGCCCACGGGCGGGGCTGCTCGCCGGGCTCGTGTACGCGCTGGTGCCGGACGTGCAGCGGTACGCGCAGGAGGGGCGTTCGTACGCGCTGGTGGCCGCCTGCCTCGCCTGGGCCTGCCTGCTGTTCGTACGCGCCGCCGACGAGCGCCGGGTCCGGTTCTGGACCGGCTACGCGGCGCTGGCGCTGGCAGCGTGCTGGCTGCACGTGTTCGCGGTGCTGGCGGTGGCCGCCCACGGGCTGACCCTGCGGCTGGTGCGGGCGGGGCCCGCGGTCCGGCGCGGCTGGTGGCCGGCCGCGGGCTGTGCCGCGCTGGGGCTCGCGCCGCTTGCGGCGCGCGGTGCCGGGCAGTCGGAGCAGGTGGACTGGATCGGCCCGCCGAGCCCGGCCGCCCTGCTGAAGTACGCCGCGATCGTGCTCCTCGGGCTCGCGCTGGCGCGGTACGTCCCGCGTCCGGTCCGGCGCCTTACGTACCTCGCGCTGCCGCTCGTGATCCTCCCCGGCACCGTGCTGCTCCTCGCCACCCCGCTGCGACCGCTCTACGTCGACCGCTACGTCCTCTGCTACGCCGTCGGCCTCGCGCTCCTCGCCGGTGCGGCGCTCGACGGGGCGCTGCGCGCCGGGGCGCACGAGCCGGACCGCCGGGCCGGCGTCTCCGGCACCGGCCGGCCGCCGCGGCTGCGCTCGGCCCTGCGGCGACGCCTGACGGCCGTCGCCGCACTCGCCGCCGTTCTCACCCCGCTGCTGCCGACCGCGCTCCATCTGCGTACGCCCGCCAGCCGGCTGGACGACGTCACCGCCATCGCCCGCGCCGTAGAGGCTCAGGGCCGGCCCGGCGACGGCCTGTTGTTCCTGCCCGCCCGGCGGCGCGTGTGGCTGCAGGGCGCGCCCGGGGCGTACGACGGGCTCGTCGATCTCGCGCTTGCCGCGCCCGCCGCCGACTCCCGCACCCTCTACGGCGTGGAGCTGCCCGCCGGGCACATCCGCGCCCGTCTGCTGGCCGCCGACCGGGTCGTCGTGCTGCGCGACCCGGCGGGCCAGCCGCTCGACGCCACGCCCGCCGAGGCCGTCAAACGCGCCGTGCTGCGCGCGCACTTCACCGAATGCTCGACCCGCACGGTCCGGGGCGCGCGCGTCTCCCTCTACGCCCGGTCCGGGCTCTGCCGCACCGGCTCCGCGCCGGGGGACGCCGCGTCGTCCCGGTCGTCCGCGTCGTCCGCGTCGTCCTCGCGGGCTCCGTCGTCCCCGTCGTTCTCATCGGAGTAGCGCGGGCGCGGGACCGATGTGCGGACGATCTCCACCTCCGCGTACGGCGGCGTCCGCAGCCACAGCCGCCGTCCCACCGCGAGCCATGCCACCCAGCAGAACGCCACCAGGCCCGTCAGCCCCACCAGGGTGTTCGACAGGAACTCCGTCACCGGCGGATGGTCCACCGTCGCCTTGTCGACCCAGTACGGGCCGCCCCACTTCCAGTCCATCGGGGCGTCCTCGAACGTCTGCGCCCAGATGGTCCAGGCGAATATCCGGCACGCGCCGTACAGGAAGTAGGCGTGGTAGAGCGCCAGCAGGAAGCGGTCGGACAGGCCGACGCGGTGGCGCAGCCAGCTCCAGGCGGGGTCGGCCGGATAGACGTGCTGCTTGAAGTACTTGGCGGTCAGCGAGCGGTAGTTGTACGCGAGCATCGCGAGCCAGAACAGGTCCCAGACCAGGCCCAGGCTGCCGTAGTAGGCCGCGGCGTCGCCGTAGCGGCCCTCCTGCGCCGCGTACGCCCACATGCCCGTCGAGTAGTGCTGCTCGGTGAAGGGGAAGAAGAGCATCACGCCGACGCTGTCGAAGCAGTCGGTCAGCACGTGCGCCCACTCGCCGATCAGGATGCCGAGCGCCCACTCCCGGCTCTTGAAGATCAGCAGCACGGCCAGCGCGATCACCACGCCCCACGCCAGGGTGTGCGTGAAGCCGACGCCCGGCCAGCCGCGGTGGTAGTCCCAGGCGTGCTCCGGCTTGAAGGAGTAGCTGCCTATCTCGAAGCCGTAGACGGTGCCCTTCGTGCCCATGTCGGGCAGGAAGCAGCCGAGGAGGATCGCCAGGTACGAGACCCTGACCTTGGTGTGCTTGTGGAGGATGTAGCTCTCCAGCTCATGTGCCGCCCAGCTCACCGGTCCTCCCCCTCGCCGTCGCCGTCCCGGCCGTCGTCCTCCGGGTGCCGCCGGGCGCGTACCTTGTCCACCGCCCAGCCGGTCAGGAGGATCGCCGCGACCGCGACCACCGGCCCGCGGGTCCAGGTGAGGATGCCACGGGTGAAGACCGCACCGCCCGCGACGAGGGCGACGACGGCGACCGCGTAGCCGGCGATGTCGCCGGCGCGGGTGCGGCGTACGGGGCGCAGGAACGCCGGCCGGCTAGGCACCGGGGGTCACCTCCGCGGCTGCGGAACAGCCGGCCGGCCCGCGGCCGTTGGTCCGTATGCGTACGGGTCGGCCCCCGCGTTCCGTTCCGCCCCCGCCTACGGCATCGCCGTCGCGTATCGCGCCCTCACCGTGCACCGCGCCCACCCGTTCCCCTCGTCCGCCGGCGCGGCTCCCCGGCCGCGCAGGCCCCCCTCGGTCGACCGGGATCTTACCGGGAGGGGCGCGGTGCCCGGCATGCCGGCGTCAGCTCGCGGGCCTGGCTTCGTAGACCAGCAGCTCAGTGCCCGTGGGGCCGGTGCCGTCGTCCGGGGCCGCCCACATCCGCAGGCCGTCACCGCCCAGTGCTTCCAGGAGCACGGGGTTGCGGGTCGCCACGTGCCCGCCGGTCGACCAGAGCTGCACCGGCACCTCGTGCTCGATGTCGAACGTCCGCAGGTCGATGGTCGCGATGCCGCCCAGCTCGAAGTCGGCGCCGGAGGCGTTCTTGAAGCCGGTGATGCCCGTGCAGAGCATCTTGCGGGAGTCGGCGTACGCGCAGTCCTGGTAGTCGACGAAGTGGCTCTGGTTTGTGCGGCGCTGGAGCTGCCGGCCGTGCCGGTCCCAGCTGTAGAGAGTCCGCGAGCCCCACGAGACGCCGTGCACCTGGCCGGTGCGCGGCTCGGGCACCACGCCGCCGACGTGGTCGTCCACCCGGAACTCCTCGGTCACCTCCAGCGTGCGGGCGTCCACGCGGTAGACGACGGCCGCGCTGTCCGGCCGGTACTCCGCGACCGGGACCCACACCGAGCGGCCGTCGGTGTCGATGCCGCCGGGGTGGTACATGTCGCCCTCGCCCAGCGTGACGTCCTCCAGCAGCCGGCCCTTCAGGTCGAGGACGAAGAGGTGGCCGACGCCGCGGCCGGGGCTGCGGTCGTAGCCGTCGACGGGCTCCGGATAGCGCACGGGCGGCTCGATTATCTCGACGCTGGAGAGGAACAGCCGGTCGCCGACGCGGGTCATCCCCTGCGGGTGGTACGTCTCGAAGTCCAGCGGCAGCTTCTCGACCAGCTCCCAGGTGCTGCTGCGGTCCAGCTTGGCGACGGCCTCGACGACGCGGGCGTCGCGCTCGGGCCGGTGGTCGCCGCCGGGCCGCGCGGCGGGGGCCGCGGAGGCGGCGACGGTGCTGAGCAGGGCCACGGCCAGGGCGGTGACACCGAGCGTTCTGACGTACCTCACGTGGATGGATCCTCTCCCTCGCGGGCCGGCCCGCCCGGCGGGGTGCTCCCCGCGGCGTCGCCGGCCGGCGCCCGATGATGGCCAAGTCATCCTGCCCGCGGGTGGCGCCGAGGCAATCCTGCGGCGAACAGCGGGGCACGGCGACGGGACAGCGTGCCGTCCACGCATGCCCCGCCGCCGTGGTCCCTGTCCCCCTGCTTCAGTCCGCTAGTCCGCCATACCCAGCACGGTCAGTGCGTACGGCGTGAAGCCCAGCTCCATCGTCCGCGTCACCTCGAACCCGTCGCGTGCCACCTCAGCCTCGATCAGCGACCCGGTGAACGGGTCCGTCACGTACACCGACTCCTCGCCCGGCGCCACCGCCGCCTGGTTCTTCGTCCAGTCCGCGGAGACCTCGAACGGCTCGGTCACCTTCGAGGAGGCGACGACCTCCGCGCCCTTCGGGTCGACGCCGTGCAGCCTGCCGTCCGCGGTGAGCGCGAGGCCCCGGTCCCAGTACGGGTCCCAGGCGTACGCGGCGCGCGCGGCCGGCAGTTCGACGCGCCGCATCGTGCGCTCGTCGAGGTCGATCGCGGCCATCGCCTCGTCGCCGAAGGTGCCGAGGACCGCGTCCCCGCTGTGCCCGGCGAACGAGCTGACGTGCTCCTCCTCGCCGCCGCCCGCGGGGTTGGGGATCTTGTCGGCGGTCCACTTGCCGCCGTCGCCGCGCTCCAGCACGAGTACGCCGTCCAGGCAGCCGAAGAGCAGCAGCCCGTCGTCGACGGCGTGTTCGCCGTGCAGGTCGGGGCAGTCGCGGAAGGCGGCGATCTCGCGGTTGTGCTCGTCGTGGACGCGTACGCCCACGGGCAGGTCCTCCTCGGTCTTCCCGGGGATGGTGACCACCATCTCGCCGGTCTCCAGGGCCACGGCCACCCCGTGGTGCGGGCCCTCGGCCGTCAGCTCCCGCTCGGGGTCGGTGCTCGCGTGCTCCGCGCCGACGTGCAGGACCTGTGCCTTGCCGGTGCCGTCGTCGTAGACGGTGACGTGCTCGCCGTGCGGCACGACGTGCGAGGGGTACTCGCCGTCAAGGGCGCCGAGGACGCGGGGGCGTTCGTGGTGCGGGTCCCGGTGGCCGCCGTGGTCCTCCCAGCGGATGCCGGCGTCCACGAGGTGGGTCACGCCCTGCTCGCCCTGCGGCAGCAGCACGTGGGTGCCGTCCTCGGTGCGTACCGGCCGGGACTGGCCCTCGACGTCGAGCGTGCGCACCGTGCCGCCGTCGGCGAGGCCGAGGACGCGGACCGCTCCGGAGCCCTGTTCGGTGACGACGGCGCGCAGTTCGGGGGCGCCGTGCGGAACCTTCTCGGCGGGCCAGCCGGACCGGTCGGCGCCGGCCGGTGCGCCGCCGTCGGCCCCGGACTCGCTGCCGGCCGCGGGTTTCCTGCCGGCTGCGCCGTCGCCGGTGTCGTTCTCCGCACACCCGCCGGCCAGCACGAGGGCTACCGCCGCCACACCTGCCGCGAGCGTCTTCCGTGTCTTCGTAATGACAATCATTTTCATGACGATAGCAGGAGTGTGCCCGCGTGTCTGTGACCGGGGGCACGCGGACATACGAAGACCGGCGACCCCACCCAGCGGGGCCGCCGGCCGGTCTCGCGGCTCAGCTCATGTCGTGGCTGCCGTGTGCCGGGGAGTCGCGCGTGGGGTCCATCGCCTTCGCGTCGTGGTCGCCGGCCACCGTGCCGTTGGGGTTCGTCACCACGATCAGCCCCGCCATGCCCATGTCCGCGTGGCTCTGGACGTGGCAGTGGTACATCCACCGCCCCGAGCCGACCAGTTCGCCCGCGACGAACTGGAAGCCGAACGAGTCGCCCGGTCCGCAGATCTTGTTGTCGATGACCGGTGTCGGGTCGTCCACGCTGGCCAGCATGCCGGTGCGGTTGTCCGCCCAGCGGTGGCCGTGCAGGTGGAACGTGTGGTAGAACTCGCCGTGCGTGATCATGATGACCTCGCAGCGCTCGCCGAGCGTGGCCGTGAAGTCGGGCCCGTGGCCGGTGATGTTGTTGATGGTGTTGTCGTTGAAGACGATGACGAACTGCCTGTCGGGCAGCTTGTCGCCGCGCCGGCGGACGATCAGCCCGCCGTACAGCCCGCGCTTGACGCCGCCGGACCCGTGCGGGGTGCCGACCGCGTGGTCGTGGTAGTGCCAGTAGCCCGCGCTGCCCGGCTGGACGGTGCCGTCGCTGCGGGTGCCGGCGGTGTGCGAGTGCCAGACGTACTCGCGCGAACCGCCCGGCGGCACCGCGCTGTTCGACATCGGCGTGCCGTCGTTGTCGATGTCATAGTCGACGCCGTGGGCGTGCAGGCTGACCTCGGCGTCGTGGTTGTTCACCAGCTTGATGATCAGGCTGTCGCCCTCGTACATCTCCAGCAGCGGGCCGGGGATGGAGGGCTTGCCGGGTTCGAGGCCGTAGCCGAGCTGGCCGTCCGGCATGGCCTCGGCGTACATCGTGAGCCGTTTGATCTCGCCGAGAGGCTGGGGTTGCGGTTTGTCGTCCGACCCGGTGGCCGTCGCTCCCGAGGTGGACAGAGCGACCGGTGTCGCCAGTGCGGCCGCGGCCGCACCGCTGGTGAAGGACCTTCTGGAAAAGACACTGCGCGGCATGGTGGCCCCCGCCTTCTCGCGCGTTTCTGACTCGTCCCTGACAGCCGCTCATGGTAAGGGCTTGCCGGAGCTTTGCCCATCCTCAGGACAAAGTTAGAGGTAAATCTGACTGTAGGCATTGGCAGTTCGCCGAAAGAGGTCTAACTTCCTACGGCGGCGCAGCTATCCCGCAGCATCCCGGGACGAGGTGGGAGGACCATGCGACGCAGGGGACACGCCCTACGCTGGGCGGCCGGCGCATCGGCCGTGGCAATGACGGCAACGCTCCTGGCAGGAGCCCAGGCCGTGGCGGGGCCGTCGGACGGCGGACCGCTCGCGGCCGGCAAACCGCCGGGCAGCGCGAACGCTTCGGTACTCGTGTTCCACCGGGTGGACGGCGATCAGCACGCCGTGACCCGGGCGGGCATCGAGGCCATCGAGGCGATCGGTGCCCAGGGGCCCGAGACGTTCGAGGTGACGGCGACCGACGAGGTCACGGCCTTCACCGACAAGAACCTGGCCAAGTACAACGCGGTCGTCTTCCTGTCACCGGGCAGCGACCGCCTCAACACCATGCAGGAGCAGTCGTTCCAGCGCTACATCGAGGCGGGCGGCGGGTTCCTCGGCATCAACGACGCGGCCCGCTCCGAGCCGGAGTCCGACTGGTTCACGGGCCTGCTCGGCGCCCGCCCCGCCGGCACCTCCGACGGCGCGCAGGAAGCCGTCGTCGAGGTCGGCGACCGGCTGAACCCGGCCACGAAGGACCTGCCGCTGGAGTGGCAGCGCAGCGACGTATGGACCAACTGGGAGACCAACCCCTCCGGCAGCGTCCACACCGTCGCCCGGGTCCGCGAGAACACGTACGAGCCGGGCCCGTCCGCCAACGGCGCGGACCACCCGATCTCCTGGTGCCGTGACTACGAGGGGGGCCGTTCCTTCTACACCGGCATGGGCGGCACCGCCGCCGGCTTCGCCGAGGACGACCTCCGGTCGCACCTGCGCGGCGCCCTGCTGTGGACCACCCGCCAGGCGCAGGCCGACTGCCAGGCGAGCATCACCGCGAACTACGAGGCGACGCGGCTGACCCAGCCGAACCAGCCGGACCGGCTCGACCAGATCGGCGAGCCGCACGGCATCGAGATCGCCGAGGACGGCAAGGTCTACTACATCGGGCGCGGCGGTCGCTGGTCCGGCGCCCCCGTCGACGTCGACTGGAACAGCCCGGAGATGGGCAAGGGCCCCGGCACGATCCACGTGTGGGACCCGGAGACCGAGCAGGTGACCGAGGTCGGCACCCTCGACGTCTTCGGCAACAAGGGCGGCGGCGACGAACTCATCAAGGTCGAGGAGGGCCTGCTCGGCATCGCCCTCGACCCGGACTTCGCCGCCAACGGCTACGTGTACCTGCACTACACCCCGCACTCGGGTCTCGACCGCGACGCGCACATGGCCGAGCGGCGGGTCTCCCGCTTCACCATCGACCAGGCCACGCAGAAGCTCGACACGGCCTCCGAGAAGGTGCTGCTGTCCTGGCCGGTCCAGGTGCACAGTTGCTGCCACGCGGGCGGCGACATGGAGTGGGACTCCAAGGGCAACCTGTACATCGCCACCGGTGACAACAACTCCTCGCGCTTCAGCGACGGCTACTCCGGCAACAACCCGGAGCCCGACTTCGGCGGCCTGTCCTTCGCCGACGCGCGCCGCACCGCGGGCAACACCAACAACCTCAACGGCAAGATCCTGCGGATCCACCCCGAGGCCGACGGCACGTACACCATCCCCGAGGGCAACCTGTTCACCGGCGACGAGGGCGACGGCGACCAGGCACGGCCGGAGATCTACGTGATGGGCGTGCGCAACCCGGCCCGGATCGAGATCGACGAACGCGACTGGCTCTACGCCGGCTGGGTCGGCCCGGACGCCGGCTCGCCCAGCACCACCTGGGGCCCGGCGAAGTACGACACGTTCGCCGTCATCACCAGCGCGGGCAACCAGGGCTGGCCGTACTGCATGGGCAACTCGCAGCCGTACCGCGACCGCAACCTGCCCGACCCGACGCAGCCGCTCGACTGGTACGACTGCGACAACCTCAAGAACACCTCGCCCAACAACGACGGCCTGACGGACCTCCCGCCGGCCCGTGACAACAACATCTGGTACTCGCCCCAGGGCGGCGGCGCCGACTACCCGCGCAACGCGGACGGGCTGCCCAGCTACAACATCGGCGAGGCGCAGTACCGGCTGCCCTGGCTCAAGGGCGGCGGCCAGGCGGCCATGACCGGCCCCGTCTACCGCTACGACGCCTCCTCGGACAGCGAGGTCAAGTGGCCGGAGTACTGGGACGACAAGTGGTTCGTCGGCGACTTCTACGACGGGGAACAGCCGCGGCACGCCGTGGTCATGGACCCGGACAACGCCGGTGACGGCGGACTGCCGGTGCACGCCGAGTCGCTGGACAAGATCATCCCGGTCGGCAACGGCGGCATCCGCAACCTGATGGACTGGAAGTTCGGCCCGGACGGCGCGCTCTACGTGCTCGACTACGGCCGCGGCTTCTTCAACGCCGACGCGGCATCCGCCCTGTGGCGGGTGACGTACAAGGGCGGGCCGGCGACGCCGCTGCCCGAGGACCTGATCGCAAAGGGGAGCCGATGAGATCCCGAGCTCTGGCCGCGGGCGGACTGCGGCGGGCGCTGATCACCGTGGTGGCGGCCTGCCTGGCGCTGCTCGCGCCGGGCAGCCTGCCCGCCGCCGGCGCCGCGGCGCCCGAGGAGACCAGCGCGGTGCAGACGCTGACCTGGACCGCGGGCGACAGCATCACGGAGTACACCTCCGCGCCGACGACGGCGGTGGCCGGGGAGACGACCATCGTCTTCGAGAACAGCGCCGCCACCGGCAACACCACCGGCATGGTGCACACGCTCACGTTCGACACGTTCACCGACGGATACAACCACGACGTCAACCTCAACCTCCAGGCGTCGCCGAACGACGCGAACGGCGGCAAGTGGGAGGCGACGGTCACCCTCACGCCGGGCAAGTACCGCTACTTCTGCGCGATTCCCGGCCACGGCTCGATGTCCGGCGAGTTCACCGTCACCGACGGCGGCGGTTCGGACACCACGGCGCCCGAGGCGACGGCCGAGGTCACCGGCGAGCAGGACGCCAACGGCGCGTACCTGGGCAGCGCGACGGTCGAGCTGTCCGCCACCGACGACATGTCGGGGGTCGACCGCATCGACTACGCCCTGGACGGGGCCACGGGATGGACCGCGTACGAGGCGCCGGTCGTGGTCAACACTCCCGGCGAGCACACCCTCAGATACCGGGCCACCGACAAGGCGGGCAACACGTCCGAGGAGAAATCGGTGACCCTCTCGGTCGTCGAGGCCGAGGACACGACGCCGCCCACGGTCACCGCCTCGGTCAGCGGTGAGCAGAACGACGACGGCGCGTACCTGGACATGGCCATGGTCACGCTGGAGGCGGCCGACACCGGCGGCTCCGGCCTCGACAAGGTCGAGTACGCGGTGGGCGGCGGCGCCTTCCAGACGTACACCGGGATGGTGCACGTCCAGACCGTCGGCGAGCACACGATCAACTACCGCGCCACCGACAAGGCCGGCAACTCCTCCGAGGTCGGGACGGTCACCTTCACGATCGTCGAGAAGTACCCCAACCCCGACCCCGTCTGCCCGGAGCTGGACTCCCGGCCGATCGTCTTCATCGGCGAGTACGACACCCACGTGCCTAACCGCGTCACCGCGAGCGGCTGCACGATCAACGAGCTGATCGAGGACGAGAAGGCCTGGGACAAGCAGAAGGCGTTCCTTGACCACGTCCGCGACGTCACCGACAAGCTGTACGCGGACGCCGTCATCAACGCCGAGGAGCGCGAGATCATCCGCGAGACGGCCAGGGACTCGGGCATCGGCAAGCCGGGCCAGAACGACGGCTACACGCCGATCTTCACCGGCACCGAGAACTCCTTCTCCAAGTGGGAGCACGTCGGCGGCGGCAGCTTCCACCTCAACG
Organism: Streptomyces sp. CNP082; assembly: GCF_059570535.1. NCBI lineage: Bacteria > Bacillati > Actinomycetota > Actinomycetes > Kitasatosporales > Streptomycetaceae > Streptomyces > Streptomyces sp. CNP082. The sequence goes on from NZ_JCANSZ010000070.1 coordinate 16,300, forward strand.
GCGACGGCTCGATGACGAGCGGGACGGCCGTCGGCGGGCTGGGCATGCTGTGGTATCCGCAGGCCCAGTACGGCGACTTCTCCCTCAAGCTGCAGTGGCGCGACGACGCGCCGGGTGACGCACGCACCAACTCCGGCGTCTTCGTCCGCTTCCCCGACGTGCACGGCCACCCGGACGAGTCACGGCCCGAGTGGGTGGCGATCAAGTACGGCCACGAGGTGCAGGTCTTCGACTCGGAGGCCGGCGACCAGTACAAGTCGGGCTCCATCTACGGCTTCGACCGGGTCGACCACGGCGCCGCCGGGGTGACCCCGAAGGGCACGTGGAACGACTACGAGATCCGCGTGGTCGACCAGCACTACGAGATCTACCGCAACGGCGTCCTCCTCAACGAGTTCGACAACTCCCCGGGGCAGGTCTTCGAGCCGCCCCGCGGCGACGACCCGGGCACGGACGGCCGCCAGCACGCGCAGGGCTACATCGGCCTGCAGGTGCACAGCACCACGGACGTGGTCTCGTACCGCGACATACGGATCAAGCCGCTGTGACGTATACGGCCGGCTGAACCGTGACGAGTCCCGGTGGGGGGCGGTGGCACACACCGCCCCCCACCTGGTGTTCTGCGGGTGTTCCAACAGGGGGCCGGGCCGAAACGTCTGTTCGCCACGGGATCGAAACCGCATCGGCGCGCGCACCTCGGTGGGATAGTCGGTCCGTTCGCTGTCTGCGCTCCCGAAGGAAGGTGATGGCCCGTGGTGTACGCCATGGGATTCTCCGAGTACGGCGGCCCCGAGGTGCTGCACCGCCTCGATGCCGACGTGCCGGCGCCGGCCGCCGGCCAGGTGCGTATCCACGTCCGGTGCGCGGGCGTCAACCCGCTGGACTGGAAGCTGCGCAGCGGGCAGATGGCGGCGTTCCGGCCGCTGACGCTCCCCTGCGTCCCGGGTCTTGAGGCCGCGGGCGTCGTCGAGTCGGTCGGCGCGGACGCGGGCCCGTGGCGGGTGGGCGACGAGGTGCTGGGGCCGGTGACCGCGGGGTACGCGGTGCAGGCGCTGGCCCGCGCGGACCGCCTGGTCGCCAAGCCGCCGGGGCTGCCGTGGGAGCTGGCCGGCGGCCTGCCGACGGCGGCGGAGACCGCGTACCGCACGCTGACGATGCTGCGGGTGGCCAAGGACGACACGCTGCTCGTGCACGGCGCGGCGGGCGGAGTGGGCAGCCTGGCGGTGCAGTTCGCCGTCTCGGCGGGGGTACGGGTGATCGGCACCGCGAGCCCCGCCAACCACGACTACCTGCGCTCGCTGGGCGCGGAGCCGGTCGCGTACGGGGACGGCGTGGGCGACCGGGTACGGGAGCTGTCGCCGGACGTCGACGCGGTGCTGGACGCCGCGGGGCGCGGCGTGCTGGCGGAGTCGGTGGAGCTGGCGGGCGGCCCGGCGCGGGTCCTGACGATCGCGGACGCGCCGGGAGCGCAGGCGGCAGGCGTGCGGTTCTCGAGCGGGTCGAAGGACGAGAGCCAGCATGTGGCGGGGATCGAACGGGCGTTGGCGCTCTACCGCGACGGCAGGCTGCACCTGCCGGTGTGGCGGGCGCTGCCGCTGGCGGAGGCGGCGGACGCGCACCGGGCGAGCGAGGAGGGGCACTTGCGGGGGAAGATCGTGCTGGTGGCGGCGGGGTAGCGGGGCGCGAGGCCGGGGGGCCGGCGGGCCGGGGGAGAGGACGGGCGCGCGGAGACGCACCCGGCTGGCGTCGGGGGAGGGTGCGCCCGGCGGGATCAGCGGGCCAGGCTGAAGGATCCGGTCGGCCGCGGCGGGGCGTGCCGTGCCCAACCGGGCACCCGATCGGCCGCGTTGCCGGTCCTGCGCGACCGCGCCGCCGGAACCGCGGCCGGACCGGGGGCCGTTGCATGCTCCGGGGCCCGCCGCGGCCCCGGGATCCCCGCGAGAGCAGGAGCCGGTGCCGGCTCCAGTGCCTTCTCGGGCGCCTTGCCCGGCACCGTGACGGGACGGGACAGCAGGACGACGCCGCGGGCGGCGAGGGCCGCAGCCGCCAGAGCCACCACGGCGCCCAGTGCCCCGCCGGTCAGCCGCTCGCCGAGGAGTGTGAGGCCCGCTGCCGCGGACACCGCGGGGTTGACCAGCGTCGCCGTGGCCAGCGGGGCGCCCAGGCCGCCGCGGTAGGCCGCCTGCGAGAGCATCAGCCCGGCGGGAGCAAGAGCAGCCACCGCCAAGCCCGTCAGCACGGTGAGGACGTCGAAGCCGGGGCGTACCGCGACCGTCTGGGTCAGCACCGAGCCGGCGCCGAAGGCGATCCCGGCGGCCGTCGCGTACGCGATGCCGGCCCCCCGCGGCCCGGCGCCGCGCGCCACCGCGGCGAGAGCGAGGAGCGCCGCGGCGGTGACCGCGACCGTGCCGAGGACCTGCGCCGGGGCGAGCACCTCGATGTGCCCCCCGCCGCGCACCACCAGCAGCACCCCCGCCAGCCCCGCCAGCGTCAGCGCCGCACCCCGCCACTGCACCGCGCCGACCCGCCGGCCGGTGCCCGCCGCCTGGAGCGGCAGCGCGAGGACGAGGGTGAGTGCGCCGAGGGGCTGTATCAGGGTGAGCGGCCCGTACCGCAGCGCGAGCACGTGCAGGGCGGCCCCCGCGACGTTGAGCCCCACCGACAGCCACCAGGACCCCCGCGCAAGCGCCCCCCACACCCCCGCCCCCGCCTCCCGGCCCGCCCCCGCGACCCGCTCCTGCAACACGGCGGCCCCCGCGTACGCGACGGCGGACGCGAGGGCCAGCACCAGCGCTGCCGCGAGGCCGTTCATGCCGTTCATGTGTCCCCTCCGATGGTCGAGCCGTCCCCGACGGTACGGTCCGTTGCGGACAGATGCTGTCCGCAAGTCACCGCTGCCGTCGTGTCTGTGGACGGCGCGCACCGCCGGAACTCATCGGAGGGGAGTCACGGGGAGGCGGCGGGGGCGAGGGTCAGGTGGGGAACTGCCCGCTCTTGACGGCGGTGACGAACGACGACCAGGCGGTGGTGCCGAAGATGAGTGCCGGGCCGTGGGGGTCTTTGGAGTCGCGGACGGGCACGCCGTGGGGGTACCCGTCTGACACCTCTACGCAACCGCCCGCACTGTTCTCGCTGTAGCTGGACTTACGCCAGGCAGGAAGAGCCGATGCATCAGGAATCGTCTTCAACTTCGTACCCTTTCAAATATGTGCGGATGAGGTCGAGCGATTCGTCGCTCGTGAGAGCCAGCGAGCGGGCAAGGTCGAACATCTGCGTCAGCTCAAGTACCCTCCTCGGAGACTCGACTGGTTCGCCGGAGTCGTAGCTCTCGACTGCGGCCATCGTTGCGCCGTCGGGCATCGTGTGCAAGGTAAGGCTTCCTCCGAGCACGGGGTGCGCTCCCGCGTCGAAGGGAAGTACCTGCACGGTTACGTGCGGACGGGTAACTTTTTGCAGTAGATGCTTCATTTGTGCGGCCATGCACGTTAGACCCCCGATTGAGCGTCTTAGTGCGCACTCGTCCATGATTCCCCAGTAAAAGGGTGGTTCCTTCCGCTCCAGGACTCGCTGCCGCTTCACGCGAACGGCAACGCGCTCACGGATCTGTTCCTCGGATTCGCCGATTCGGTACCTCTGAAATGTTGCACGCGAGTACTCCGGGGTTTGCAACAGGGCAGGGACGACGCTGCTGTTGAACACCTGGATGCGCTCAGCCAGCGGCTCTTTGCTGACCGCCTTCCTGCTGTAGTCCGGGATCAGCGTGTCGTGCGCCAACTCCAGCAGTTCGGTCAGTACCCCATCGGTCTCGAAGAACTCGTCCAGCGCGTTCGCTAACGCCTCCGACGGCAGTTGCTCGCCGAGTTCCCACCCTGCCCAGATAGCTGTGCGAGTAGCCGCCCACCCGTTCGGAGAGCTGTCGAAGTGACAGACCCCTGCGCTCCCGAAGTCGACGCAGCCGCCTGCCCAACCTCACCCGCGGCGTGAGCTTGCCGGTTTCACTGTTCAACTCCACCGTCACACTCCATTCCGCATCAACATGCCGTCCACATAAAGGATTTGGTGACAGCCGATACCTGTTATTGGGCAGCCACCATCGGTAATGGTGGTGACGATTGGAGTACAGCACGCGGCTACCCGCCCCGTGAGGGTTTTCGCATAATTGGTCGGAGTGGTCGTCATGGCGATAAAAGATGCGCAGGCAACGAACAAGCAGGGCATCGAACTGATCCCCAGCACACCGGCGACAGCCTTGCTGCCTTTGCTGTTTCACCGCCCCCAGCCCGTCAATCCACCCGAGCAAGGCAACCCATGAATCTCCTGCACAAACGGCAGTTCACCCGCCGCCCGACCGCGGTGGCCCGAGCACGCGAATTCGTCTCGGACCTGCTCTGCTCCATGGCCGACGACGAACTCGCCGCCGATATCCGGCTGTGCGTCTCAGAACTCGCGACCAACGCCGTCCGGTACGGACCACGCGGCCGTGATTTTCTCGTACAGTTCAGCACCCGCGATGGTGTCGTACGCCTCGAAGTGCACGACGCCGGTGACACCTCACCCCGCGTGTGCGCACCCACCCCCGACGACGACCACGGCCGCGGCCTGCTGGTCGTCGCGGCCCTCGCCGACGACTGGGGCGTCTCCGAGCGCACCGGCCCGGGCAAAGCGATCTGGGCAGAGTTCAAGCTGCCCGCCCCCGTACAGGCGACGGGCACCGCACCACACTGAGGACACCGTGCTCATCGTGGACGGCACCCCCGTTCTCACCCGCGACTACGCGGTGGCCGACGGTCGGAAGGGGGGTCCGGACGTATCCCGGTCACCTGGATACCGGCAGTTGTCTCGACCACGAGCAGCACCTCGCCATCCGGTGTCACCGATGCCGGCCGGGGCGGGAGCCGGCCCTCACCGTGGGTGGACAGATCGACCTCCCAGTCCAACCGCCCGTCCGGCGTCATCCGCCCCAACCAGCCGAAGCCGCCCCCGTACACCCTGTCATCAGCGTCAATTCCCAGCACTCCCCCCAGCACATCCCAGGTGTCCCCCGCGCCGCGGATCACCGACTCCGTGCGCGATTCGGGGTCGAGGATCACCCAGTCGCGCAGGTCGCGCCGCTCGTCGTACCGCACGAAGCCGACCCGGCCGTCCGGATAGACGGCCGGACGGTCGGCGCCGTCCCAGCGGGCCACCTCAGAGCCGGATCCGTCGTCGACCCGGATCAGGTACGGAGCCGTCGCCGGTCGGTACTTCGGGCCGTCGTCACAGCCCAGGTAGATCCTCGCCCGGGCGTCGGTGAGCAGCCGGGCGACATAGCGTGCGGGCAGGTCGGACAACTTCCACACCTGGGTGCCGTCTGGCCGCAGCCTGCGGACATGAAAGGACCCGCGCGCCGGCCCGACCCGTTCCAGCACAACCGTCTCCCCGGACGGCGCCATGACGGCGTCCAGGATCTGGCCCGGCGTCTCGATGTCCAGCCGAACGACAGGATCGGAGAGCCGGATCACGCGCGTGCGGTCGACGAACCGGGCGAACAGCACGTCGGGGGCGAGCAGCAGCGGCGTGCCGTCGGCGAGCGCGCGCACAGCCGTGGGTGCTCGCTGCTCACCTTCCGGATCGTGGGTGGCCGTCGGCGGAAGCGGGATGAACAGCTCCGGCACGCCTTCCTCCACGTCCCACGGAACGAATCCCACCCGCCGCGTGATCGTCTTGGCCAGCGTCACGGCCCCTCCTCTGTCTGCGCTTGCTCCTCGGTGAGGCTAGTCCACCGGTTTGGAGGCCACCGACGACAGAAGCGTCCACCGAAGGCCCGGCCGGGGGTGCGGAGTCGGGGCGGCCCGGGATCGGGGACATGTCCGGCGGCCGGGGGCGGCAGCCCGAAACGGGGCAGGGCCAGAGCTACTCGCCGCGGGCCGTCCGGGCGATAGCCCGGCGCAGGGCAGGACCGGCTGGCGGTGGGCGTGCTCGAAGGTGGGTGGGTGCGTGTCAGGGGGCGAAAGTCGGGTCGCATGGGTGATTTGTGGGCGTTTGGCTTGGGGGTTACCCGGAGTTTGTCCTCGTGGCATGCACTTGGGGGCCGGCCGGTGGCCGTCCTCGTGACCGAGTCGATGGTGTCGGTCTGCCGGCTGATGGAACCGTTGGCGTTGACCGCGACGGCGGATTGGGCGCAGGGGGCGGCTACCTTGTCCGTGGGGCCGGCCGCGACACACCACCGGCAGGGCGCAGGATGGACCCCGTGACCTCCCTGCTCGACGACTCCGTTCCGCCGCCCGGCCCCGTCCAGTTCCAGCTCGTCCTGCTGCGCCGCATGCAGGACTTCCGGCCGGAGCTGGTCGCCGACGCCCTGCGTGCCCTCGGGGTGTCCCGGGCCGCGATGCGCGAGGCCAACCGCCGCTGGCAGGGGCGGCTCCGGGCCCGCGGCGGGCGGGCCCCCGGCGCCGCGCGGGTCCGGGACTTCGCCGCGCTGCTCGGTCCCGCCGAGGCCGTGACGCGGCGGGCGCACGGCGACGTGACGCTGGACGTACACGTCTGGCGTGTGCCGCTCTGGCCGGACCTGCGGTTCGAGGCGACCTGCGGGGTGGGCGGCGTCGCCCTGAGCGCGTGGCTCGTACGCGCGCCGGAGGCGCCCGGGCCCGCGCTGCATACGCTGGCCGATCTGGCGCCGTGGGGCTGCACCGTCGAGGAGGTCGCGCGCGCCTTCCCGCCCGCGCGGCCGCGCGAGGTCTCCGCGCCGCACCGCTTCGCGCTGGCCTTCACGGCGCCGGACGCGCCGGACACGCCGGACACGCCGGACGCGCCGGCCGGTGAGCCGCGTGCGTGCACGGCCGAGTTCGCCTGGGGGCTGCTGCAACGGTGGGCCGTCGATTAAGTATCGCTTACCGGTCCCTTCAACGGATTCTCGCTGGTGCTGCACAGTCTTCCGCAGGGAGACTGGACGGCATGATCACACCGGACACCAAGGACTGGACCTGGGTGCTGGACCGCACCTGCCCCGAGTGCGGCTTCGCGGCGGCGGAGATCCGCGCGCAGGACGTGCCGGGGCTGGTGCGCCGGAGCGTGGCGCGCTGGGATCAGATCCTGGCCGATGAGCCGGAGCGGCTGCGCGCGCGGCCCCGGTCCGGCGTCTGGTCGCCGCTGGAGTACGCGTGCCATGCCCGCGACGTGTTCCGGCGGTGCGACGAGCGGCTGCGCCTGATGCTCACCGAGGACGACCCGCGGTTCCCCAACTGGGACCAGGACGCCACCGCAGTGGCGGACCGGTACGGGGAGCAGGACCCGCGACGGGTCGCGGACGAGCTGTCCGCCTGGGGCGAGACGTTCGCGGAGCACGTGGACGAGGTCGACGGCGCGCAGTGGGAGCGCGGTGGGTCGCGCGGCGACGGGGCGGTGTTCACCGTCGACACGTTCGTCCGCTATGTCGTCCACGATGTGGTGCACCACCTGTACGACGTGGGGGCACCCCTCGACCGCTGAACCCCTGAACCCGGCGGGCCGGTTCATCCCCTGGCCCGGCCCGCCGCCCTCATGCGCCCGAAGGCGTACACGCAGCCCGCCAGCGCCAGGTCCGACAGCAGCATGAACCCGATCGAGTACGAGTCCTTCGCGCTGTAGATCGCCCCCATCACCAGCGGTGGCACGAACCCCCCGAGACCCCCCATCGCACCCACGATCCCCGTCACGCTGCCCACCTGCGGCTGCGGTGTGACCTGCGCCACCAGCGCGAAGATCGCGCCGCTCGCCGCGCCCAGGCCGGCGGCCATCACCAGCAGGCAGATCGTGCCCAGCGGGGTCAGCCCCGGGTCGAAGGACTGGATCACCGCGAAGACGCCGACGACGCCCAGCGACCACGAGGTCACCACCGCCGGGTGCACCCGGTCCGACAGCCAGCCGCCGAACGGCCGGAGCAGGACCGTCACCAGCGAGAAGCCCGCCGCCTTGGTGCCGGCGTCGGTGGCGCCCAGGTCGTACCAGGTCTTCAGGTACGTCGGCAGGTAGACGCCGAACGCGACGATGCCGCCGAAGCCGATCGCGTACAGCGCCGACAGCTCCCACGTCACCCGCAGCCGCGCCGCCTCCCGGAGCCGGCGGCCCGGCGAGGTCGTCGGGGTCTTCCGCCCGGGGTGGTCGCGCAGGGTCAGCCAGGACAGCACCACGTACGCCGCGAGGGCGCTCGCCATTACCAGGAACGGCAGGTGGTGGCCGTGGTCGTAGATCCGCGGGGTGAAGTAGCCGGACAGTGCGACACCGCCCATGCCCATGCCGAAGACGCCGATGGCGAGGCCCCGTCTGGCCGGCGGGAACCAGGAGTTGACGTGCGGCACGCCGATCGCGAACGTCGTGCCGCCCACGCCCAGCAGGAAGCCGACGAGCAGCAGCGCCGCGTACGACTCCTTCGCCGGGATCAGCAGCAGCACCGGCACGATGGTCAGCGCCGCGGTCAGCGGGAACATCACCCGCGCGCCGAACCGGTCGGTCAGCGCGCCCACGGGGATCCGGCCCACCGAGCCCACGATCACGGGTACGGCGACCATCAGCGACTGCTCGAACGAGCTGATGCCCAGGTCGTCGCCGAGCGGACCGGCGATCGGCGCGATCAGGTTCCACGCCCAGAACGCCAGCGTGAAGCCGAGGGTGGCTACGAGGAGGTTGACGTACGCGGCGCGTGACGGTTTCTCCTCCGTCGGCAACGACGGCTTTTCGGCCGCGGGAGCGGTCACTCGGCATTCTCCCAGCCGCGCCGCGCCGCACGCGCGGCGAGCTGCCGCGGCTCGCGGCTGCGGTAGACGACGTACGGGCGGAAGAGGTATTGCACCGGCGCGCTGAGCATGTGCACCAGCCGCGTGAACGGCACCAGCGCGATGAGCGCGAGCCCGACGATCACGTGGATCTGGTACGTCACCGGCACCCCGTCCATCCGCGCGCCGTCCGGCTGGAGCACGAAGACGCTGCGCATCCACGGGCCGATGGTCTCGCGGTAGTGGTAGCCGTCCCCGGTGGCGTGGGAGAGCTTGGCCCACATCCCCATCACGATCGCGGCCAGCAGCACCAGGTACATGAACTTGTCGTTGGCCGTCGTCGCCCGGAACACCGCACCCGTCGTGCGTCTGCGGTAGATCAGCAGCACGATCCCGGCGACGGTCAGCACACCCGCCGCCGTGCCGGTGTAGAGGGACAGCCCGTGGTACGCGTGCTCGCTGATGCCCAGGTCCGAGGTCCACGAGTCGGGGATGAACAGCCCCACCAGATGGCCGGCGAGGACGAAGAGGATGCCGTAGTGGAACATCGGCGAGGCGATGTTCAGCAGCCGCGACTCGTACAGCTCGGACGAGCGCGTCGTCCAGCCGAACTTGTCGTAGTGGTAGCGCCAGGCGGTGCCCGAGAGGAACAGCACGATCACGACGTACGGCAGGACGTTCCACAGGGTGCTCACGGCCGGGCTCCGGGAGCGTTGACGACGGGCAGCAGGCCGTGGGGAGTCTGCCCGTACGGCTCCAGGCCGACGTCCTCGCGCGGCGGCCCGCTACGGGCCAGTGCCAGGGCCGCGGCCCGGTCCTTGGGCGAGGGGCCGGGCAGCGTGGCGCAGACGGCGGTGAGCACGGCGGCGTACGGGGTGCCGTGCTCGGCCAGCGACAGGCGCAGCAGCTCGACGGCCGGGCGGTGGGCCCGCAGCAGTTGGCCGTCGCCGGTGGCGGCGGTGAACTCCAGCACGGCGGGCAGGTAGTCGGGCAGCTCCTCGTCGGTGAGGTCCATGCCGTACGAGCGGTAGACCTCCTTGAAGCGGACCATCGCCATGCCGCGGCGGCGGGTGTCGCCCTCGGTCCACCAGGTCAGATAGAGGCAGCGGCGCGCCTTGAAGTCGAAGACCTCGACGTAGTGCGCGGCCAGCGCCGCGGGGTCCGCGGACCCGGCGTGGTCGAGGAAGCCGTGCAGGGAGTGCCGGCGGGGCAGCGCGCGGCGCAGCAGCGGCAGGGCGGCGTGGAAGTCGGCGTCCGGGTAGCCGAGGCAGCGGGCGGCCACCTGGTGGACGACGGCGTTCATGACTCTTCCTTCTCTGCGGGGGCCGGCTCGCCCGGCGGTGTCTTCTCGGACGCGGTCTTCTCGGGCGCCGTCTCCTCGGGCGCCGCTTTCCCAGGGGTGTCGGCGGTCTGGCGGCGGCGCAGGGCGTGGAAGCTCTCGATCGTCACCAACGGCAGCCGCCCGGGCCCGGAGTCCGCGCCCACCGGGCCGTGTGTGCCCATGCCGGGGCCGCCCTCGTAGTCGAGGCTGCACTCCTGCGGCAGCGCCGACTCCTCCAGCGCCCGGGCGTCGCCGACGGCGGCGGTGGGGATGACGTAGCGTTCGTCGTACTTCGCGATCGCCAGCAGCCGGTACATGTCCTCGATCTCCCGGCCCGTCATCCCGCCGGCCGCCGCGGCTTCGCCGGGGGAACCACCGGGTGCCTCGCCGAGGTTGACCGCGCGCATGTGGCTGCGCATCGCCGCCAGCTTCTCCAGCGACGCCCGCACCGGAGCGGTGTCCCCGGCCGTGAACAGCTCCGCCAGGTACTCCAGCGGGATGCGCAGCGCGTCGATGGCGCCGAAGAGGTTGCCGGCGTCCTCGCCGTCGAAGCCCGTCTCCGTCAGCGCCTCCACCACCGGGGACAGCGGCGGGATGTACCAGACCATCGGCATCGTCCGGTACTCCGGATGCAGCGGCAGCGCCACCCGGTACCGGCTGATCAGCGCGTGCACCGGGGAGCGCCGGGCCGCCTCGATCCAGTCGTACGGAATGCCCGCGGCCTCCGCCGCCCGCCGCACCTCGGGGTCCTCCGGGTCGAGGAAGACGCCGAGCTGCGCCTCGTACAGGTCCGTGTCGTCGGCCACGGACGCGGCGTCGAGCACCCGGTCCGCGTCGTACAGCACCACCCCGAGGTACCGCAGCCGCCCCACGCAGGTCTCCGAGCACACCGTGGGCAGCCCGACCTCCAGCCGCGGGTAGCACAGCGTGCACTTCTCGGCCTTGCCGGTGCGGTGGTTGAAGTAGACCTTCTTGTACGGGCAGCCGGAGACGCACATCCGCCAGCCGCGGCAGCGGTCCTGGTCGACGAGGACGATCCCGTCCTCCGTGCGCTTGTACATCGCGCCCGACGGGCAACTGGCCACGCACGACGGGTTAAGGCAGTGCTCGCAGATCCGCGGCAGATAGAACATGAAGGTCTGCTCGAACTCGAACCTCACCTTCTCCGCCGCCCGCTGCCGGGTCCGCGCCACCATCGGGTCGAGGTCGCCGTGCTCGGCGGTGCCGCCCAGGTTGTCGTCCCAGTTGGCGCTCCACTCGATCTTCATCGGCTTGCCGGTGAGGGCGGAGCGCGGTTCGGCGACCGGGAAGTCGTCGCCCAGCGGGGCGTCGATCAGGTTGCGGTACTCGTAGGTCCAGGGCTCGTAGTAGTCCTTGATGACCGGCAGCACGGGGTTGGCGAAGATCGAGGCGAGCTTCTTGAACCGGCCGCCCGCCTTCAGCTTCAGCCGGCCGCGCCGGTTCAGCTCCCAGCCGCCGCGCCAGCGCTCCTGGTCCTCGTAGCGCCGCGGGTAGCCCTGGCCGGGACGGGTCTCGACGTTGTTGAACCAGACGTACTCGACGCCGCTCCTGTTCGTCCACGCCTGCTTGCACGTCACCGAGCAGGTGTGGCAGCCGATGCACTTGTCGAGGTTCTTGACTCCTCCCCCTCGTGGACGAGGGGGATTCCTGGCTCACGTCGCCTGCCTCCCCGGCGGGGGTGCAGGTCTTGCACGGTCAGCGCCAGCCGGGTTGAAGACCAGCCCGGACGAGCATGACGCGGGCGGAGTTCTTGTCCCGGGGCCGGGACACTCCACACGCGGTGCACGTATACGTTCGTTCCGAGAGAGGCAGCGCGTGCTTGGTTCTCGCTCCGCAGTCCGCGCAATCCATGGTCGTGTGCGCCGGGTGCACCAGATGCACGACCCGGCCGTGCTTGCGGCCCATCTCGATTAGCGCCGCCTTGGTGGCACCGATCGCCGCGTCAGCAGCCTTACGGGCCATGGCCGACTTCGCCAGGAACTTCGGGCGGAAGTCCTCGACGGCGAGGGCGTCGTGGTCACGGACGACCTTCTTGGCCCATTTGCGGGCGGTGTCCTGGCGTTGCCGGGCGACCTTCTGGTGGAGCCTGGCCGTCTGCCGCTTCGCTTCGCGGTAGCCGTTCGACGCGGCCTGCCCGCGTGCCGGTTTCCTGCGGGCCATCATCCGCTGGTACCTCGCCAGCTTGTGCGCCGCCGTCCTCCCGTGCTGCGGGTGGGGAAGGTCGTGCTCGTCGGACGTGGTGGTGGCCGTCTCACCCACGCCCCAGTCGATGCCGATCACACGCCCGGTGGCGGGAAGCGGCTCGATCACGGCGGGGACGACGAAGCTCGCCCACCAGCACCCCACCGCATCCCGGTACACCCGCACCGAACTCGGCGGCCCGGGCAGCTCCCGCGACCACACCACACACACGACGATTCCCCCGGCCAGGTGCAGCCGGCCGTCCTTGAGACCAAACCCGCGCCGGGTGTATTCGAAAGTGGGCAGTGCCTCGCGCTTCTTCTTGTACGTCGGCATCCCGGCCCGTTGCCGCACCGGCAACCCGGCCCTGATGTCCCTGATCGCCTTGGCGCGGGCTCTGGCGAAGTCGCGGATCACCTGCTGCTGCGGAACACAGGCGCCCGCCCGCAACCACGGCGTGCGGGCACGGGCCCCGGTCAGCATCGCCGCGAGCTGCACCGGCCCACACGTTGCCTTCTCACCCGCCGCCCGGTTGCGCTGATGCACCTGCCGGGACTTGGCCACGCACTCGTTCCACACCCACCGCATCCGGCCCCACTCCGCCTCAAGAGCCGCACGCGCCGTGGACGACACCCGAAGACGAAACGTGTACCGGGCATGCCCGGCCACCTTCGTCACCACTTCTGTCGTCACGCACCACAACCTACCCGGGAGGACTGACAGTTGACCTTGAGTGATCTTCGCGGTGTCCCTCACCAGCAGTGCCGGTGGACACCGAATCGCCTGGACGGCGATGCGGCTTTCCCTGCCCCGCTCACGCGGGAGCTTCGTCTCCTTCCCCGGCTGAAGCCGGGGGTATCCACGAAGGGATCCTGGTGACGATACGGGGCCAGTTCTCCTCGGCGTCGGGGTCCTCGCAGGCGAAGCCGAGCCGCCCGGCGCGCAGTTCGTCCACGGTGTAGCCGACGGGGTCCTTGCCCGCGGCGTCCGCGTCCTCCGCCAGGTCCAGCGGGTTGCGGTCGAAGGTCGGGTACGAGGGCATCCAGCCGGACCGGGTCGCGGCGGCGAGGCAGTCGGCGCCGGTCATGCCCGCGAAGGCGCCGCGGCCGAGGGGGGAGGCGAGGACGTCGGCGCGGAAGTGGTCGTAGCGCCGCTGGTCGGTGTTGAGGAACCAGTACGCGGTGCCGATCATCTGCCGCGGCGGCCGGGACCAGTCGTTCGCCGAGGCCAGCGTCGCCCAGCCGGTCGAGGGGCGGCACTTCTCCTGCCCGACGTAGTGCGCCCAGCCGCCGCCGTTGACGCCCTGGCAGCCGGTGAGCGTCAGGAGGGCCAGGAAGGCGCGGTAGATGGTCTCGGAGTGGAACCAGTGGTTCGTGCCCGCGCCCATGAGGACCATGCAGCGGCCCCGGGAGGCCTCCGCGGTACGGGCGAACTCCCGGGCGATGCGCACGCACCGGGCGGCGGGGACGGAGGTGTGCACCTCCTGCCACGCCGGCGTCGCGGGCTGCGCGGCGTCCTCGTACCCCGCGGGCCAGGTGCCCGGCAGCCCGGGGCGGGCGACGCCGTACTGGGCGAGCAGCAGGTCGAAGACCGTGGTGACCAGCCGCCCGTCCGGCAGCCGCACCGACGGCACGCCGCGGGCGACGGACTCGCCGCGGCCCTGGCCGTACGCGCCGCCCTCGGTGTCGAAGCGCGGCAGCAGCACCTCGGCGGGCTCGGCGCCCCGTGCGCCGGAGAGGCTGAGCCGGGGGACGGTCCCGCCGAGGTCGAGGTTCCACTTCCCCTTGCCCGACTCGGTCCAGCGGAAGCCGAGCGAGCCGTTGGGCACGACCGTGTCGCCGGTGGTCTCGTCCACCACCACCGTCTGCCACTCCGCGCCCTCGGCCGCCGCCTCCGGACGGCCCGTCAGATCGGCGGCGCGCAGGAACTTCCCCGGCACGTACGCCCCGCCCAGCGGCTGGAGGGTGACGAGGAACGGCAGGTCGGTGAAGCGGCGTACGTAGTCGGTGAAGAAGGGGACCTGCTTCTCGACGAAGCACTCCTTGAGGATCACGTGCCCCATGGCCATGGCCAGCGCCCCGTCGGTGCCGGGGTGGGGGTGCAGCCACTCGTCGGCGAACTTGGCGTTGTCGGCGTAGTCGGGGGCGACGACCACGACCTTCTGGCCTCGGTAGCGGGCCTCGGCCATCCAGTGCGCGTCCGGGGTGCGGGTCACGGGGACGTTGGAGCCCCACATGATGAGGTACGCGGCGTCCCACCAGTCGCCGGACTCCGGCACGTCGGTCTGGTCGCCGAAGACCTGCGGGGAGGCCACCGGCAGGTCGGCGTACCAGTCGTAGAAGGAGAGCATCGGGGCGCCGATGAGGGAGTGGAAGCGGGCCCCTGCCGCGTGCGAGACCATCGACATCGCCGGGATGGGGGAGAAGCCGGCGATACGGTCCGGGCCGTACCGCTTGACGGTGTGCACGTGCGCGGCGGCGATCAGTTCGACGGCCTCGTCCCAGGCGGCCCGGACGAACCCGCCCTTGCCGCGGGCCTGCTGGTAGCGGCGGCGGCGCCCGGGATCGGCGGTGACCTCGGCCCACGCCAGCACCGGGTCGCCCAGGCGGCGCTTCGCCTCGCGGTACATCTCCAGCAGCTCGCCGCGGACGTAGGGGTAGCGGACGCGGGTGGGGGAGTAGGTGTACCAGGAGAAGGCGGCGCCGCGCGGGCAGCCGCGCGGCTCGTACTCGGGGCGGTCGGGCCCGACCGACGGATAGTCGGTCTCCTGGGTCTCCCAGGTGATGATGCCGTCTTTGACGTAGACCTTCCAGCGGCACGAACCCGTGCAGTTCACACCGTGTGTGGAGCGGACCACCTTGTCGTGGCTCCACCGGTCGCGGTAGAAGACATCCCCCGACCTGCCGCCCGTTTTCGTCACCGTACGTAGGTCTGGTGAAACCGTGCCGCGGGTGAACCAGCGGCCCGTACGCAACAGCAGGTCGGTGGCGGCACCGTCGATTCCGGCCACGGCTACCTCGGCTCTCTCGCGCTCTGGGGCGGTGGGGGATGGCTGACGGTGGCCACCCTGCCTGCGCCACACGAGCAACGCTAAGGGCCGGTCGGCCCGCGAACACAGCCGAGAGGCCCGTCCGGGTGACTACTGTGCGTGGCGAAAGAAAAGGGAATCGGAAACAGTCGGAAGCACCTGATTGCAGCCAGGTCACGGCAGTGGCCTAGACCTGTTCGGGAGAGGCGCCCGTCGGTAGGCTGACGCCCAGCGCACGCTGGATGATCTTCATCTGGTCGTAAACCAGCGCCGAGGGCAAAGGGGTTCAAGAGTGAGGACAGTACGGTTGATCAGTGCCGGCGCGGCGGCCTCTGCGCTAGTGCTGGGACTTGCGGCATGTGGTGACGATGGGGGCAGCTCGGACGGTACGACCACCCTCAAGCTGGTGGCGGCCGACTACGGCGACAAGGCGTCGAACGCGTCGAAGGTGTACTGGGATGACGTCGCCGAGCGTTTCGAGGCGGAGAACAAGGACATCAAGGTCGA
>NZ_JCANSZ010000071.1:0-30958 GCF_059570535.1 Streptomyces sp. CNP082
CCTGTCTCGGCAAGCACCTCGTCGACAAGATCACGATCGACGATACGAGTCAGGACCCCTACACCGATTCGATCCGTCATACGTACACCCGCGAGCGCGGTGCCACGATCGCCCTGAAGCATGGCGAGAAGATAGCAGAAGGCAGGCAGAGGAGGAACAGAAGGAAAGACCTGCCGCTTTATCCACAGAACGCACGGGAGTGTCGCTGTGGAAAAGTGGATGACGAAATGCCGAGGAGCTTAAATGAGTGGCATTGCCTCGCAGGTTCCTGTTCACCGTGTATCCGGCGATGAAGTTCCCCACCGCACCGCCGACACCGAAGATGATCAGGACGGTGGTGATGAAGGCGGACGAGGCGGATGCGGTGTCCTCCAGGTAGGGGCGCACGAACGTGTAGGCCCCGAAGTGCCCGAGCACGAAGAACACGACGATGAACAGCACCGTGCGCAGTTGCCCGTTCCTGACCGGCAGGCTGAAGACCTCACGGACGGACACGGCGTTCTGCGACGGCATGGACGGGACGAGGGCCGCGACCGCGACGAGGACCAGCACGCTGAGGCCGGCCCAGATGCCGAAGGTGGTCCGCCAGTCCGTCTGCGCCTCGATGACGGTGCCGAGGGGGATACCGACAACCGTGGCGATGGAAATCCCGGACATCACCACTGCGGCGGCCCGGCTCGCATGCCGTTCCGGCACGATCCGCATGGCCATGCTCACGCCGATGGCCCAGAAGACACCGCTGGCGAAGCCCATGCAGAGCCGGGTGCCGAGAATCAGCGGGTAGTTCGGCGAGAGGGCGGTGATGAGGTTGCCCAGGGCCAGCACGGCGAGCAGTGCGGTCAGCAGGACGCGCCGGTTGACGCGCCTGGTCCAGGCCACGATGAACGGTACGCCGAGGCCGGCCGCAACCCCCTGTGCGGTGACCATGAGACCTGCCACGCCGACAGATATGTCCAGGCTCTCGCTCAACGGAGTGAGCAGGCCCACGGGCATCAGCTCAGTGGTGAGGAAGACGAACAGACTGGCCGTGATGGCGGCGACACCCAGCCATCCTTTCAGGGATGAGAGTGAATTCTGTTGCGCCTGTAGAGGCATGACATCTCTCCAGCGGTGTTTTTTATACGGGGACAGGCGATTGCCCCTGCCTGGCCATTCCTCGGTCCCGAATGACTGCAGTGGGGAAGCCCGCAATCACGTCACGAAAAGCCCGCCACAAGAACGTTCCGCGGGCCCAGTCAGCGGACCCGGACGAGGCACCCTCTGATTCTGAACCCAGCCCGATCAATGAGTCCAATGCATGTTTGTCATCTCATTTATCGTGAGGCAAGATGAATCCATGGAGCTCCAGCAGATGCGCTACGCGCTCGCCGTAGCCGAGACGAAGAGCTTCACCCGCGCCGCCGAGCGCTGCCACGTCGTCCAGTCCGCCCTGAGCCACCAGATCGCCCGCCTGGAGCAGGAGTTGGGCGCCAAGCTCTTCGAGCGCACCACCCGCCGGGTCCGGCTGACCCCGGCGGGCAGGCGTTCCTCCCGGCGGCCCGCCAGTGCCTGGCCGCCGCCGAGCGCGCGAGCGTCGACGTCGCCGCCGCCGTCGGCGAAGTACGCGGGCAGCTCTCCGTCGGTGTGATCCCCTCCGTCGCGGCCGTCGACATCCCGGGCACCCTGCGCGACTTCCGCCGGCAGCATCCGAAGGTGCGTATCAGCCTGCGGGTTGGCGCCAGCGACGAACTCGTCGAGCAGGTGAGGGAAGGAGACCTCGAGGTCGCCTTCCTCGGCCTGCCGACCACCGCCCGGCCCAAGGGCGTTGAGGCCCGCGTGCTCGGCCACGACCGCCTCGTCGCCGTGGTCGCCCCCGACCACCCCCTGGCCGGCGAAGGGCCGGTCGACCTGCGCCGGCTCTCCTCGGAGGAGTTCGTGGACCTGCCGGCGAAGACCGCCGGCCGCATCCAGTCCGACCTGGCTTTCTCCGCCGCCGGTCTCACCCGTGACGTCGCGTTCGAGGTGACCAACGCGGACTTCCTGGCCCGGCTGGTCGGCCAGGGGCTGGGCGTGGCGATGCTGCCGTCGGCGTATGTGCCGCAGCTCAGCGGGGTGACCACGATCGAGGTCACGGACGCACCGGTCCGGGTGGAGTGCGTCGTCTGGACCCCGGAGAGCCGAACACCGGCGGCGACGGCGTTCCTTCGGCTGCTGGATGTCGCGGGCGTCGGCGAAGGACCGTGAGGTCGCGGGGTGTTCGGCGGGGGTCGGCTGCGAGGGCGTCTGGCTGGCGCGGCTGGTGTCGGCTACGGCGCGCTCGGGCGACCGAGTTCGGCGACAGTGCGGGCGAGGTTGTCGCGGCTGGTTAAAGTCCTCGGGTGGTCCGGGCCGGAGGCGGATTCCCACGCTTGAAGAGCGGTGCGCCAGCCAGTCTCCGCTAGCTGGTACCTGCCTTGGGCGTGAGCGGTCGCGGCGATGCCGGTGGCTACTTGTGGGGCGCTGTCGGCCAGCACGGTGCGGATGACGGTTTCAGGGACGTGTTCGTCTGGGGTGCTTTGGCGTTGGACGGTGTCGGTGAGGTAATCAAAGACCTGGACACGGTCGTCGTCTTCGGGTTGCAGGAGTGCGGTGGTGGCCCTGCGGGTTCGGGTGGCCCAGTCCCACGCCTGCTGAAGGGACTCAGGTCGCAGTCGGGCCCCGCCTCGCTGGGTGAGGTAGTGCTCGTGGGTGGCCTGGACCAGGCGGCGGGGAATGGGCGCGGTATGGCCGGCTCGGCGGATGTCGATGGCGGCGGCGATCAGGGCTGCGGCGCGGGGGTGAGTAGGTGCGTTGGGATCGGTGTTGGGGCTGTGGGCGTCAAGCCAGTCACGGAGCAGGTCGGGGCCAGCGGCGAGGTACTCGGCAGCCCGTCGTCGCCGGGCGCACTGCCGATATTCCCAGGCATGAAACCCTCCTGTGTCGATAGGCACATGACCCTGATGCAGGCAAAGTCAATACGAGCCGAAACGTCAAGATCAGGCTTAGCCCGGTGCTGCAATAGCGCATCACGGCTGAGCGCGTGCTGCGCCGCGGGCGGGGCCGTTGGCGCTGGGGCTGTCACCGGGCCGGCTGGGAAATCCCTCGAAAGAGTTACTTATTGCCATCGCCCGGTGACGCTAGGATCGGGCGCGTTGACGTCCCCAACTCAGTCGAATGACAGGGGGGTTTACGGGCATGGTCGCGAGAGAGCGCGAGTTGAAGCCGGACCGTTCCGCCCGCGATCTGTACGGAGCGGATCTCCGTCGGTACCGGAAGAATGCCGGGATGTCGCTGGAGGCGCTGTCCGATGTCGTGAGGTACAGCAGGGCCCACCTGGCGAGGATCGAGACGGCGGAGGCGATCCCTCCGCCGGACCTGAGCGGGAAGCTGGACGCCTGCTTCGGCACGGACGGGCACTTCGGGCGGCTATACGCCCTCGCCAAGCGGGAGATCCATCCCGATCAGTACCGGCGTCGGATGGAACTGGAAGCGCAGGCGGTTGGCATCACCGAGTACGCCCCGTTCGTGATCCCCGGACTGCTGCAGACCGAACGCTATGCGCGGGCGATCTTCGATGTGGGTAATCCGGTGACGCCCGCAGAGTCGGTCGACGACCTGGTGACTGCCCGCCTCAGTCGGCAGGCCATCCTCAAGAGGGCGAACCCTGCCTGGCTCTCCGTCATCCTCGAAGAGTCCGCGCTCACTCGGGTCATCGGCGGGCCGGAGGTGATGCGCGAGCAGCTCAAGTCGCTGCTCTCGTGGGTCGAGAGCCCGACGAGTCTCCTCCAGGTTCTTCCGCACTCGCACGGGGCACACACGCTGATGGGCGGCTCGTTGGCGCTGTGGACCCTGGACAAGGGCACGGCGGTGGCGTACGAAGAGAGCATCACGACCGGCCGCTTGATCGAGGACCCCGAAACCGTTCGCAGGTGCATCCAGGCATGCGATGTACTACGGGCCTACGCACGATCGCCAGCCGAGACTGCGGAGTTCATTCGGTCCGCTATGGAGGAGCTTCCCCATGAGCAGAATCCCTGACCCGTCCCGCGTCCAGTGGGTCAAGTCCAGCTACAGCAACAGCAATGGCGGCGGCTGCGTCGAGTGGTCGCCCGGCTTCGCCGCATCCGGCATCGTGCCCGTCCGGGACTCCAAGGACCCGGACGGGCACGCCCTCACCTTCTCGGCCGACGCCTGGACGGCGTTCATCGCCGACGTGAAGAACGGGGCCTACCCTACTGGCGGGTGAGTTCCTCGGATGTGCCGTTGTGCCACTTGACGGTGACCGTGTCGCCGTTCACCGACCAGACCGCGTTCATCGCGCCGAACGCGTTCGGATCGGTCATGTCGAGCGTGTCGCATGAGGTCAGGGCGATGTCGCGGTCGGTGGCCACGCCCGTGCACTCCCCGGTCTCCGCGCTCTGGTAGGTCACTTGCGCGGACTTGGACGTCAGCGAGGTGTCGCCGGAGACCCAGGTGCCCTCAAGCCCGCCCCCGATGATGCCCGGTCCGCTGTCGCCGCCGCCGTCCGGGGGGTTGGTGTCCGAAGGGGAGGTGCCCGGGTCGGGCTCGCCGGCATCCTTCTTCGAGGAGTCCAGAGGGCTTGAGGCCGCGGGTTCCTTCTGGGCTCCCGCGTCTTCGTCGTCGTTACCGCAGCCGGCCGACACCAGCGTCGCCAGCACGACGGCCACGGGCACGGCAAAACGCCACTTCTTATGCATGAATCCCCCGATTTCCGATGAATGCGAACCGGCCTCCGAACGCCGGTTCGGCACGCTCCGTCACCGACAAGCTACCCGGCCCCTCGCCCGGCAGGCAAACGTGCACGGCCCGGCGGGGTCAAGGGGGTTGGGGGTCCGATTCCCGCCGCCCCCGCAGAAACACCCGGCGCCGGTCCCCGGGCTTCACCGCGGGCGGTGTGGACGTCCTCGGTGAACTGACCTTTACTGCTCCGCATGGACACGTTGAACGCTGCCGTACTCGGCCCCGGCGGGGTCGGCGGGCTGCTCGCCGCGCTGCTCGCCCGGGCCGGGCACCGGGTGACCGCGCTGGCCGGTGCACAAACCGCGAGCGCCCTCCAAGTCGGCGGGATCACCGTCAACAGCAGGCAGTTCGGCGACTTCGCCACCAACGTGGCCGGCGACACCGAGCTGCGCGAGCCCGTCGACCTGTGTGTCGTCGCCGTCAAGGCCACCGCCTTCGACGCCGCGCTGGAGCGGGTGCCACCTGCGGCGCTCGGCGACGGGCTCGTCGTACCGCTGCTCAACGGCGTCGACCACGTGGCCGCGCTGCGCGAGCGCTACCGGCCGGAGCAGGTGGCCGCGGGCACGATCACCGTGGAGTCCACCCGGGTCGCGCCCGGGCTGATCGAGCACGGGAGCCCGTTCACGAAGGTCTCGCTCGCGTCCGCCACCGCGCCGCGCGAGCGGCTGGAGGCGGTCGCGCGGGTGCTGGCCGACGCCGGTGTCGAGGCGCAGGTCCGGGACGACGAGGCGGGCGTCCTGTGGACGAAGATGGCCTTCCTCGCGCCGCTGGCGCTGCTCACCACCCGCCACGGCCTGCCCGTCGGCGGGGTGCGGACCGGGCGCCGGGACGAGATGCTGGCGCTGCTGGCGGAGACCACCGCGGTGGCGCGCGCGTACGGGGCGCGGGTGGAGGCGGAGGGGGTCGCGTCGATGTACGACACCTTCCCGGCCCGTACGAAGTCCTCGATGCTCCGCGACGCGGAGGCGGGCCGCCCCCTGGAACTCGACGCCATCGGCGGTGCGCTGCTGCGCGGCGCGCAGGCGCACGGAATCGCGGTCCCGGTGGCGGAACGGCTGGTCGCGGAGATCGGGACGCGGGCGGGCGCGTAACCGGGCCGACCCTACGAGCAGTGAAGACGCCTGTCCTCGTGGGCGGACCCTTCACAACACTTCTTTGAGCTGTTAGCCTCGCAGCGCGATATGGGAGCGCTCCCACTCTTCAGACACCACCGCTCGGGCCGCGCGGAGGGAAGATCAAGAATTGACATGTACTCGTCAGTAACGCGCGCTCCGGGACCCCACTGCCCCCACGCACCCCCCGCATTCCCCCCACAACCAACGCCCTCACGGGCGTAGAAGGAGAGCCGATGAGAAAGTCACGCAAACGTGTCGTCGGCATCAGCGCGGCGGCACTGGCCGCCACCGGCGGCCTGCTGATCACCTCGCTGTCCGCACCCACTGCGTCAGCCGAGGTCGCGGCCCCGGGCGACAACCCGTACGCGGGCAGCCAGCTGTACGTGAACCCCGACTGGTCCGCCGCGGCCACCGAGGGCGGCGGGGCGGCCATCGCCGACACCCCGACCGCCGTGTGGCTCGACAGCATCGGGTCGATCACGGGCGGCTCCGCGGGCTCCAACACCATGGGCCTCAAGGAGCACCTGGACACCGCGCTGGAGCAGGGCGCCGACGCCATCCAGATCGTCACGTACAACCTGCCCGGCCGGGACTGCGCCGCGCTCGCCTCCAACGGCGAGCTGGGCCCGGAGGAGATCGACCGGTACAAGAGCGAGTTCATCGACCCGATCGACGCGATCCTCGACGACCCGGCGTACGAGAACCTCAAGATCATCAACGTCGTCGAGATCGACTCGCTTCCCAACCTCATCACCAACGTCGGCAGCCGCGAGACGGCGACGCCCGAGTGCGACGTGATGCTGCAGAACGGCAACTACGTCAAGGGCGTGGGCTACAACCTGGCCACGCTGGGCGACAACGGCAACGTCTACAACTACATCGACATCGGGCACCACGGCTGGATCGGCTGGGACGACAACTTCCAGGCGACCGCCGACCTGCTGTACGAGGCCGCCAACACCGAGGGCGCCACGCCCGAGGACGTCACGGGCTTCGCCGCCAACACCGCCAACTACGGCGCCACCGAGGAGCCGTACTTCTCGATCGACGACGTGGCCGGCGACGGGCCCATCCGTGAGGGGCACAGCAAGTGGGTCGACTGGAACCGCTACGTCGATGAGCTGACCTTCTCGCAGGCGTTCGTGACGAAGGCGGCCACGAGCGCCGGCTTCCCGTCCGGCATGGGCGTGATCATCGACACCTCGCGCAACGGCTGGGGCGGCGCCGACCGGCCGACCGGCCCCGGCGACATCTCCGGGCCCGGTGAGGAATACGTCAACGACAGCCGCACCGACCGCCGGATCCACCTCGGCAACTGGTGCAACCAGTCCGGAGCCGGTCTCGGTGCCCGGCCGACCGCCTCGCCGGCGCCCAACATCCACGCCTACGCCTGGATCAAGCCCCCGGGTGAGTCGGACGGCTCCAGCGAGGAGATCCCGAACGACGAGGGCAAGGGCTTCGACCGGATGTGCGACCCGACGTACGAGGGCAACCCGCGCAACCAGAACAACATGTCGGGTGCCCTGGGCGGCGCGCCGCTCTCCGGCCACTGGTTCCAGGCCCAGTTCGAGGAGCTGCTGGCCAACGCCAACCCGCCGGTGAACTAGCACACGAGTTCCCCCCACCCTCCGCCGCCGGCCGCCGGATCCCGGCGGCGGAGCGGCCCGGTGGCGGCCCCCGGGACGGCCGCCACCGGGCATCCACCGGGCGCACCGGCACGCACCGGACACCCACCGGCCCGCACGGTTCACCGCGGTCCACCGGGGTGCCGGGCTCCACCGGCCCCCGTCCCGCGGTCACCCCCCGCAGCCGCGCACCTCCACCCTCCACCCTCCCGCCGGGCCGCGCGCCCGCGGGCTCTCCGAGGAGATCCCTCATGTCCAAGTCACTGTCCCGCCGGCGGTTCACCGCCGCGGCCGGCGGCGCCGCCCTCGCGTCGGCCGTCGCAGCGCCCACCGTCGCCCGGGCCGGCACGGCCCCCGAGGAGAAGACGGCGGCGGCCCCGCAGGGTCCGTACGACGACCTCTTCCTCGCCCAGTACGAGAAGATCAAGGACCCGGCCAACGGGTACTTCAGCCCCGACGGCATCCCCTATCACGCCGTCGAGACGCTGATGGTCGAAGCGCCCGACCACGGGCACCAGACCACGTCGGAGGCGTTCAGCTACTGGATGTGGCTGGAGGCCGCGTACGGCAGGGTCACCGGCGACTGGGCCCCGTTCAACTCTGCCTGGGAGGCGGCCGAGCAGTACATCATCCCGACTCAGGCCGATCAGCCCACCAACAGCGCGTACAACCCGAGTTCGCCCGCGACGTACGCGCCCGAGCACCCCGACCCCTCGCTGTACCCCGCCCAGCTCGACACGTCCGTCTCCGTCGGCCAGGACCCGCTGGCGGCCGAGCTGGCGTCCGCGCACGGGACGATGGACATCTACGGCATGCACTGGCTGCTCGACGTCGACAACACCTACGGCTACGGCAACACCCCCGGCACCGGCGGCCAGAACGGCCCCGGCGCCGGCCCGTCGTACATCAACAGCTACCAGCGGGGCTCGGAGGAGTCCGTCTGGGAGACGATCCCCCAGCCGACGACCGACCTGTTCAAGTACGGCGGCCCGAACGGCTATCTCGACCTCTTCGTCGGTGACGCCTCCTACGCGCAGCAGTGGAAGTACACCAACGCGCCCGACGCCGACGCCCGCGCCGTCCAGGCCGCGTACTGGGCGCTGACCTGGGCCACGGAGCAGGGCAACGCCGGCCAGGTCTCCGCGTCGGTGGCGCGCGCCGCGAAGATGGGCGACTACCTGCGGTACGCGATGTTCGACAAGTACTTCAAGCAGATCGGCGACTGCACCAGCCCCAGCGGCTGCGCCCCCGGCTCCGGCCGCAGCTCCCAGCACTACCTGCTGTCCTGGTACTACGCCTGGGGCGGGGCCGCGGGCGGCGGTGGCGGCGGCTGGGCGTGGCGCATCGGCGACGGCGCGTCCCACCAGGGCTACCAGAACCCCTTCGCGGCCTGGGCGCTGTCCACCGTGCCCGAGCTGACCCCCAAGTCCCCCACCGCGAAGAGCGACTGGTCGACGAGCCTGACCCGGCAGCTGGAGTTCCTGCGCTGGCTGCAGTCCGCGGAGGGCGGGATCGCCGGCGGCTGCACCAACAGCTGGAACGGCCAGTACGGCACCCCGCCCGCCGGCTCGCCCACCTTCTACGGCATGGCCTACGACTGGCAGCCCGTCTACCACGACCCGCCCAGCAACAACTGGTTCGGCATGCAGTGCTGGGGCATGGAGCGAGTCGCGGAGCTGTACTACGCCTCGGGCAAC
The DNA here is from genome assembly GCF_059570535.1 of Streptomyces sp. CNP082. NCBI lineage: Bacteria > Bacillati > Actinomycetota > Actinomycetes > Kitasatosporales > Streptomycetaceae > Streptomyces > Streptomyces sp. CNP082. The sequence continues at coordinate 9,196 of NZ_JCANSZ010000071.1, forward strand.
GCGACGGCGCAGGAGCTGCTGGAGAAGTGGGTGGCCTGGGTCACGCCGGAGATCACCGCGGAGGCCGACGGCACGTTCAGCATCCCGGCGACGCTGTCCTGGAACGGCGCCCCGGACACCTGGAACGCGGGCAGCCCGGGTGACAACGCCGGGCTGCACGTCTCGGTCGCGGAGTACGGCACGGACGTGGGCGTCGCCTCGGCGCTGGCCAAGACGCTCACGTACTACGCGGCCAAGGCCGGCGACACCGCGACGGCAGACGTGGCCAAGCGGCTGCTGGACGCGCTGGCCGCGAACGCCGACGGCCTCGGCATCGCGGTGCCGGAGACGCGCGCCGACTACCGCCGCTTCGGTGACGAGGTGTACGTCCCGGACGGCTGGTCCGGCACGATGCCGAACGGCGACACGATCGAGCGCGGCGTGACGTTCATCGAGCTGCGCTCGTGGTACCGCGACGACCCGGACTGGGAGAAGGTGCAGGCCCACCTGGACGGCGGGCCGGCGCCCGAGTTCACGTACCACCGCTTCTGGGCTCAGGCGGGGCTGGCGATCGCCTTCGCGGTGTACGCCGAGCTGTTCCCGTCCGCCTGACGGGGTGAGCCGGCCGGCCGGGACCCGCCTCGCGGGACCGCCGGCCGGCTTGTCCCCGCGCCGGGCCGCCGGCCGGGCCCGGTGCGGGAGGCCGGACCCGGCCGGCCCGCTGCTCCCCGGTACGGGCCCCTCCGTCCCCGACCCCGCGCGGAGGCCCGTACCGGGGCTTCGACCTGCCGGAACGCTGCCGGCGTGCAGCCGGCTCATGCCGGGGAATAGGGTTGCGCAGACACACGTTCTTCGGTGTGATTGAGCTTTCAACCACGAAGAGGGTGAGTCCGGTGCAGTTCGGGATCTTCAGTGTCGGCGACGTCACCCAGGACCCCACCACGGGCCGGGTGCCGAGCGAGCACGAGCGGATCAAGGCGATGACCGCGCTCGCGCTCAAGGCCGAGGAGGTCGGCCTCGACGTCTTCGCCACCGGCGAACACCACAACCCTCCGTTCGTCCCCTCGTCCCCCACCACCATGCTGGGCTGGATCGCGGCGCGCACGGAGCGGCTGATCCTGTCCACGTCCACCACGCTGATCACCACGAACGACCCGGTGAAGATCGCCGAGGACTTCGCGATGCTCCAGCACCTGGCGGACGGCCGGGTGGACGTGATGATGGGCCGCGGCAACACCGGCCCCGTCTACCCCTGGTTCGGCCAGGACATCCGGCAGGGGATCCCGCTGGCCGTGGAGAACTACGCGCTGCTCCACCGGCTGTGGCGCGAGGACGTCGTCGACTGGGAGGGCCGCTTCCGCACCCCGCTGCAGGGCTTCACCTCCACCCCGCGCCCGCTGGACGGCGTGCCGCCGTTCGTCTGGCACGGCTCCATCCGCTCGCCGGAGATCGCCGAGCAGGCCGCGTACTACGGCGACGGCTTCTTCGCCAACAACATCTTCTGGCCGAAGGAGCACTTCCAGCGGCTGATCGAGCTGTACCGCACGCGCTACGCCCACTACGGGCACGGCGCCCCCGAGCAGGCGATCGTCGGCCTGGGCGGGCAGGTGTTCATGCGGAAGAACTCGCAGGACGCGGTACGTGAGTTCCGGCCGTACTTCGACAACGCCCCGGTGTACGGGCACGGCCCCTCGCTGGAGGACTTCACCGAGCAGACGCCGCTGACCGTGGGCAGCCCGCAGGAGGTCATCGACAAGACGCTGACCTTCCGCGAGTCCTTCGGGGACTACCAGCGCCAGCTCTTCCTGGTCGACCACGCGGGCCTGCCGCTGAAGACCGTGCTGGAGCAGATGGACCTGCTCGGCGAGGAGGTCGTGCCGGTGCTGCGCGAGGAGTTCGCCAGGAACCGGCCGGCGAACGTGCCGGAGGCGCCGACCCACGCGGCCCGCGTGGCGGCTTCCGCCGCGGAGCGGAACGAGCAGGCGGAGCGGAACGAGCAGGCCGGGCAGAACGAGAAGGAGGAGGTCGCCAAGTGACCGCACTGAAGCTGACCGTGGTCTCGGCCGGGCTGAGCGTGCCCTCGTCCACCCGGCTGCTCGCCGACCGGCTGGCAGAGGCGGTACGGCGGCAGCCGGCCGACGACAGCCGGCAGGTCGAGGTGCAGGTGGTCGAGCTGCGTGACCTCGCGGCGGACATCGCCCACAACACGGTCACCGGCTTCCCGTCCGCGACCCTCGCCGAGGCGATCGACGCGGTCACGGGCGCCGACGGCCTGATCGCCGTGACGCCGGTCTTCTCCGGTTCGTACAGCGGACTGTTCAAGTCGTTCTTCGACGTGATCGGGGCGGCGGACGACGGCGCGCTGACCGGGAAGCCGGTGCTGGTCGCGGCGACCGGCGGGACGCCGCGGCACTCGCTGGTGCTGGAGCACGCGATGCGCCCGCTCTTCGCCTACCTGCGGTCCGTCGTCGTGCCGACCGCGGTGTACGCGGCGGCCGACGACTGGGGCGGCAGCGGCGACCCGCTGACCGACACCCTGCCCACCCGTATCGCGCGGGCGGCGGGCGAGCTGGCCGAGCTGATGCACGGCCGGCAGCCCCGCCCCGCGGCCGGCGGGCCGGAGCAGGTCGTTCCGTTCGAGCAGCAACTGGCCGCGCTGCGGCCGGATACCCGGAAGGAGTGACGTGAGCGAGGAGTTCCGGGGCTTCGACGCCTTCGGTCCCGACGGAGAGCCCGCCGCGAGCCGCTGGAGCGACGCGCTGAGCCTCTTCGCGGCGCCGGAGGCGGTGGACGCGGCCTCCCGCTGGGAGCGGGCCGGAGTGCTCTTCGACGCGAAGGACTACACGGGGGCGGCGAAGCTGCTGGTCACGGTCGTCGAGGAGTATCCCGGCCAGGTCGCGCCGCGGCTGCTGCTGGCCCGGGCGTACTACCACTCCGCGCAGTTGACCCGCGCCGAGCAGGAGCTGCGCGCGGTCCTGGACCGCGACCCGGTCGAGGAGTACGCCCACCTGATGCTGGGCCGCACGCTCGAGCGCCTGGGGCGCGACGAGGAGGCGGCGGGCGCGCTGCGCACGGCGGCGGCGCTGGGCGCCTAGCGGCGGGCGCCGGAGGACACCGCGGCGGCCGGCTTCCCCGCCGAGGCGCCCCGGACGGCCAGCCGTCGCCGAGGCGGCCCGGCACCACCCGCTGGACACGTAGCGCCTAGCGGCGGGCGCCGGAAGGCACTGCGGCGGCCGGCTGACCCGCCGAGGCGCCGGGACGGTCGGCCGTCGCGAGGCGGCCCGGCGCCGCGGAGCGTGCTGGACCGCGGCTACCGCCGCCCGCCCGGGCGGCGCAGCCGCGGCGCAGCAACGCGCCACCCGCCGCGCCCCGCGCAGCGGCTACCGCGCAGCGGCTACCGCAGGAGCTCGATGATCGTCGCGTTCGCCAGGCCGCCCGCCTCGCACATCACCTGCAGCCCGTAGCGGCCGTCCACCGCGTCCAGCGCGCCGAGCAGCGTGCCCAGCAGCCGCGTGCCCGACGCGCCCAGCGCGTGGCCCAGGGCGATCGCGCCGCCGTGGACGTTGACCCGGTCCGGGTCGGCGCCCACCTCGCGCTGCCACGCCAACGGCACCGGCGCGAACGCCTCGTTCACCTCGAAGGCGTCGATGTCGGCCACCGTGAGCCCCGCCTTCGCCAGCACCTTGTGCGTCGCCGGGACGACGCCCATCAGCATCAGCACCGGGTCGTCGCCCGTCACCGCGAAGGAGTGGAACCGCGCCCGCGGCGTGAGGCCCAGCTCCGCCGCCCGCTCCTCGCTCATGATCAGCACGGCGGAGGCGCCGTCCGTGAGCGGCGAGGAGTTGCCGGGCGTGATGTGCCACCCGATCTCGGGGAAGCGCGCGGCGATGTCCGGGTCGTAGAAGGACGGCTTGAGGGCGGCGAGGGCGTCCAGGGAGGTCGAAGGACGTACGGTCTCGTCCCTGCGGTGCTCCCCCACGGGCACGACGTCTGCGTCGAAGACGCCCTGCTCCCATGCCCGTACCGCCAGCCGGTGCGAGCGCTCCGAGAACGCGTCCAGCTCCGTACGCCCCAGCCCCCACCGCGCCGCGACCAGCTCCGCGGAGTGGCCCTGGGCGATGAGCCCGCCGGGGTAGCGGGCGGCGAGGCGGTCGCCGAACGGGTCCCGGCCCACGGCGGCCGTGCCCATCGGCACCCGGCTCATGGACTCGACGCCGGCGGCCACGGCGATGTCGTACGCCCCGGCCATCACCCCCTGCGCCGCGAAGTGCGCGGCCTGCTGCGAGGAGCCGCACTGCCGGTCGACGGTGGTGGCCGGCACGGACTCGGGGAACCCGGCGGCGAGCACGGCGTTGCGGGCGACGTTGAACGACTGGTCGGCGGCCTGGGTGACACAGCCGGCGATCACGTCGTCGATCCGCGCGGGGTCGAGGCCGCTGCGGTCGACGAGTGCGCGCAGCACCTCGGCCAGCAGGTCGACGGAGTGGACCCCGGACAGGGCGCCGCCGGGCTTGCCCTTGCCGGAGGCCGTGCGGACGGCGTCGACGACGACTGCGGTGGTGGTCATGGGCGGCGGCCCCTCTCTCGTTCTTCTCGTTCTTCTCGGTTCTCTCACTTCGTCATGCGGTTACTGCAGAGTTACATACCGGGAGTACGTATGTACAGGGTATGCCGCCTAGAATGCGCTCATGAACACCCGCAGAACGCAGCAGGAGCGCACGGCGGCGACGACGAAGGACCTGGTCGGCGCCGCCCGCGAGCACTTCGCCCGGGACGGCTACGCCGCCGCCTCCCTCGACGCGATCTGCGCGCAGGCGGGCATCACCAAGGGCGCGCTCTACCACCACTTCCGCAGCAAGCAGACCCTCTTCCACGCCGTCTACGCGGCCGAGCAGCACCGGCTGCGCAACGCCATCGCCACCGCCTTCCGCCGGTGCCCGGACCCGTGGGACGGCCTGCGCGCGGGCCAGCGCGCGTTCCTCACCGGCTCCATCGAGCCCGGCACCCAGCGGATCACGCTGCTCGACGCCCCGGGGGCGCTGGGCTGGGCCGCGATGCGCGAGGTGCAGGCGGACTGCCGGGCGATGACGCGGCGCGGGCTGGAGCAGACCGTCGGCGTGCGCAGCGAGAACAGCGAAGGCGGTGACGACGGCGAAGGCGCCGTGCCGGCGGTGGAGTTGGACGCGATGGCGTCGGTGCTCTTCGGGGCGCTGTGCGAGTGCGCGATGGCGGTGGCCCACGCGCGGGACCCGGACGCGGTCCTGGCGGCGTCGCTACGGCAGGTGGACCGGCTGGTGGCGGCGCTGCCGGGGGCGCCGGCCTGGCCTGCCGGCCCGTACCCCGATAACCGGTTGCAGCCGGGCCCACCGGCCGGTGCAATGGCCACCGTGATCACCCAGGTACGCCCGGCGCGGCGGGACGAGCCCGTGCGGATCGGCGCCCTCGCCCCGCTCACCCCGCCCGGCTGGGCCGCGGCGGGCCGGCACCTGGTCGCCGGGCTCGACCTGGCCGTCCGCGAGGTCAACGACGCCGGCGGCATCGACGGGCGCCCCCTTGAGCTGGTGGTACGGGACACCGCCGCCGATCCGCGGCGGGCCGCGGCGGCGGTGGACGAGCTGGCCGGGCTGGGCGTCGCCGCGCTGGCGGGCGAGTACCACAGCGTCGTGGCCCGTACCGCCGCCGCCCGGGCCGATGCCCTCGGGGTGCCGTTCCTGTGCTCGTCGGCGGTCCTGGACGCGCTGACCGAGCAGCCGGCGGACGGCGTCGCGCGGATCGCCCCGGCGCAGTCCCACGGCTGGCGGCTCTACGCGGACTTCCTCCTCGGCGCGGGCCACCGCCGGCTCGCCGTGGCCGCCCAGCCGAGCGTCTACTGGACGTCCGGGACCCGCATCCTGCGCGACCATCTCGCCCCCCACGGCGGCACCGTCGTCGAAGTCGACGCGGGGGCGCTCACCCCCGAGGCCGTGTGCGACGCGGTCGCCGGCAGCGGGGCGACCGCCCTCCTGCTGCTCGTCGGCCACCCGGAGCCCGCGGTGCCGCTCGTGACGTCCCTGCGCCGCGACCCGCGCCTGGCCGGGCTGCTGATCGGCGCCCCGGCCGGACAGCCGGAGTTCGCCGAGTGGGCGGCGCTGCTGGGCGAGGCGGGCGCCGGGATCCCGTTCCTGCGCTATCTGCCCGAGTCCCTCACGCCGCTCGGCGTACGCGTCGAGTCGGTCCTGCGCGACCGGCTGGCCGAGGCGCCCTCCTTCGTCGCCTTCGAGGGCTACGACACCGTCACCGTCCTCGCCGACGTGCTCCGCAACGGGGGTGCGGGCGGCGGGCGTACCGCCGTCGCCTGGGCGGACGTCGCGGTCGACGGGACCCGCGGGCCGATCCGGTTCGTGCGCGTGCCGGGGGTCGGCGTGTGGCAGTGGGCCTGGCCGCCGGTCCAGGTCGTCGACCGGGACCCGGCGGAGCCCGGCCGCTTCCGGGTCCTGCACGCCGGCTGAGCCGGCCCGCCCGGCGAGGGGCCGGGCCGTCCGGCGAAGGGCCGGGCCCGGTCAGCCCTTCGCCCGCGTGCCCCGTACCACGTGGCCCGTGGTGCGCAGCGTCTCCTTGACCTCGCCGATCCGCAGATCCCCGAAGTGGAAGACCGACGCCGCCAGCACGGCGTCCGCGCCCGCGTCGATCGCCGGCGGGAAGTGGTCCAGGCGGCCCGCGCCGCCGCTGGCGACGACGGGGACCGTCACGCGCTTGCGCACGGCGGCGATCATCTCCGTGTCGTAGCCGTCCTTCGTGCCGTCGGCGTCCATCGAGTTGAGCAGGATCTCGCCGGCTCCCAGCTCCGCGGCCTGCGCCGCCCACTCGACGGCATCGAGGCCCGTGCCGCGCCGCCCGCCGTGCGTCGTCACCTCGAAGCCCGAGGGCGTCGCCGTGCCGTCGCCGCAGCGCCGCGCGTCCACCGACAGCACCAGCACCTGGCTGCCGAAGCGCTCGGCGATCTCGCGGATCAGCTCCGGCCGGGCGATCGCCGCGGTGTTGACGCCGACCTTGTCGGCGCCCGCGCGCAGCAGCCGGTCGACGTCGGCCACCGTGCGCACGCCGCCGCCGACGGTGAGCGGGATGAAGACCTGCTCCGCCGTGCGGCGCACCATCTCGTACGTCGTCTCGCGGTCGCCGGAGGACGCGGTGATGTCGAGGAACGTCAGCTCGTCGGCGCCCTCCGCGTCGTAGACCCGGGCCATCTCGACGGGGTCGCCCGCGTCGCGCAGATTGCGGAAGTTGACGCCCTTGACGACCCGGCCGGCGTCCACGTCGAGGCAGGGGATGACCCGTACGGCCAGAGTCATGCGCCGCCCGCTTCCCAGGAGCCGCCGGGGCGGTACGCCTCGACCTCGACCTCGACGACCAGCCGCGGGTCGACGAAGCCGGAGACGATGATCAGCGACGCGGCGGGGCGGATGGCGGCGAAGAGCTCCTTGTGCGCCCCGCCGACCGCCTCCACGTCGCGCGCGTGGGTGAGGTACATCCGGGTCCGCACGACGTCCTCGCGCTCCAGGCCGACCCGCTTCAGGGCCTCGAACGCGACGCCGAACGCGGTCATGGCCTGGGTGTGCGGATCGCCCTCGCCGACGATCGCGCCGTCCACGACCGACGTGCAGCCGGCCACCAGCACGAGGCCGCCCGGCAGCGCCACCGCGCGCGAGTAGCCGAACTCCTCTTCCCAGGGGGCACCGGACGAGATCCGACGCACACCGCCACCCGCCATCAGGACACCGCCTCCAACGCCTCTTCCAGGGTGAACGCCTTCGCGTAGAGGGCCTTGCCGACGATAGCGCCCTCGACGCCCTCGGGCACCAGCGTGGCGATGGCCCGCAGATCGTCAAGGGAGGAGACGCCGCCGGACGCGACGACGGGCCGGTCGGTGACGGCGCAGACGTCGCGCAGGAGTTGCAGGTTGGGGCCCTTCAGGGTGCCGTCCTTGTTGATGTCGGTGACCACGTAGCGCGCGCAGCCCTCGGCGTCGAGCCGCGCCAGCGTCTCGAACAGGTCGCCGCCGTCGCGGGTCCAGCCGCGACCGCGCAGCGTGGTGCCGCGGACGTCGAGGCCGACGGCGACGCGGTCGCCGTGCTCGGCGATGATCCTGGCGACCCACTCGGGGGACTCCAGGGCGGCGGTGCCGAGGTTGACGCGGGTGCAGCCGGTGGCGAGCGCGGCGGCCAGGGACGCGTCGTCCCGGATGCCGCCGGACAGCTCGACCTTGAGGTCCATCGCCCGGACGACCTCGCCGATACGGGCGCGGTTGTCGCCGGTGCCGAAGGCGGCGTCGAGGTCGACGAGGTGCAGCCACTCGGCGCCAGCGCGCTGCCAGGCGAGCGCGGCCTCAAGGGGGTCGCCGTAACCGGTCTCGGTGCCGGACTCGCCGTGCACGAGGCGTACGGCCTGGCCGTCGCGGACGTCGACGGCGGGCAGCAGCTCCAGGGCGGTGGTCGTCTGGCGGGGCGTCATCAGAGGGTCTCGATCCAGTTCTTGAGGAGCAGGGCGCCGGCGTCGCCGGACTTCTCGGGGTGGAACTGGGCGGCCCACAGCGGTCCGTTCTCGACGGCGGCGACGAACGGCTCGCCGTGGGTGCTCCAGGTGACGGCGGGCGGGGTGATCCGCGGGTTGTGCACTTCGAGCTCCCAGCGGCGGGCGGCGTAGGAGTGGACGAAGTAGAAGCGCTCCCCGGCGTCGACACCCGCGAACATCCGGGAGCCGGGCGCGATATCGATGGTGTTCCAGCCCATGTGCGGCACGATGTCGGCCTTCAGCGCCTCGACCGTGCCGGGCCACTCGCCCATGCCCTCGGTCCGTACGCCGTGCTCGACGCCCTGCTCGAAGAGGATCTGCATGCCGACGCAGATGCCCAGCACCGGCCGGCCGCCGGCGAGCCGGCGCTCGACGATCCAGTCGCCGCGGGCCCGTTTCAGCCCGTCCATGCAGGCGGCGAAGGCGCCGACGCCGGGCACCAGCAGGCCGTCGGCGGCCATCGCCCGGTCGTAGTCGCCGGTGATCTCCACCTGGGCGCCGGCGCGGGCGACGGCGCGCTCGGCGGAGCGGACGTTGCCGAAGCCGTAGTCGAAGACGACGACGCTCTTGCGCCCGCCCCGCTCCTCGCCCCGGCGGGCGGCGGGCACGGCGGCGGGGGCCGCGGTGGTTCCGGCCGTGCCCGGGGCGGTGGACCCGGAGCTGTCGCTCAACTCCACACCCCCAGCCGCAGGATGCCCGCGACCAGCGCCATCGCGGCGCCGATGGCGAGCACGGCGATCACGTTCTTCGACTGGCCCTGCTTGGCGAAGGAGATGACGCCGCCGAGCAGGAAGAGCCCCACGAAAATCAGCAGTATCGACAGGCCGTTCATTACAGCGCGCCCTTGGTCGACGGGATACCGGTCTGCCGCGGGTCTATCTCCGCGGCGTAACGCAGTGCCCGGGCCAGCGCCTTGAACTGGCACTCCACGATGTGGTGCGCGTTGCGCCCGTACGGCACGTGGACGTGCAGGGCGATCTGCGCCTGGGCGACGAACGACTCCAGGATGTGCCGGGTCATCGTCGTGTCGTAGTCCGCGCCGATCATCGGGGCCATGCCCTCGGGCTCGGTGTGCACCAGGTAGGGGCGGCCGGACAGGTCCACGGTGACCTGGGCCAGCGACTCGTCCAGCGGCACGGAGGCGTCGGCGAACCGCACGATGCCGCGCTTGTCGCCGAGGGCCTGCCGGAAGGCGGCGCCCAGGGCCAGCGCGGTGTCCTCCATGGTGTGGTGGCTGTCGATGTGCAGGTCGCCGTCGGTCTTGACGGTGAGGTCGAAGAGGCCGTGGCGGCCCAACTGGTCGAGCATGTGGTCGAAGAAGCCGACGCCCGTCGACACTGAGACCTCGCCGCGGCCGTCGAGGTCGAGCTCGACGACGACCGAGGTCTCCTTCGTGGTGCGCTCGACGCGGCCCACGCGGGTCATGAGTTGCTCTCCTTCTTCAGCGCGCGCACCGCATCGAGGAACGCGTCGTTCTCCGCCGGGGTGCCTGCGCTGACGCGCAGGAAGCCGGGCACGCCGAGGTCCCGGACCAGCACGCCCGCGTCCAGCAGCCGCTCCCACGCGGCGTGCGCGTCCGGGAAGCGGCCGAACTGGACGAAGTTGGCGTCGGACTCGGTGACCTCGCAGCCGAGCGCGGTCAGCTCCGACACCAGCCGGTCCCGCTCCTGCTTGAGCTGTTCGACGTACTGGAGCAGGGTATCGGTGTGCTCCAGGGCGGCGAGAGCGGTGGCCTGGGTGACGGCGGACAGGTGGTACGGCAGCCGGACGAGCTGGACCGCGTCGACGACGGCGGGATCGGCGGCGAGATAGCCAAGCCGCAGGCCGGCGGCGCCGAACGCCTTGGACATCGTGCGGGTGAGGACGAGGTGCGGGCGGCCCTCGATCAGCGGCAGCAGCGAGGGACGGTGGCTGAACTCGCCGTACGCCTCGTCCACCACGAGCATCGAGGGGCCCGTGGCCTGCGCGGCCTCGTACAGCCTGAGGACGGTCTCGCGTTCGACGGCGGTGCCGGTGGGGTTGTTCGGCGAGCAGACGAACACCACGTCGGGACGGTGCTCGGCGATGGCGCGCTCGGCGGCGGCGACGTCGATGGTGAAGTCCGCGCGCCGCGGGCCGGAGAGCCAGCGGGTGCCGGTGCCGCGCGAGATGAGGGCGTGCATCGAGTACGACGGCTCGAAGCCGATGGCCGTGCGGCCGGAGCCGCCGAAGGTCTGCAGCAGTTGCTGGATGACCTCGTTGGAGCCGTTGGCCGCCCACACCTGGGCGGTGGTCACCTCGTGCCCGGCGGTGCGCGACAGGTAGCGCGCCAGCTCGGTGCGCAGCTCGACCGCGTCCCGGTCCGGGTAGCGGTTGAGGTGGCGGGCGGCCTCGGTGACGCGCTCGGCGATGCGCCGGACCAGGGGCTCGGGCAGCGGGTAGGGGTTCTCGTTGGTGTTCAGCCGGACGGACACGTCGAGCTGGGGCGCGCCGTACGGAGACGAGCCGCGCAGCTCGTCGCGGACGGGCAGGTCGTCGATCGCGGTCACGGCTGCGGCACCTTCCACTCGAACCTTGCCTTCAGCGCGGCCCCGTGCGCGGGCAGGTCCTCGGCCTCCGCGAGGTTGACCACGTGCGCGGTGACCTCGGCGAGGGCGTCGCGGGTGTAGTCCACGACGTGGACGCCCTTGAGGAAGGACTGCACGGACAGGCCCGAGGAGTGGCAGGCGCAGCCGCCGGTGGGCAGCACGTGGTTGGAGCCGGCGCAGTAGTCCCCGAGGGAGACCGGGGCGTACGGGCCGACGAAGATCGCGCCGGCGTTGCGCACCCGGGCGGCGACCGCGGCGGCGTCGGCGGTCTGGATCTCCAGGTGCTCGGCGGCGTAGGCGTCCACGACGCGCAGGCCGGCCTCCAGGTCGTCCACGAGGACGATGCCGGACTGCCGGCCGCCCAGTGCGGCACTGACCCGCTTGAGGTGCCGGACCGCGGCCACCTGCGTCTTCAGCTCGGCCTCGACGGCCTCGGCGAGCCGCTCGGAGGGCGTGACGAGGACGGCGGCGGCCAGCTCGTCGTGCTCGGCCTGGCTGATGAGGTCCGCGGCGACGTGCACGGGGTCGGCGGTGTCGTCGGCGAGGATGGCGATCTCGGTGGGGCCGGCCTCGGCGTCGATGCCGATACGGCCCTTCAACAGGCGCTTGGCGGCTGCCACATACACGTTCCCCGGGCCGGTGACCATCTGCACCGGGCGGCACTCCTCGGTCCCGTACGCGAACATGGCGACGGCCTGGGCACCCCCCGCGGCATACACCTCGTCCACGCCGAGCAGCGCGCAGGCGGCGAGGATCGTCGGGTGCGGCAGGCCGGCGCCCCACGAGTTCGGCACGTCCTTCTGCGGGGGCGAGGAGACGGCCAGCGACTCCACGCCCGCCTCCTGGGCCGGCACCACGTTCATCACCACGGAAGACGGATACACGGCCTGGCCGCCGGGCACGTACAGCCCGACGCGGGCGACCGGCAGCCAGCGCTCCGTGACCGTGCCCCCGGGGACGACCCGCACGGCGGTGTCGCTCCGGCGCTGCTCGCGGTGGACGATGCGGGCGCGGCGGATCGACTCCTCCAGCGCGGCGCGCACCTTCGGGTCCAGCTCGGCCAGCGCGCGCGTCAGCGCCTCCGCGGGCACCCGCAGCCGCTCCAGCGTCACGCCGTCGAAACGCTCTGTCATATCGATCACAGCCGCCGTGCCACGATGCCGGACGTCCTCGCACAGGGGCCGCACCTTCTCCAGGGCGGCCTCGACGTCGAGCTCGGCACGGGGCAGCAGGTCGCGGTCGATGCCGCCGCCTGCGTCGGAGGCGGCGGCGGAGCCGCGCAGATCGATTCGGGAGATCACGTGCCCAAGTCTCTCAGACCGCTCGGGTCCCCGGTCCGGTTGTCCACAGGCTGGACCGCGAACTCGTCACTGTCAGTACCTGGTACTAGCGTTCAGTGTGCCATCCCAAGGGGAATCAGAGCCGTACGGGACGGACGCGGGCAGACCAGGGGAGCGTGTCGTTGACCGCTGCACAGCACGACCGGGCGGAGCCGCCCGAGGACCTTTCAGCCACGGAACGGGGACTGTGGGAAGCGTTCCAGGAAGGAGTGACCTACGATCTGCGCTCGCGCGATCCCGGGGAGAACGACCCGGCGGGGCTGCACGTCTGGGGGCAGGAGCGCAGCGTGCGCGCCTCGTTACTCGCCCGGCTCCTGCTGCACGGCCCGCCGGCCCGGCCCGGCCGGGTGTCGTCGCTGAAGCTGGCCGGCGCGCTCGTCACGGGCACGCTCGACCTCTCCGGCGGCCGGGTAGATCCGTACGTGGAGCTGCGCAACTGCCGCTTCGAGAACGAGCTGCTGATGCCCGAGTGCTCCTTCGCCACGCTGCGCCTGGTGGAGTGCTCGGTCCCGCGGCTCGAGGCCGCCCGGCTGACCACCAGCGGCGACCTGCACCTGCCCCGCTGCACCGTGGACGGCGGCATCCGCCTGACCGACGCCCACATCGGCACGGACCTGCTGCTCAGCCAGCTCACCGTCGGCCGTGACCGGCGCGGTGTGGCCATCGCCGCCGACGGCATCACCGTCGGCCAGGACCTCCAGGCCGACCTGCTGCAGGCGCACGGCGAGCTGCGGATGCGCGGCGCGACCGTCGGCGTCTCGCTCAACCTGAGCGGCAGCGTCCTGCGCAACCCGTACGGCAAGCGCGCGCTCAACGCGCCGCAGCTCACCGTGGAGCGCTCGCTGCACATGGGCCCGGCGGCGGTCCCCGAGGCCGCGACGGGCGGGGCCACGCCCCCGTACGGCATCAGCGGCCACACCCCGCCGCGCGGCACGCGGATGCAGCGCTTCGAGTGCCACGGCGGGCTGCGGCTGGACGACGGCCGCTTCGGCGACTCCGTCGACCTCGACGGCGCGCGCTTCGTGATGGACCCGGAGCAGGAGATGTCCCTGCGCCGGATCCAGACGCCGGAGCTGCGGTTCATCGGACGCGAGCCGGAGGGCGGCAGGGTCGTGCTGTCCGGCGCCCGGGTCGTCAACCTCCGCGACAAGTACACGAGCTGGCCCGGCCCCGGCCGGCTGGCGATGGCCGGCTTCTTCTACGAGCACCTCATACCCGTCGGCGCCTTCCCGCTGGTGCACCGGCTGGAGTGGGTGGAGGCCGCCACCCCGGAGTTCTCCCCGGAGCCGTACGAGCTGCTGGCCGCGGTCCTGCGCAACACCGGCGAGGACCATGACGCCCGCGAGGTCATGCTCGCCAAGCACCGCAGACAGCGCGAGACGCTGCCGCTGACCGGCAAGGCCTGGGGCCTGGTGCAGGACTGGACGGTGGCCTACGGCTACCGCCCCACCCGTGCCGTGGTGTGGATGGCGGTGCTGTGGGCCGTGGGCTCGCTGTACTTCGCGCAGCAGGAGCCGCGCGCGCTGCGCCCCGGCGAGGGGCCCCAGTGGAATCCCCCGCTCTACGTGCTCGATCTGCTGCTGCCCGTCATCGACCTGGGCCAGGACAACGCCTGGCACCAGTCGGGGCATTACCAGTGGACGGCCACGGTGCTCGTGCTCGCCGGCTGGGTGCTCGCCACCACCGTGGCGGCCGGCGTCTCCCGAGCGCTGCGCCGCCAGTGAGGTACCGGCCGGGACCGTTAGGATCCGCCTGTGACCACCGCACGCCTTCCTCTCTTCCCGCTGAACGCGGTGCTGTTCCCGGGCCTCGTCATGCCCTTGAACGTGTTCGAGGAGCGGTACCGGGCGATGATGCGCGACCTGCGCAAGCTGCCCGAGTCGGAGCGGCGGTTCGGCGTGGTGGCGATCCGGGACGGCCGCGAGGTGGCGCCCACGGGACCGGGCCTGCCGGATCAGACCGCGCGGCCCGAGCGCGGCCCCGCGGCCGGCTTCGGCGCCGACCCGATGCAGGCGTTCTACGGCGTCGGCTGCGTGGCGGACGCGGCGACGATCCGGGAGAAGGAGAGCGGCGGGTACGAGGTGCTGGTCACCGGCACCCGCCGGTTCCGGCTGCTGTCGGTGGACGCCTCGGGCGAGTATCTGACCGGCGAGGTCGAGGCGCTGCCGGAGCAGTCGGGCGAGGGCGCGGGCGTGCTGTCCGCGGCGGTCGTACGGGCCTTCAGGACGTACCAGAAGAGGCTGGCCGGCGCCCGCGAGCGCTCGCTCGGCGCTGCCACGGAGCTGCCGGACGAGCCGTCGGTGCTGTCGTATCTCGTCGCCGCGGCGGCGGTGCTGGACACCCCGTCGAAGCAGCAGCTCCTCCAGGCACGGGACACCGCGGCGCGGCTGTCGGCCGAGCTGAAAATCCTGCGACGGGAGAGCGCGGTGCTGGGTAAGCTCCCGTCTCTCCCCGCGGTCGACCTGACGCGGAACCCGACGAGCCCCAACTGAGCGGTATGGCAAAGAAGAAACAGGCCGGATCCACCCCGGCCACGGTGGCACTGACCAAGGCCGGCGCCGAGTTCACCGTCCACGCCTACGACCACGACCCCGCCGCCGCCTCGTACGGTGAGGAGGCGGCCGACGCGCTCGGCGTCGACCCGGGCCAGGTCTTCAAGACCCTGCTCGCCGAGGTCGACGGTGCGCTGACCGTCGCGATCGTGCCCGTCTCCGGCACGCTGGACCTCAAGGCGCTGGCCGCGGCGGCGGGCGGCAAGAAGGCGGTCATGGCGGACCCGGCGCACGCCGAGCGCACCACGGGGTACGTCCGCGGCGGCATCTCCCCGCTGGGCCAGCGCAAGCGGCTGCCGACGGTGCTGGACTCCTCGGCCGCCGGGCGGCCGACGGTCTGCGTCTCCGCGGGCCGGCGCGGTCTTGAGGTGGAGCTGTCGCCGACGGTGCTGGCGGAGCTGACGGGCGCCGTGGTGGCGCCCATCGCGCGCGCCGGCCGCTGACGGGCCGCCGCGCGGCCGGGCGGGTGCGGCCCGGCTGGTCCTCCTCGGCGCTAGGCGGGCCGGCGGCCGTGGTTGGCCTTGCCCTTGCGGGTACGCCACTTGCGCTTGCGCGTCTTCTTCGACATGTCCAGGTCATACCGGAGTGCACGGTATCCGTCCAGGCCCGGCGCAGCCCTCCCCCCGACGGCTGGGCCGTCCGGCACCGCGTACCCTCGTAGTTCGTGAGTACGCGCAGCGAAGCGGCGGGTCCTGCCGCGGCCGGGGGGACCGCCTCCCCGCCGGGCGCGGTGGTCTGTGCCGTGCGCGAACTCGTGAAGACCTATCCGGCACCCCGCGAGAAGCGGCTGCGGCGCCGGGCCGGCCGCCAGGGCACGAAGCCGCCCCCGCACCCCGCGGCGTCCGCTCCCGCCGCCTCGTCCGCTCCGTCCACGGCGCCCGCCGGCCGCGCCGCCCACGCCGGTCCCGTACGGGCCTGTGACGGCGTCGGCCTCGACATCCACGCCGGCGAGATCTTCGGCCTCCTCGGCCCCAACGGTGCCGGCAAGTCCACGCTCGTACGCCAGCTCACGGGCCTGCTGCGGCCCGACTCCGGCAGCATCGAGCTCTTCGGCCACGACCTCGTACGCCGCCCCGAGCTGGCCGCGCGGCTGCTGGCGTACCTCGGCCAGGAGTCCACCGCGCTCGACGACCTGACGGTGGCGCTGGCCGCCGAGACCACCGCCCGGCTGCGCGGCCTGCCCGCGGTCGCGGCGCGCGCCGAGCGCGACGCGGTCCTCGGCGAACTCGGCCTCGACCGCCTCGCCGACCGCCCGCTGCGCCGCCTCTCCGGCGGCGAGCGGCGGCTGGCATGCGTCGCGGCGGCGCTGGTCGGCGAGCGCCCGCTGCTGGTGCTGGACGAGCCGACCACCGCCATGGACCCGGTGGCCCGCCGCGCGGTGTGGACGGCGATCGACCGGCGCCGGGCCGAGCGCGGCACGACGGTGCTGCTCGTCACGCACAACGTCATCGAGGCCGAGACCGTCCTCGACCGGGTCGCGGTGCTCGACCGCGGCCGGGTCATCGCCTGCGACTCCCCCGCCGGGCTGAAGGCCGTGGTGGGCGGGGAGGTCCGGGTGGATCTGGTCTGGCGCGACGAGCCGCCGCTGGACGTGCCGCAGATCGCACGGCTGGCCCGCACCGCCCACCGCACGGGCCGGCGCTGGACGCTGCGGCTGCCCCAGGACGCGGCGCGCGCCGCGGTCGCGGCGGTCACGGGCGGGCCGGCCTTCGCCGCACTGGACGACTTCACGCTGACGACGCCGAGCCTGGAGGACGTGTACCTGGCCCTCGGCGGGCGGGACGAGGGACTGGTGAAGGGATGACGGACGGACATCTCGGCCTCGCGCAGGCCCCGCCCGACGGCTCCGGGCCGGCGGCGACGGAACCGGCGGCGCCAGGGTCCGCGGCGCCGGGATCCGCGGCGCCGGGATCCGCGGCGCCGGGAGACGTCCCCGCGAACGGGACCGCACGGGGGACTCTCCCGCCGGACGGTGCGGCCGACAGGGCGGACAGAGCCGACAGGGCCGCCGGCGGCACCGGCAGCGGCTCCGCCCGGCGCGCCGCCGCCGCGCTCGCGCCCCGCGTGCCGCTCTTCCCCGCTCTCGCCGCCGTCTACCGCGCCCAGCTCTCCCGCGCCCGGGTGGCCCGGCTGCCGCTGCTGTTCGTCGCCACCTTCCAGTCCATCGGGATCATGGTCCTGATGCGCGGCGTGGTCGACGCCGAGGCCCGCAGCTCCGAGGCCCACGCCGTGGTCGCCGGGTCGACGGTGCTCATCGTGGCGTTCGTGGCGCTGAACCTGCTCGCCCAGTACTTCGGCCAGTTGCGCGCAACCGGCGGCCTCGACCACTACGCGACGCTCCCGGTGCCGCCGGCCGCGGTGGTGCTCGGCGCGGCCGGCGCGTACGCCTCGTTCACCGTGCCCGGCACGGTCGTCACGGCCGTGACGGGCAGCCTCCTCTTCGAGCTGCCGCTGACGCACCTGTGGATCCTGGCGGCCGTCGTACCGCTGTCCGGCGCCGCGCTGGCCGGGCTCGGGGCGGTGCTCGGGCTGCTGGCGCCGCGGCCGGAGCTGGCGACGCTCTGCGGCCAGCTCGGCATGTCGGCGGCGCTGCTGCTCGGGGTGCTGCCGGCGGAGCGGATGCCGGGGCCGGTGTCCTTCGCCCGCGACCTGCTGCCGTCCACGTACGGCGTGGAGGCGCTGATGGCGACGTTCGCGCCGGCCCCCGACTGGCTCGCGGTCCTCGCCGACCTGGGGGTTTGCGCCGGCGTCGGGGTGCTCGCGCTGGCGGCGGCGACGTGGGCGTACCGCAAGGCGGCGCTGCGCTCGTGAGCGCCGGCGGTCACGGCGACATTCCGAACGGCCTCCTGGCTACGGCAGGCGGTCCCCTCCCTGGCACGATGACGGGGTGACCGCTCCCCTGACACCGCACGAGCAGCCGCCGCACGACCAGCCGGCCCACAACTCCTGGCACTACCCGTCCCCCGCCGGCGAGACGCCGGGCGGCAGGCGTACCCGGAAGTCCGAGGGCGACGACGACACCGACCTCAGCACGGAGCTGTGGCACGCGTTGGTGCTCATGGTGGGCGTGGCGGCGCTGGGCCTGCTGATGGGCTTCCTGTGGGAGCAGCTCGCGCCGCGCGTGCCGCTGCTGGTGCGCGACGGCGGCACCTGGCTGAAGGAGAGCGAGAGCGAGGACGCCATCTCCATCGACGGCACGTTCGTGCTGCTGGGGCTGGCCTTCGGCGCGGTGACGGCGCTGGCGGTGTTCCTGTGGCGGCGGCGCGGCGGGCTGCCGCTGGTGCTGGGGCTGGCGCTGGGCTCGCTGATCGGGGCGGTGGTGGCCTGGCGGTTCGGCATCGTGCTGGGCCCGTCGCAGGACACGGCGCAGCAGGCCAGGGAGGTCGGCGACGGCGGCGTCTTCGACGCGCCGCTGGAGCTGAAGGCCAAGGGCGCGCTGCTGGCGTGGCCGGGGGCGGCGATGGCCGTGCACCTGGTGCTGACCGGGCTGTTCGGGCCGCGCGACCCCGAGCCGCAGGTGCCCCCGCCGCCCACGGGCGGCTGGCAGGGCTGGGGCTCGCCGACCCGCTGAGGCGGGCGGCGGCCCGGCACGTACGAGACGGACCCGCGAGGGTGCGTACGGCGCCCCTCGGCCAGGTCCGCAGCTTTATGCCTCCGGCTCCGCCGCCTGCGCGTGCTCGGTGGCCGAGCTGACGTCCACCTCGCGCCAGAACCCGGCCCGGATCGCGTACCGGTCGCGCTCGTCGATCTGGTCGTCCTTGTGCGCCAGCAGCCCGAAGCGGGCGGCGTAGCGCAGCAGCTCGCCGTCGATGCGGTGCGGGATACGCGGGTACTGGCCGGCCAGCAGCCGCAGCTTCGCCTGGTCCGCCAGCCGCTCCATCCAGCGCCGGGCGAAGACCTGCCCCACCTCGAACGGGTCGCCGCCGATGACGGTGATGTCCTCCTCGCGGTCCGCCCAGCGCTGCTCCGCCGTGGTGAGCTGGGCGAGCGTGGGCAGCCCGGCGATGTCCGGCGGCTCCGCGCCCGGCCGCTCCACCCAGCCGCGATCCGACGACCAGCGCAGGGTGGCGCTGCCCACGGGCTGCCCCTGGCGGCCTTCGGGCACGGCGGGGCGGCCCAGGCTCGCGAGGTCCTTCGGCGTGGGTACGCCGCCCTTGCCGCCGGGGACGTCTTCGTCGTCGGCTACGGCGTCGGGCGCCCGGTCCGCGTCGTGGCGGCGCTCGGTGACCGGGGCGGTGGCCTGCGTGGTGCCGTTGGCGACGGTCTGCTTGCCGGCGACGGAGGTCTCCGAGGGCGGCGCGGAGAGGATCGCGGCGATCTCGGGCCGCGGCACGGGGCTGGGGGCGCAGATGCCGGTCAGGTCCTTGGCCTGCATGGCGCGGGTGATCCAGGCCCGGTCGAGCAGGCGCCGCTCGTCGGCCTCGGCGACCAGGTCCTCGGACTGGTTGTAGTCGCCGTCGGCGGCCTGGACCGCCCACAGGTGCACGGCGACGCCGTGCTCTTTCGCGGACATCATCCCCGGCAGCAGGTCGCCGTCGCCGGTGACGAGGACGACGTCGGCGCAGGCGCGGTTGCGGGCCAGCTCGGTCAGCTCCGCGTGCATCGCGGCGTCGACACCCTTCTGCGCCCAGCGGCCGTCGCTGCGGGTGAGCGCACCGAGGCGGACGGTGACGCGGGGCATCACGCGCAGCCTGCGGTGTTCGGGCTGCGGTACGCGGTCGGGGGCGCCGTCGAACCAGTAGATACGCAGCAGCCGCTGTGCGGTGTCGGCCTCGGCCTGCTCCCGCAGCCCCTGGATGAGCGCGGGGTGGTCGACGGTGATCCGGGAGCGGGCGGGTTCCCCGGCGAGCAGGCTCGCAGCGGCGCCCAGCAGGTAGCCGGCGTCCACCAGGACGACGCAGCGGTCCACGATTCACCCTCTTCTCAGCCGGTTCCGGGCCCGTGCCGCGGAGTTCACGTCGGGTTGCCTTCGAGTCTGCCCCACTGAGGGGTGGTTAACAGCAGGGCATCGATCATCGGCGTGGCGGACACCGATGCCCGGCCATGAACAGTGCGTACTACGCACGGTAATTATCCGACATGCGAGGCATCTCAGGCCGTGCGAAGGTGATCTCCGCGGGGGGACCGCGCCTGCAAAGGATCAGTGATGGGTAAGCGCAAGAACCGCGAGAAGAAGCAGCAACAGCATTCCCACCGGGACAAGTACGCGGGGTCGCCGGCGGGCATACCGAACCGCGGCCGGCCGCAGTCCTTCGACCAGCCCCCGCCGGACGACACCCGGGCCGACACGCCGGCGGGCGACGCCGGACAGCGCCCCCGGCTCGGGGAGCGGTGAAGCCCCATGAGCCGTAAGCAAAGGAACCGCCAGAACGAACGCGCCGCCGTCCCGCGGGAGGAACGCGGCACGGAGACCGAGTCCGTCGCGCCCGTGGGCGGGCCGCCGCCCGACCAGGTCAGCGAGGCCGTGAACCCCGGCTCCGGGAGCCACAAGACGCAGAAGCACAAGCAGAAGCGCTTCGGTCACAACTGAGCGCGCCCCGCCGGGCGCGACCCCCGCGAGCGCGCCCGCGTACGCCGGCGTGGCCGCCGGGCCGGGGCCCGGCCCGGGGCCACGCGGCCGTCAGCCCGCCAGACAGGACGGCCCGAGCAGTGCCTTGAGGTCACCGAAGAGCGCCGGATCGGACGACACCCGGTGGCGGTCGAGGCGGAGCACCGTGGTGGTGCGGGAGCCCTGGAGCTTCACGCGCACCTCCGTGCCGCCGCGGTGCTGCGACAGCACCTCCCCCAGCTTCTCCACCAGCGGCGGAGTGACCTTGACCGTCGGGATCGTGATCGTCACCGGCGCGTTCGCGGACACCTCGGACAGGTCGGGGACGGCGAGTTCCATGGCGACCAGCCGGGGTACGTCCTCGCGCTTGTCGAGGCGGCCCTTGACGAAGACGATGGCGTCCTCGACGAGTTGGGTGGAGACCAACTGGTAGGTGGCCGGAAAGAACATGCAGTCGATGGAGCCGCCGAGGTCCTCGACGGTGGCGATGGCCCAGGCGTTGCCCTGCTTGGTCATCTTGCGCTGCAGCCCGGAGATGATGCCGCCGATGGTGACGATCGCGCCGTCGGCGTGCTCGCCGCCGTTGAGTGCGGCGATCGCGGCGTCGGCCTTGTCACCCAGCACGTGCTCGATGCCGAACAGCGGATGGTCGGACACGTACAGACCGAGCATCTCCCGCTCCTGGGCGAGCAGATACGACTTCTCCCACTCCTCGTCCGCGAACTGCACGTCAAGACCGAAGCCCGGCTCGTCCGCCGCGCCCTCGTCCCCCATGCCGCCGAAGAGATCGAACTGCCCCTCGGCCTCCTTCCGCTTGACCGACACCACGTTGTCGATCATCGGCTCGTACTGGGCGGTGAGGCCCTTGCGGCTGTGGCCGAGGGCGTCGAAGGCGCCCGCCTTGATCAGCGATTCGACGGTGCGCTTGTTGCAGACGACGGCGTCGACCTTGTCGAGGAAGTCGGGGAACGACGCGTAGCGCCCCTTGGCCTTGCGGTTGCGAACGATCGACTCCACGACGTTCTGCCCGACGTTGCGGACGGCGGTCAGGCCGAACACGATCGTGTCATCACCGCGGGGGGTGAAGTTCGCGTCGGACTCGTTGACGTCCGGGGGGAGCACCTTGATGCCCATCTTCCGGCACTCGTTGAGATAGATCGCGGACTTGTCCTTGTCGTCGCGCACGGACGTCAGCAGCGCGGCCATGTACTCGGCCGGATAGTTCGCCTT
>NZ_JCANSZ010000072.1:0-30932 GCF_059570535.1 Streptomyces sp. CNP082
GATACGAGTCAGGACCCCTACACCGATTCGATCCGTCATACGTACACCCGCGAGCGCGGTGCCACGATCGCCCTGAAGCATGGCGAGAAGATAGCAGAAGGCAGGCAGAGGAGGAACAGAAGGAAAGACCTGCCGCTTTATCCACAGAACGCACGGGAGTGTCGCTGTGGAAAAGTGGATGACGAAATGCCGAGGAGCTTAAATGAGTGGCATTGCTCTGCAGGGACTGGTCAACTCTGGCAGTATCAACCTGATCAGGAATCTTCCATGACGGAACATCAGGACCCGCCCTCGTCGGCGGGAGGACTCACGCATCATGAAGCCGTTCGTATCGCCTTGAGCGACCTGGAGGCGAGGGCGATTACGGACAGAATTCCCTTGGTTTCCCGTAGACGTCAACTGTATGCGGAGAGCGCCAAGGGAGTGCTGGCCGATCTTTCGGCGGCGGGATTCCCGGGCCTGGAAGAGGTCGGCGACCTTCATCGGCGCGGATTCAACTATCCCAATGCGGTGCCGATTCTGCTGAAATGGCTCCCCCGTAGCCGCTACCTCCTACTAGCCGAAGATATCGTGCGCACGCTCTCCGAAAAATTTGCTAGACAGCAAGCATTGCCGGTGTTCGTGAAACTGTTCCGTGATCCACCGGAAGTCTTCGACCCGCTTCGCCCGGAAACTTCGAAGCCGCCTCGAGAGCACATTCGTGACGTCATCGGTATCGGAATCGGCGTACTGGCGTCGCCGAAATTCGCCGATGAACTAATCGATCTCGCGCGGAACCGAAAATATGGTGAAGCTCGTGCGATCATCGTCCGTGATCTTCCGAAGGTTCGAGACGATCGGGTTGCCGAGGTGCTGACTGAATTGCTCGACGACCCAAGCGTTCTTCCTTTCGCTGTCGAAGCCTTGGGAAAGATGAAGGCCGTCGGTGCCCGTGAACGGATCTGGGAGCTGCGTGAGCATCCTGACGGGAATGTAAGACTTCAGGCGAAAAAGGCATTGAGGAGAATTACCCAGCCCTGATATTGAGCCGGAAACCATTAGATTTTCCTGCTCGTTGGCAGGGCTCTACACCTTGCGGACGGGGGGAGCCCTTCAGGGGCGTGCAGTTCCCAGAGGCGGGCATTCTGACCCTGGGCGCCACGCGGGAGGTAATACTGAGAGCGAGTTCACCTCGTGGACCCACGATTATGAAGGCGTGGCGCTCGATGCCGCAGAGGAGCTTGGTCCGGGTGGAATCGTTCTGAGGATTCTAAGGTCGAATGTTCCAAACGGAATCAACATTCAGATTCACGGTACGGATCTTGAATCGTATGAGGAAATGGAGCACGCACTCCGAGGGCCTGTAGGGGGCGCGGAGATCAGTATCAACAGGGGGCCGTGGACTCTGCCAGGAGGGTAGGCTCCTGCGCAAGACAGTCTGCGGGGGTCGATGTGGCCATCGCCGTGGACGGCAAGGCCCTCAAGGGCTCAGCCCTCCTGGATACGCCGCGCCGTCACCTGCTCTCGGCGGTCACCCACGACCGCGTCGCCACGATTGCCCAGGTCGAAGTCGGTGCGAAAACCAACGAAGTGCGCCACTTCAAGTCCCTGCTGGCGCCGCTCGACCTGGCCGGCACCGTCGTCACCTTCGATGCCCTCCACTCGGTGAAGGCGAACATCAACTGGCTGGTCGAGACGAAGAAGGCCCACTACATCGCCGTCATCAAGACCAACCAGCCCACTGCCTACGCCCAGCTCGCCGCCCCGCCCTGGACGTCGATCAAGGTCCAGCACACCGTCTCCGCCACCGCCCACGGACGGCGCGAGTCCCGCTCGATCAAGACCTGCGCCATCGCCGACAACCTCGGCGGCATCGCTTTCCCTCACGCCCATCTCGCCATCCGGGTCCACCGCCGCCGCAAGCCCACCGGCCGGCCCGAAACCCGCGAGAACGTCTACGCGGTCACCAGCCTCGCCGCCCATCAAACCCGCCCCGCCGACCTCGCCGCCGCCATTCGCGGGCACTGGGGAATCGAAAATTCCTCCCACTACATCCGAGATATCACGTTCGCTGAGGACGCCTCGACCATTCACGCCGGCACCGCACCCCGCGCCATGGCCACCATCCGCAACCTCGCCATCGGCACCCTGAAGATCCTCGGAGCCGACAACATCGCCAAGACCACCCGCGCCATCCGCCACGAGCCCGAACGAGGACTCGCCATCCTGGGCATCACCAACAACCCGGACACTCAAGGAACTTGATCAAGCCCTGCCCATGGCCTGCTCTTCCTCGCTCTGACCGACGAGAAGGGAAACCTGATCTGGATCTCCTCCGCCCGCCCTGGCCGGGCCAGCGAGATCACCGCCGCCCGCCACGACCACATCACCAGGCATCTGCGCGAGGCCGGCCTCGGCGCCCTGGCCGACCTCGGCTTCGTCGGCCTCGACGACGACCCCGACGATGCCCCGGTCATCATCACTGAGCCTCTTCAGCGTTGCAACTCCAGGGTGAGAACGGCCTTGGCGATTGACGTCATGCGGGTGGGGCTGCATCGGGATCTGCGGAAGATCCGCCATGACTTCAGGCGGGCAACGCCGCGTTCGACGGGTGCCCGTGCCGCGGCCAGGGCCCGATTGCGGGTTCTCTCGGTGGGAGTGAGTTCCTGCAGGGGCCTGCGTTTGATGCCCGTGGTCAGCCAGGGGCCGCCGCCCTGGTAGGCGAGGTCAGCCACGATGGGGACGCCTTGACGTTCGCAGATGCGGATGATCCGGTGGGTGCGGGCGGCGGTCAGATCGTGGGTGCGGCCGGGCAGGGCGGGTGAGAGCCACAGCAGCCGGCCGCCCGGATCGGTGACCACTTGGACGTTCACGCCGTGCCGGCGGTGCTTGGGGGAGTAGTCGGCCCGGCTGTCGCCGACGCGGTCGCACTCGGCGAGGGTGCCGTCTAGCAGGACGAAGTCCACATCGGCCGCACGCAGGGTCTTCAGCAGGCCCGGTGCCCGCTCGGCGAGCAGGCAGGTGACCGCGGTGGTGTAGGCGTGGGCGGTGGACTCGCTGATCCCGAACCCTGCGGCGATCTTCGCCAGGGTGGTGTGCTCGCGCAGGTACACCAGCGCCGCCATCGCGTGCTGCGACGGGTGCAGCTTGCATCGCCGGTCGCCCTCACGGGTGACGATGAGCATGGTGACCCACTCCACGAGCGCATGTGGCAGGTCGAGTGCGGCAGGATAGATGACCAACGAGGCCCCCGGGCTGGTCGGTTGAGACATCAGATATCTCGATCAACTGCCCGAGGGCCTCGCCTGTTACGCGGCTCGGACCCTCACCCGATCGGTGGCCAGGCCGAAGAAGCTCAGTGGGGCCGGCTCCACTGCCCGCCACCTGCTCGGTCCGGACATTGCGTCCGAGACCGTCGTAGGAGTGGTGGTACTGGGTCTCCACGGAGACTGCGTCGTCCGGGGCGAAGAGTTCGGGGGACGGCAGCTTGTCCGTGTAGTACGGCTCGAAGGTCTCGGCGACAAGGCCCCGCTCGTCATAGAAGACGTCGCTCAGAAGCCTGCCCCCGCGAGGGCCGGGCACCTGAGTCTGGCGTTCGCGCAGAAGCCCGTCGAAGAAGGTGTACGAGGTGCGCTGCGCGCCCGAGTTGCCGAGGGTCTTGGTGCCGACGGCGACCGGCTTCCCCTCGGTCACCTGGTACGTGAACTCGTAGCTCGGCGTCAGGCCGGTTTGCCGGTCGGCCAGCCACACCTTGGTCGTACGGCCCAGAGCGTCGTACGCCGACGTGGTCGTCTTGCCGTTCACGTCCGCCTGGGTGAGCGGAAGGGCCCGCATCGGGTCGTAGGTGGTGGTGGAGGTCAGTGCCGTGGCGGCGTCGCCCGGGGTGGCCGGGGGCGTGGTCTCCTTGACCTGCGTGGGCAATCCGGTAGCCGGCGTGTACGCGGTAGTGGACGTACGCGCGTCGGTGCGCGTGTTGCGCGACTGGAGTTGCCCACTCGTGTCGAAGGTCAGATTCGCGGTGAGGTCCGTGCTGGTCAGCTCGCGCCCGTAGTCGTCGTAGGCCGCGGTGGACTCCAGGTAGACGGCCTCGTCGGCGGTGCGGGACTTCAGCACCGCGGTCGCGGTGGCATCCCCCTTGCTGGGAACGGACGGAGTTCCGCTGACGGCGCCACCGTCGTAAGCGGTGCGGACATCTGTGATGACGTCTTCGGTGCGGTCGACGGTATCGCCGCATGCCTTGGCGACCGTCTCCACCCTCGAAGGCAGCGCGAGGATGTTCTTCTCCTCGTTGGTGGAGTACGTGCTGCGGGTGCACCGGTTGTCGGACGCGGTGGAGTTGTCGGCGAAGTCGTCCACCTCGGTCAGCCGGCCCGCGACCGTGTCGTAGGTGTTGGCGGTGGACGTCACCCGCCAGTCGTTGCCGGCGCCGTTGTCCAGGGAGGTCCAGGTCTTGGTGTGCGCGGTGCCGGTGAGGTTCGCGGTCACCGTGCCCCAGGAGCGCTCCTTCTTCGCCGTCTGGTGGTGCCAGGGACGATTCACCGCTTTGCTCAGCACCTTGCCGTCGGGACCCGAGAAGTCGACCGTCTTGTAGGCGAATCCGGCGACCGCCTCGTGGTCGGTGAGCGGGTCGCCCTCGCCGCTTCCGAGGCTGACCGACACGCTCTTGCTGCCGCCGGCTGGGCTCTCGCGGTCGCCGTGCATTCCGCGCAGGAAGTAGGTGTCGGACTGCGACTTCAGTGCCGCGTCGCCGCCCTCCCCGCCCGTCTTGACGCGCACCTGGCCGTAGCCACGCCACTGGGACCAGGTCTTGAACTTCTCCTTCGTCAGCCCGTCGTCATCGTCATAGTGCCAGGCCGCGCCACCCAGGTACTCGTAGCGCGTGGCCTTGTCCGAAGCGCCGCCGGTTCGGTCGTGCTCTGTCATCAGGGTGACGACGTACTTGTTGAACCACTGCCGTTCCGGGTCGGCGCTGTCGCTGCCGCCGATGTACTGGGGGAAGCAGCGGGTGGTGTTGGACTCGGGTGTGGGCAGGGCGTCCCAGTCGCAGGCCGGGGCGGAGTAGTTGGCTGCGATCTGGCCGCCGTACTCGTCGTCGACGGCGGACAGCCGGGCCTTGATGAACGGCGCGTAGCCGTCTCCGGTCCTGTCCAGGCGGTTGGCCAACTGGGTGTATGAACCGCCCCGGGTTTGATGGAGATCATCAAAGCCCGGAAGGATGCCGATCACGGCTGCTCCTCGTAAGTACCCCGATGAACTGCGCGAGCGCGCGACGCGTCTGGCGGTCGAGGCCCGCAAGGACCCGGCTGGCAGGGCCGGGGCGATCAAGCGGATCGCCGACCAGCTGGATGTGCATCCCGAGGCCCTGCGCGGCTGGGTCAAGCGCGCCGAGATCGACAACGGTGTACGGCCAGGGACCACGAGCGAAGACGCGGTGCGGATCGCGGAGCTGGAGCGGGAGGTGAAGGAACTGCGGCGGGCGAACGCGATACTGAAGTCCGCCTCGGCTTTCTTCGCTGCGGAGCTGGACCGTCCACTGCGATGAAGGTCGCCTACATCGACCAGTACAAGGAGACGTTCGGCGTCCAGCCGATCTGCGACGTCCTCGCCGAGACGGACGCGCCGATCGCGCCGAGCACCTACTACGCCGCCCACAGCCGTCCGCCGTCGGCCCGCAGCCTGCGCGACGAGCACCTCACCGAGGCGATACGGCAGATCCACACCGACAACTACGGCGTCTACAGCGCTCGCAAGGTCCATGCCACCCTGCTTCGTGAGGGGCACGAGGTGGCCCGCTGCACGGTCGAACGCCTCATGCGCGCCGCGGGCCTGCGCGGCGTGATCCGGGCGAAGAGCCCACGCACCACCCGCCCGGCGCCCGAGACGGACCGGCCCTCGGACCTGGTCGAGCGGCAGTTCACCGCCACCGCCCCCAACCAGCTGCGGGTTGCCGACATCACCTACATCACAACCTTCTCCGGCTGGGTCTACGCCGCCTTCGTCATCGACGTCTTCTCCCGCATGGTCGTCGGCTGGCAGGTCGCTACCAGCCTCTACACCGACCTCGCCCTGGACGCCCTGGAGATGGCCATATGGAGACGCCGGCACACCGGAGCCGACCTGGCCGGCCTCACGCACCACTCGGACCGCGGCGTCCAATACCGGGCGATCCGCTACACCGAACGCCTCGAACAGGAAGCCGCCGTGGCCTCGGTCGGCTCCAAGGGCGACTCCTACGACAACGCCCTCGCCGAGGCGTTCAACAGCCTGTTCAAGGCCGAGCTGATACGCAACAAGGGGCCCTGGGCGTCCATCAACGACGTTGAGGTCGCCGTCGCCGAGTACATCGACTGGTTCAACCAGCGACGCCTGCACGGCGAACTCGGCCACATCACCCCCGCCGAGCACGAGGTCGCCTACTACGCGACCGAACCCCACGAGTCACTCCAGAAAACCAGCTAACTCAGTCTCCACGAAACCCGGGGCTTGACACCTTGGCCTGAACCGAGCTGTTGCTTCGGCGCATAGCACGCTTGCATCCGCTCGTTCGGTTCCACGCCGGTGGCGATGGCGTTACAGGGCCGCTGCCAAGTCGAATCCGTCCGGACCTCCTTGGACGCGGCAGGGCAGGTCAGCCGTCCGGCCGATGCTGACGTCCAAGGCGTCGGCCTCGGTGGCAGCGAGCGGTATGCGCGCCGGAAGACGGTTGCGTTGGGTAAGGGTCGGTTGCGTTGGGTAAGGGCCTGCTCGAAGTTGCACCGATCCGGGGTCGCTCGGGAAGAATGCCCTTCGATGAGTACACCCGAATCCGCGCGACACGAGGCCGGGCGCGGCCCGTTCGCTCACCTTACGGTTCCCCATGCCGCCCGCTACCGGCAGGTGATGGCCGTCTTCACCGCGGCCAAGGAGCGCTTCGCGGTGCACCTGCGGCCGGAGGACGTGCACGCCGCGCTGCCGCCGGAGGAGCGGCCAGCCGAGGTGGAGGCCGTGGCCAAGGCGCTGGACAGCCTCGTGCAGTGGGGCAACCTGCGGGCCGACCCGGACACCTCGCGCGTGACCGCGGTCGAGGACTTCTACCGCAAGCGGTTCATCTATCAGCTCACTCCGGCGGGCGAGGCGGCGGAGCTGGCCATTGCGGCGTACGACGAGGCGCTGGGGCGGCGCGGCGCGCTGCAGGCCGTCGCACTGCACGACATCGTCACCCAGCTTCGGGCGCTGCTGGTGCTCGCGGCGGAGGACGAGCCGGACGCGGCCAAGGCGCATCTGGCGCTGGCCGCGCTCGCGGACCGGTTCGCGGCGCTGGCGGAGAACGCGCGGGCCTTCATGGGTTCCCTCCAGCGCACCATCGACCTGCACGGCGTCGAGGTCGAGGCTTTCCTCGCGTACAAGGACCGGCTGATCCAGTATCTGGAGCGGTTCATCCAGGATCTCATCGCCCTCGGTGGGCGGATCGCCCGGCTGATCGGGGAGCTGAAGCAGCAGGGCCGGGTGGAGACGCTGCTGCGGCTCGCGGCTGCCCGCGAATCGGCCGATGCCGCCCCGGAGGAAGCCGAGACCGCGCAGGCGCAGGCGTACGAGAGGTGGGCCGCCCGGTGGTCGGGGCTGGCCTCCTGGTTCGTCTCCGCGGACGGCCGTGAGTCGCAGGCCCGGCTGCTGCGCGGCCGGGCGCTCGGCGCGATCCCGCAACTGCTGGCCGTCGTACGGCAGCTCAACGAGCGGCGGGCCGGACGCACCGACCGCTCCGCGGACTTCCGCACCCTGGCCCGCTGGTTCGCCGAGGCCCCCGACGACGGCGCCCGGCACCGGCTGTGGCGCGCCGCCTTCGGTCTCTATCCCGCCCGGCACCTGACCGTCGACGCCGACACCCTCGCGGCGCGCGCCGCGGAGCCGGTGCCGCCCGCCACGCCCTGGGCCCAGGCGGAGCCGCTCAGGATCAGCCCGCAACTGCGCCGGACCGGCAGCTACGAGCGGCGCGGCAAACCGCGGCGGGTGCGGGACCGCTCCGCCGAGCGGCGGCGGCTGGCCGAGTACGCGGGCAGGCAGGCGGCCGAGATCGCCGCGGCCCGGGCCCGGCTGGCCACCGGCGGCGAGATCCGGCTGTCGCAGGTCGGCGAACTCGACCCGGTGGTGTTCGGCCTGTTCCTGCGGCTGCTCGGGGACGCGCTGGCCACCTGGCGCCCGGATACCCGGACCACCACGGCGACCAGCACCGACGGCACGATGGAGATTCGCCTCACCGCGCTGCGGGACGGTGGGCGGGCGGAAGTGCGCACGCCGGGCGGGGTGTTCCGCGGGCCGGATCACCTGCTGGAGATCACCGCCCTGCGGGGCGCCGCACGATCGGCCGCGGACACGCCCGTGGACACGGGAGTCCGTGCATGAGCAGCCCTCTCGGCGAGTTCCTGGACGCCCACCGCAGCGCCGAGCTGCAGAAGGCAGCTCGCGCGCTACTGAAGGAGCCGCTGCTGCTCGCCGGCGGCCCGCAGGCGGACAGCTTCCGGCTGGTCCGGCGCCATGCGGCCGAACTGCGCGAGTGGTTCGACCGCAACACCGGCTGGCCGCTGCGGGTGGACGCCGAGTCCGCGCGGCTGCTGCGCACCCCCGGCGCCCTGGCGGATCCCACGCATCCGGCGCGCGAAGTGAGCCGGTCACGGGCGCCGTTCACCCGGCGCCGGTACGTGCTGCTGTGCCTGGCGCTGGCGGCGCTGGAGCGCGGCGAAGCGCAGATCGCGCTCGGCCGGCTCGCGGAGCAGGTGGTCCTTGACGCCGCCGACGAGCACTTGGCCGCGGCCGGGCTGGAGTTCACCCTGGAGCGGCGCGACGAGCGCCTCGACCTCGCGGCCGTGGTGCGGCTGCTGCTGCGCCTCGGGGTGCTGCGCCGGGTGGCGGGGGACGAGGACGCCTACGTCTCCGGTTCTGGCGATGTGCTGTACGACGTGGAGCGGCGGGTGCTGGCCGGGCTGCTGGCCGCCCGCCGCGGCCCGTCGCTCGTCACCGCGGCCGGCTTCGCGGAGCGGCTGGCCGACATCACCGCCGAGACCGAGCTGGACAGCGATGAGCTGCGCTTCCGCGCCCTCCGCTACCGTCTCACCCGACGGCTGCTCGACGACCCGGTGCTGTACTACGACGAGCTGACCGACGAGGAGCTGGCGTATCTGACCCGGCAGCGGGCCTTCCTCACCTCCCGTATCACCGAACTGACCGGGCTGGTCGCGGAGGTGAGGGCCGAAGGCATCGCCATGGTGGACCCTCCCCCCGACCTGCGCCCGGGCGGTGCCACCTACGACCTGACCGACGTACGCATGCCCGAGCAGGGCACGTACGGACATGTCACGCTGCTGCTCGCCGAGCACCTGGCCGCGGCGGGCGGGCCCGTGACCGAGGCCGCGCTCTGCGCCAGGGTGCGGGAGCTGGCCCGGCAGCACGCCGGGTTCTGGGCCAAGAGCGCCCGGCAGCCCGGCGCCGAGGCGGAGCTGACCGGCCAGGCCCTGGACCGGCTCACCGCGCTGGGCCTGGTGGCCCGTACGGCAGAAGGAGTCGTCCCGCGGCCGGCACTCGCCCGGTACGCGGTGGGTGAACCCGTCGTACGTCTCATCCCCGACCCCCGGAAGGCGACCGAGGAGTGACCGCTCTCCCGCACCCCGCGCCCGGCCGGTGGCGTCCGCTGCGTATCGGCCTTGTCGACCTCTTCTACTACGACACCGAGGAGTTCTGGTTCCGCGACGGCCGCCTGCTCCTGCGCGGCAACAACGGCACCGGCAAATCCAAGATCCTCGCCCTCACGCTGCCGTTCCTGCTGGACGGCGACCTGTCCGCGCGCCGTGTGGAGCCCGACGCCGACCCGGGCAAGCGGATGGAGTGGAACCTGCTGCTCGGCGGCGAGCACCCGCACCCCGAGCGGCTCGGCTACACCTGGATCGAGTTCGGCAGACGCGACACCGGCACTGGTCAGCCGCAATTCGTCACCCTGCTGTGCGGGCTGAAGGCGGTCGCGGGCCGCGGTATCGCCCGCCACTGGTACGCGGTCACCGACCAGCGGATCGGTGCGGAGCTGAGCCTGGTCGACGCCACCGGCACCGCGCTGTCCCGCGACCGGCTCACGGAGGCCGTCGCGGGCCGCGGCATGGTCTACGACCAGGCCAAGGCGTACCGCAGAGCGGTCGACGAGGCGCTCTTCGGGCTCGGCGAACGGCGCTACGCCGCCCTCGTCGACCTGCTCATCCAGCTCCGCCAGCCGCAGCTTTCGAAACGGCCCAGCGAGGCCGCCCTGTCCAGGGCGTTGACGGAGGCGCTGCCACCGCTGGACCAGGCGGTGATCGCGGACGTGGCCGAGGCGTTCCGCTCGCTGGACGAGGAGAAGGAGGAGCTGCGGCAGGCGGCCGAGGCGGAGCGGGCCTCCTTCGCGTTCCTCGATCACTACCGTCGCTACGCCCGCGTCGCGGCCCGCCGCCGCGCACGGCTGCCGCGTACCGAGCACGCCCGCTACGAGCGGCTGGGCCGCGATCTCGGCGCCGCGCGGGAGGAGTTGGCGCAGGCGGAGGCGAACCGGCAGGTGGCCGAGGCCCGGATCGCGGAGCTGGAGGAGACGGCCGTACGGCTGAAGGCGCAGGAGGAGGCGCTGCGGGCGGGCCCGGAGATGCGCAGCGCCCGCGAGCTGGAGCAGGCCGCGGACGACGCCCGGCGCACGGAGGCAGAGCTGCGGCGTGCCGAGGCCGACCGGGAGCAGGCAGCGCAGGACCACACCCGGGCGCTGGGCCGGCTCGCGGATGCCACCGCCCGGCTCGGGGAGGCGGAGGACCAGCTTGCGCGGATCCTGGAGCAGGAGCGGGAGACGGCCCTGACCGCCCGGCTCACCGGCGGCCTGCGGACGGACGGCGTCCCGGAAGCGGAGCTGCGCCGGGCGGCCGAGGAAGCGGTGGACCGCAGGCGGCGCACCGTGGACCACGTGGGGGACCTGGCGGCGCAGGCTGAGCAGGCCGCGGCGGAGCGCCGCGCCGCGGTCCGCCGCCTGGACGAGGCCGAGCGGGAGGCCGGGCACACCGCCGAGCGGCACGCCGGGGCCGAGGAGGCGACCGCCGCGGCGGGAAGGGCGCTCGTCGCCGCCGTACGCGACCATCTCCGGGGCTGCGCCGAGCTGGCCGTCGACGACTCCGAGGGGCTGCTCGATGCCCTGACGGACTGGACCACGCATCTGACCGGCCCGTCACCCGCCCGCGAGCGCGCCGCCCAGACCCATCGCGTACGCGCCGCGCGGCTGGCCGACGAGTCGGCCGCGCTGGGGCGGCGGCTGGCGGACCTCGGCACCCGGCGGGAGGTGGCCGAGCGGGAGCTGGCCGGGCTCGAAGCGGGGGGCCAGGTCGGGCCGCCGGCACCCCATACCCGTACCCCCGGGCTGCGCGAGGAGGCGCCGGGCGCGCCGCTGTGGCGTCTTGTCGACTTCCGCGAGCATGTCAGTGCGGAGGAACGCGCCGGCCTGGAGGCGGCGTTGGAGGCGTCGGGGCTGCTGGACGCCTGGGTGTGCCCGGACGGCACGGCGCTCGCGGCGGACGGGCACGATGTGTTGCTCGCCCCCGGTGCCGCGCTCACCGGGCGCCCGCGGCTCGACGGTGCCCTGCGCCCGGCGGTGGACCACGGCGACGCGCGGGCTACCGCGGTGGGCGAGGCGGCTGTGGTCCGGCTGCTCGGGGCCATCGGCCTGGGTGACGGGCCGGATGGCGGCACCGGCACCGGCCACGGGGACACCTGGGTGGCTTCGGACGGCCGCTTTCGTGTCGGTGCGCTGACCGGCAGCTGGACCAAGGACACCGCCGTGTACGTGGGTGAAGGGGCGCGCGAGGAGGCCCGCCGGACCCGTATCGCCGAACTGCGCGGCGAACTCGGCGAACTCGCGGAGGCACGGGCGGCACTTCAGGCGCAGCGGGACGCGGTGGCCGCCCGGCGCCGCGCCCTGGACGCCGAACTCGCCGCCGTCCCCGACGAGGCGGACCTGCGCCACGCCCACGCGCAGACCGCCGCCGCGGCGGAGGCCGCCCACCGGGCTCGTACCCGCCGCGACGAGCACGCCGGGACGGCCCGCGAAGCCGCCCGCGCAGAGCAGGAGGCCGCCACCGAACTGGCGGAGACGGCTGCGGCTGTGGACCTGCCCGCCGACCGGCAGGGCCTGACCGCCGTGCGCCAGGCGCTGGCCGACTACACCGCCGTGCTGGCGGCGCTGTGGCCGGCTCTGCGCGAACGGGCCGCCGCCGCGCGAGCCGCCGCCGAGGACCGAGGCGAGACCGAGCGGGCCGGGGAGCGGGTGGCGGAACTGGCCGTACGCGCCGAGGAGTCGGCCCGTGCGGCTGCGGCGGCCGAGGAGCGTCACGCCATGCTCCGCGGCACGGTCGGCGCAGCCGTCGCCGAGCTGCAGCGGCGGCTGGCGGAGACCGCGGACGCACGGGACGCGTGCGAGCGGGGACAGCGGCAGGCACGTACGGACCACACCGCGGCGGAGAAGAGCGCCGGGCGCGCGGAGGGGCGGATCGAGCAACTGGAGAAGGACACCCTGGAGGCCACCGCCGCCCGCGCCGAGGCGATTGCCGCGCTGCAGCGGTTCACCGCCACCGGGCTGCTCACCGTGGCGCTTCCGGACGTGGCGGTGCCGGCGCAGGACCCCGGCGGCTGGGCGGCGAAGCCCGCCATCGCGCTCGCCCGCACCGCGGAGGCGGAGCTGGCCGAAGCCGGCATCGACGACTCCGACGGCGCCTGGGAGCGGGTGCAGAAACGGCTCGGCGAGGAGTACAAGAAGCTCCAGGACGCCCTCTCCCGCGGCGGCCACAGCGCCAGCGCGCGGATGACAGACGACGGCATGGCCGTCGACATCCTCTACCAGGGCCGGGAGCGGGCCGTGCCCGAACTCGCGGAGGCGCTGGCGGCAGAGGTCGCCGAACTGCAGCGCATCCTGTCCGCGCACGAGCGCGAGATCCTGGAGACCCACCTGCTCACCGAGGTCGCCGGCACCCTCCAGGAACTGATCGCCGCCGCGGAGCTGCAGGTGCGGCGCATGAACGACGAGCTGGAACAGCGCCCCACCTCCACGGGCATGCGGCTGCGGCTGAACTGGCGCCCCTCCCGCAAGGCTCCGGCCGGCCTGGACGCGGCCCGGACGCGGCTGCGGCAGACCGCCGACGCCTGGGCACCGGAGGACCGGGCCGCGGTCGGGGAGTTCCTGCAGGCCCAGATCGCGCGGCAGCAGACCGACGAAGGGGAGGGCGGCGGGAAGGGCAGTTGGCTGGAGGTGCTCACCACGGCACTGGACTACCGCTCCTGGCACGAGTTCGGCGTGGAACGCCACCAGCAGGGCCGGTGGGTGCCGGCCACCGGACCCGCCTCCGGGGGCGAGCGGGTGCTGGCCATGAGCGTGCCGCTGTTCGCGGCGGCCTCTTCCCACTATGCCACCGCCGCACCGGACGCCCCGCGGCTGGTCGCCCTGGACGAGGCGTTTGCGGGTGTCGACGACGACTCCCGTGCCAAGTGCCTCGGCCTGCTGCACGCCTTCGATCTCGACGTGGTGATGACGAGCGAGCGGGAGTGGGCCTGCTACCCGCAGGTGCCGGGGATCGCCATCGCGCAGTTGTCGCGGGTGGACGAGATCGCGGCGGTGCTGGTCACGCGTTGGGAGTGGGACGGGGTGACCCTGGACCAGGGAGCGGAGCCGGAGCGCACGGCGGCGTCGCAGGGTGGCATCCCCGTGCCGCGGGACGGTGCCGCGAAGGAGTCCGGTACGGAGCCCTTGTGGACGTGAGCGGCGACCTGCCGCCCGCCGGAGCCGAGCCGGCCCCCGGCAACGCGGCGCGTATCGACGCCGACCGCCTCGCCCGCCTGCTCGGCGATCCCGGCCTCGGCTGGCTGGTGGAGCGCGCCCGCCGCCGGATGGCCCGTGATGAGCCCCTGACCGGCACGGTGACGCTCGCCTCCGCCACGGCCGCACAGCGCGGAGCCGCCGAACGCCTGCTGGGCCGCGCCCCACGCCCAGGCCGCTCACTGAGCGTACGGCTGGACGAGGTCGACGCGGTGCTGCGCCGCTCCCGGGTCAGCCCCGCAGGCCTGGCCGCCGCCGTGACCGCCCTGACCGGACCCGTGCCGCCGCTCGCAGAGGCCCGCGATCGGGAAGCGCGGGCATGGGAGGAGGCGTACGCACCACTCGCCGCCCTGCCCGCGGACCTGGCGGGCTGGGCCGATGACATCCGCCGGGACGGCCTCGTACGCCGCCTCGCCCGCACCCCCGATGCGGCCCGCCCTCTGCTCGCCGCGACCGTCTCGGCGCTCGTCGCGCTCCCCGCCGAGCCGGCCCGCCCGCTGCCCGAGTTCGCTGCCCAGACGCTCGGCGACGCCCACGCCCTCGACGACGGCACCCCGCTCGCCACCCTGGTCCGCTCCGGCGTCCGGGCCCTGACCGGCTTCCCCGACGGCGAGGGCGCCGAGTGGCGCCGGGCGGCCTGGGCCTCGGCGGGCCTGCTGAAGGACGCCCTGTCCGCCACCGTGCTGGCGCTGGGCGTACGCGGCACCGCGGCACTCGACGTGCTCGCCGACGCGGGCGAGCCGGCGGTGCTGACCCTGCGCCAACTCGCCCACGGCGCGCCCCGCCCGCCGGCGACCGCCCCCACGGTGTACGTATGCGAGAACCCCGCGGTCGTCGCCGCCGCGGCCGATGCGTACGGCGCCGACTGCGCCCCTCTGGTCTGCCTCCAGGGCCAGCCCTCGGCCGCCGCGCTCACCCTGCTGCGGCTCCTGCACACGGCCGGAGCACGGCTGCTTTATCACGGCGACTTCGACTGGGGCGGCCTGCGCATCGCGGGGGGCCTGCTGCGCCGCGTTCCGTGGCGCCCCTGGCGCTACACCGCGGCGGATTACCGGGCGGCGGCGGCCACAATGCCGCTCGCGCGCCCGCTGCGGGGCACGCCCGCGTCCGCCCCCTGGGACCCCGGACTGAGCGCCGCTCTCCACGAAGTCGGGATCGGTGTGGAGGAGGAAAGCGTCATCGACGACCTGCTCAGCGATCTGATTCGCTGAGCCCAAGGGCACTGACGGCGAACGCCCTGCTTGCGCCCACTGCTGGATGTGCGCTGGGTTGCGCCCAGACATGAGGCGTTCTTACTGCTGGCAGCCTTCGCCCGGTTCCGGTGGCTGGATTCTGGCTGGATCCAGTCCGACGCTCCGGCGTTTCCGCAGGTCGAAACTGTGTACCCGGTGTTCCGCTTCAATGTTTAGGCCCCGCGATACCGCGAACCCGGCGAATTAGCAAACCACCAGGTCAGACGGGTGTGACCCGAATTCGGGTCACACCCGCTCGCGTACCGTGGCTGGATTTTGGCTGGATGGCCTGACGGCTCGTCACCTGTTGTCATCGGTCGTTCTTGGCACGCTGGCTGGATATCGGCTGGAGAGCGCAGAACGGCGGGGCAGGGCGGGCGGGCGGCGTGTACGCCCGCGTCGGCCGAGCGTTTCGCGAATCGCACCCCGGGGTTCCGGCGTGGGGCTGGTCTTGTGAACCCAGCACCTTTGCTGCCTGGCCTGCGGAAACACCTCCGCCAGGGCCCGCCACAGGCCCATCGCGCCGTCCCCGACGGCCAGCTCCGGATCGCGCATGCTGCGCCGGCGGCAATCCCGCAGCAGATCCGCCCACGACTCGGTCGACTCCCGCAGTCCCTCAGCCAGCGCAATCAGCTCCTTGGTGCCATCCAGCCGCACCCCCATCAGCACCAGGAACAAGGAAAGCGCCTGACCGGGGCGGACCTTGGGGTGCACGCCGTCGGCCCACACGTACACGTAGTCGGACTCCGACAGATCCCGGCCTGGAAGGCGGCGTGGTCGTCGCTCCACTGCTTGGTCAGCCTCGTGGCCGCCGAGAGCCCGGCCGCCGAGCCAAGGAACTGCTCCATCGCCGGCACGAAGTCCCCCGACGACAGGCCGTGCAGATACAGCAGCGGCAGCACCTCGCTGACCTTCGGGGACTTCCGGCACCAGGGCGCCAGGATCTTCGACGAGAACCGCTTGCGTTCACCGGTGGCGGCGTCGACGCGCTTGTCGTTCACCTGCGGAGCCCGTATCTCGACCGGGCCCGCGGCGGTGGCCACGGTCCGCTCACGGTGGTGGCCGTTTCGCACCACCAGGCGACGCCCGGCCTCGTCGCGCTGACCAGGCAACTCGGCTATATACTGGTTGACCTCGGCCTCCAGGGCGGCGGCGAGCATCCGCCTTGCGCCCTCGCGGACGATGTCGTCCATCAGGAAGCCGGCCTCGGTGGTGCCGTCGTCGGTGACTGCGCTGAGCACGGGCGTGCCTTCCCGACCCGCGCAGCAACGCGGGCCTACTCGGTGACTTGCTGATCACTCACTCGGGAAGGTACGCCCCTCGTGCGTCCTCCCGGGAGAGCTGATCCACAAGTCCTGAGCATGGCTCCCTGAACCAGCGGATCAGGTGGAGTCGAGTCGCGGTTCCGGCACGTCAGACCGAAGCAAGTTGGGTCTGGCGTGGAGAGGCATCGATCACTTCAACGGCACGATGTTCCTGGGTGAGGGCGTGGGTGCAGTGGTCAACTCGCCCCTCGGACGCACGCACGCACGCCCGACCGTCACCGGCACCCGCGCAACCTCGCCCACCACCTCGGCGACGTCACCCTGGGCACCCTGCACCGACAACTCGACCGCTGCGCCGGCCAGGGATTCGTCCACAAAGCAGGACCTGTCACTTACACCAGCCAGGACGAGCACTCGCTACCAGCGCGAATGTGTGAACTTCCAGGCCTTGGGGGCAAGGGTCTGGCTCTGCTACGACTTTATTTGCCCCTTAGAATATGCCACACGCTATGAGGTGGGAGGAGTGAGATGGCGGCGGGCTCAACGGTCAGGGATCTGCGTCAGCACAATCGGGCGAAGGTGCTGCGCTACATCGTGCTGGCGAAGACGACCACACGGTCGGAGATCGCTTCGGGGTGCGGGCTGTCCACCGCGACGATTGCGAACGTCGTGGCTGGGCTCATCAGCGAGGGGTTGGTGCAGGAGGTCGGCTCGGTGCCGTCGGACGGCGGGCGGCCCAGCGCCCGCCTCACGGTGCGCGCCGAGGGTGCGTACATGATCGGCGCCGGAGTGGGGGAACACGGCGTCATGGTCGAGCTGTTCGACCTCTCGCTGCGGCGGATCGACCGGATCGTCCACGACATCGCGGCGGCAATCGGCAGCCCCGGGGAGGTCTCGCACACGCTGTCCAGCGCCGTAAGGGAAGTGCGGGAGCAGCACGCGGATCTGGCCGGCGCGATCATCGGGATGGGGCTTGGGGTGCCCGGCCTCGTCGAATCGGATCGCGACGGACGGGTGCGGTTGTTCGCGCAGAGTCTGGGCTGGCCACCGCAGGACGTGCCCGAGTTCTGCGGGGTGGACGACATGCCTGTGTACGCGGCCAATGGAGCGAAGACCCTGGCCAAGGCAGAGCAGTGGTTCGGTGCTGCACGAGGCGTGGACCACGGGGTGGTCGCGTTGGTGGGCCGGGGAGTCGGTGCGGGTCTGATCAGCGGGGGGCGGCTGCTGGAGGGGCTGAGCGGCGGGGCGGGGGAGTGGGGGCACGCGAAGATTTCGCTCGGCGGTCCCACGTGCTCGTGCGGCGGCCGCGGCTGCCTTGAGGCATACGTCGGCAGCGCGGCCGTCCTCGCCCGGTGGCAGGAGCGCGGCGGCGACGTCGGCGGGAGCCACGACGCGGCGCTGGCCAGGCTGTTCGACCGCGTCGGCGGAGGTGACGCCGCGGCTGCCGCGGTACTCGACGAGACGGTGGAGTATCTCGGCATCGGGCTGGCGAACCTCGTCAACCTCGTCAACCCGGAGAAGGTCATCATCGGGGGCCGAGCAGGGCTGGCTCTGCATCTGGCCCGTGCGGATGCCCTCGCCGGCGTCGTCCGGGAACACGCCCTGCCCCGGCACGCCGAGCACGTCGCACTGGAGGCCTGCGCGCTGCGCGGGGACGCGGTCGCGCTGGGTGCGGCGCTGCTGCCGCTCGAGAAGGTCATCGAGCACGGGGTGCCCGCCGGGGCCGGCTCATGAGCCGGACCGCCGGACCGGCTCACCCGGCCGGATTCGTACATGCCGCGGACGGCGTGCTGCGTGACGGCGACGGCGGGCCGCTGACGCTGCGTGGGGTGGGGCTGGGAAACTGGCTGCTGCCTGAGGGGTACATGTGGCGCTTCCCGGAGCAGGCGGGTTCCCCGCGGGAGATCGAGGCGCTGATCCGCGGGCTGGTCGGTGACGAGCGGGCCGACTGCTTCTGGACCGGATTCCGCGACCGTTTCATAGCCGAGGAGGATATAGAGCGGATCGCGGCCGAGGGGTTCAACCACGTCCGGCTGCCGATCAACTGGCGGATCGTCATGGACGAGGACGGCGAGCCGCTGGCAGACGGGTTCGCGCTGATCGACCGGCTGATCGACTGGTGCCGGGCGTACGGGCTGTGGGTGCTGCTCGACCTGCACGGCGCCCCCGGCGGCCAGACCGGCACGAACATCGACGACTCCCCGCGCCGCCGTCCCGAGCTCTTCGAGCTGCCGCGCTACCGGGAGCTGACGTTTCGGGTGTGGACGCTGCTGGCCCGGCGGTACGCCGAGGAGCCCACCGTCTGCGGCTACGACCTGCTCAACGAGCCGCTGCCCGACGCCTACCAGCACCGCTACGCGGACCGGCTCAGCCGGCTGCACCAGGACCTGACCGCCGCCATCCGCGCCGTCGACCCGTGCCATCTGATCGTATACGAGGGCACCCACTGGGCGACGAACTGGGACATCTTCACGGGGATCTGGGACCCCAATTCGATGCTGCAGTTCCACAAGTACTGGTCGCCCCCCGACTTGCCGGGCATCCGCCCCTACCTGGAGACCGGTGAGCGCCTCGGACTGCCCGTCTACATGGGCGAGGGCGGCGAGAACGACCTCGACTGGCTGCAGACGGCCTTCCAGCTCTACGACGACTGCGGCATCTCCTGGAACTTCTGGCCGTGGAAGAAACTGGACACGACGACGTCCCCCTGCTCGGCGGACCGGCCGCCCGGCTGGGATGCGATCCTCGCCTGGGCGGCGGGCAATGGTCCGCCGCCGCCGGCGGAACGGGCCTGGCAGACGCTGACCGGCCTGCTGGAGCGCGTCGCCTTCGACCGCTGCCGCTACCGGACCGAGGTGGTGAACGCCGTCCTGCGGCGCGCTCCACTGCGACTTCCGGCGACCGGCTTCACCTTTCGCGGCAAGGGAGTGTCGTACGAGACCGCCCGGAATCGGCCGCTGCCGTACTTCCGGCCGGACGACCACGTCACCATCCGCCGCCGCGACGGCAGCCCGAAGGAGGTCGACTTCACCCGCGGCGCCCAGGGGCAGCTCGTCGTCGAGCTCGCCCCCGGCGACTGGGTCGCCTACGAGGTCAACACCGACCGGCCCGCAGCGTTGCAGATCGGCGCGGAGAGCACAGGCCGGGTCACCGTGCGGATCGATCACGCGGAGGCCCCCGCCGCCGGAGGCGGCAGCGGGCCCGTTCCCGCGGGCCGGCACGAGGTGCGCCTCACCGCTGTCACGCCGACGGTGCTGAGAACTGTGACCGTTGGCATGACCGAGGTCTGACACCTCTCTGCCGCAGGCCGCAGCAGGCGTACGACTCCCCAAGTCGCACGCCTGCTGCGGTTTCC
The DNA here is from genome assembly GCF_059570535.1 of Streptomyces sp. CNP082. NCBI lineage: Bacteria > Bacillati > Actinomycetota > Actinomycetes > Kitasatosporales > Streptomycetaceae > Streptomyces > Streptomyces sp. CNP082. The sequence continues at coordinate 19,666 of NZ_JCANSZ010000072.1, forward strand.
TCATGCCCCGGAACAGCGGGTGCAAGCGCTTACCGACTCTGGGTGTTTCCTTCGTGTCAGCCTCTTGTTACGGACCTTTGTTCAAGCCATAATCCAAGGCAGCTTGTGGGTGCAACATCCAGATAGTGCACAGTCGTTGCAGTTTTCGAAAGATCTGCACACGGCCGCCAGGTCACGTGAGCGCACGGCCACAAGGAGAGTGCATGTCAAGCACACGTCCGCCCGCCGATCGGCCGCCCGTACGGGCCGCCATCGTGGGCACGGGGCAGATCGCCGACGGCGCCCACCTGCCCGCCCTGAAGCAACTTGCCCCACTGGTACGGGTCGTGGCCGCCGTCGACATCGACTCCCGACGCCTGCACCGCGTCGCGGAACGCTGGGGAATCCACGGCCGCTACGCCACCTGCGCGGCGATGCTGGCGGCCGAGCAGCCCGACCTCGTTGTGCTGTGCACCCCGCCGGCCGCGCACACCGGTGACGCGATCGCGGCCTTGCGAGCCGGCGCCTGGGTGTGGTGCGAGAAGCCCCCCGCGCTGTCGCTTGCCGAGTACGACGCGATCGCGGCGGCGGAGCGCCCCGGCGGCCCGTACGCGCCGATCGTCTTCCAGCAGCGGTACGGGTCCGGCGCCCGGCATGCGCGCAGCCTCCTGGAAGCCGGCGCGCTGGGACGGCCGTTGGCCGCACACTGCCAGACGACCTGGTACCGGGACGCGCAGTACTTCACTCCCCGGTGGCGCGGTTCCTTCTCCGGGGACGGCGGGCCGGTGATGGCGCTGGGCATTCACCAGATCGACCTGCTCGTCGACCTGCTCGGACCGTGGCGGGAAGTGCGGGCTTTCAGCGCCTCAGCCCGCCACGCCATCGGGACCGGCGATGTGCACACGGCGGTGGTGCGCTTCGACTCCGGGGCTCTGGCCACGGTGGTGAACAGCGCCGTGTCGCCGCGCGAGGTGAGCCACATACGCATCGACACCGAGCTGGCGACCCTGGAGCTCACCCACCTGTACCGGCACCGCAATGCCGACTGGGTCTACACCCCCTCACGCGAAGTGCCCGCAGAAGCGGTCGCGCAGTGGGCCAATCCGCTGCCGGACGAAGCCAGCGGACATCTGCCGCAGCTACGGGAGGTGCTGGCCGACCTGCGTGCCGGTCGCCGGCCGGCGACCAGCGGCGCCTCCGGCCGCGCCGCGCTGGAGCTGATCACGGCGATGCACCGTGCGGCCGCCACCGGCGAGACGGTCAAGCGCGGCGCGGTCGGACCCGACGACCCCTATTACCACCATCTGTCCGGCACCGTGCCGGCCGAAGCCTCGGAGGTGCCCGATGCCCGCTGAAAAGAAGAAGGCCCCGCTGCTCGCCGTGCACGCGATCGGCCAGGAGGTCGCCGTCCGGGCCGGAGAGGTGGAGTTGGCCCGCTACGTCTACGCCCCCGATCCAAACCTGTTCGAATCCCCGAAGCCGTACCTGCACCCCCTGCGCACGCTCGCCGGCGACACCGTTACCGACTACCGCCCGCACGACCACCGCTGGCACAAGGGGCTGCAGCTCACCGCCACCGACATCTCCGGGCACAACCTGTGGGGCGGCAACACCTTCGTCGCCGGCACCGGCTACACCCGGCTGGACAACGTCGGCGCCATGCACCCCGACGGACCGGTCGCCATCGACGACGCCGGCGACCGCGTCACCATCAGCCACACCCTGCGCTGGACGACGGCGCAGGGCATGCTCCTAGCCGCCGAGCAGCGACGGCTGGTCATACACGGGGTGGATCGTGCCGCCGGCGTGTGGCTGCTCGACTGGCGCTCCGAGATACGCAACGAGACCGCCGAGCCGCTCGACTTCGGCAGCCCTGCCACCCGCGGACTGCCCGGCTCCGGCTACGCGGGGCTGTGGTGGCGCGGACCGCGGGCCTTCACCGGTGGCCGGGTCACCGCGCCCGGCGGCGAAGTCGACCCCGCGGACTTCCGGGGCAAGCCCGCCCCCTGGCTCGCCTTCACCGGTGACCACGACGGCGTGGACCGCAGCTCGACGCTGATCTTCAGCCACGGGCCGGCCAATGCCGGTCACGCGGCCCACTGGTTCGTCCGCTCGGCCGAGTTCGCCGCGGTCAACCCGTCGTGGGCCTACTACGAGACATTCCGCTTGGAGCCGGGGGACAGCTTCACCCGCGAATACCGGATCGCGGTGGCCGACGGCGCGTGGGACCACGAGCAGACCGCCCGCTGGCACCGGGAGCAGACATGGTGACCGCGGCCGAGCCCGACACCCGCACCAAGAAGGCCAAGCCGCGACGGGCGCGCACCTCGAACCCCCGCAGCGCGGGCGGGCAGGGCCGGCTGTGGCGTCTCAAACGGGACCGCTCGCTGCTGCTGATGACGGTGCCCGGCCTCCTGTTACTGGTGGTGTTCCACTATCTGCCGCTGCTCGGCTACGTGGTCGCCTTCCAGGACTACCTGCCCTACGTCGGCTTCCGGGAGAGCCCCTGGGTAGGGTTCGGCAACTTCAACGAGCTGTTCGCCAACGAAGACTTCTGGAACGCGCTCACCAACACCCTGGCTATTACCGCCCTGCAGCTCGTGCTGTTCTTCCCGGTCCCCATTGCTCTGGCGCTGCTGCTGCACAGCGTGGTGCGCAACTGGGTGCGGCGGGCCGTGCAGAGCATCGTCTATCTGCCCCACTTCATCTCGTGGGTCATCATCATCGCTCTGTTCCAGCAGGTCCTCGGCGGTGCCGGAGTGATCAACTCTTTCGCCTCCAGCCACGGCCTCGGCAACTTCGACGTGATGACGGACCCTGACATGTTCAAGCTGCTGGTCACCGTGGAGGCGATCTGGAAGGACGCCGGCTGGGGCACGATCATCTTCCTGGCCGCGCTCGCCAACATCGACACGGAGCTGTACGAGTCGGCCGTCACCGACGGCGCCGGGCGCTGGCGAAGGCTGTGGCACGTGACGCTGCCCGGCATCCGGCCGATCATCGTGCTGCTGCTGGTCCTGCGGCTCGGCGATGCCCTTTCCGTCGGCTTCGAGCCGATCCTGCTGCAGCGCGCCTCCGTCGGAGCCGAGTCCGCCGAAGTGCTCGACACCTTCTCCTACTTCCACGGCCTGGTGAACAACGACTGGGGCGTCGCCGCCGCGGCCGGTCTGTTCAAGGGCGTCGTCGGACTGATCCTCATCCTCGCTGCCAACCGGGCCGCGCATGCACTCGGAGAGCAGGGGGTGTACAGCAAATGACCGCGACAATCCCCGGCCTCCGGCGCAGTGGAGGCGGCCGGCGGCGGACCCGACGCGACGACCGGCCGGTGTGGATGGAGCCGCCGACACTGCCCGGGAAGCTCGGCAAGGGCATCAGTCTGATGCTGATCAGCCTCATCGTGCTGTTCCCGTTCATGGTGGTGTTCTCCACCAGCATCACCAGCGAGCAGGCACTGCAGGACAACGGCGGCTATGTCGTGATCCCCAAGGAGCCGACGCTGGCTGCCTACCGGGCCATCTGGTCCGGCGGCGTGGTCTCGCACGCCCTGTTCGTCAGCATCGGCGTCACGGTGATCGGCACTGTGGTCAGCACTGTCGCCACGGTCCTGCTCGCCTACGGGCTCAGCCGCCGCGACTCGTTCGCCCACCGGCCACTGCTCACGATCGTGCTGCTGACCTTCCTGTTCCCGCCCGGCGTCATCCCGAGCTATCTGCTGATGAAGTCGCTCGGCCTCCTCGACAGCTACGCGGCACTGATCCTGCCGACTGCCGTGAACGCCTTCAACGTGGTGGTCGTCCGCGGATTCTTCGCGAACATCCCGTCCGAGCTCCTCGACAGCGCGCGCATCGACGGGGCCGGCGAATGGCGCATCCTCGCGCGCATCGTGCTGCCGCTGTCGAAGGCCGTGATTGCGGTGATCGGACTCTTCTACGCAGTCAGTTACTGGAACAACTGGTTCAACGCGCTGCTCTACCTCAATGACTCGGACAAGTGGCCGCTGCAGATGATCCTGCGCACATACGTCCTGCAGGGCCAGTCGCTCAGCGAGGCCGCCGGCTCCACGGCCGGGGCGCCACCACCCCAGCAGGCCGTACAGATGGCGGTCGTCGTGGTCGCCCTGATCCCGATCCTGCTCGTCTACCCCTTCCTGCAACGCCACTTCGCCAAGGGCATGCTCACCGGCGCCATCAAGGGCTGAGCTGCTCACTCGTCACGCCTCGAACTCGCACGGAGGAAACCATGACAGCACCATTCACCGGCGGGCAGGTGTCCCGTCGTACCGCGCTCAGAGGTGCCCTGTTCGGCAGCGCCACGCTGGCTCTCGGTGCCTGCAGCGACGGCAGTGGCAGCGCGAGCACGAACGCCAGGAATGTGCCACTCCCGAAGTACCGCTCCGTCGGCGGCATCAAGCCCGACCTCGTCGGCGATCCCGCCCAAGGCATCCAGGACGCCTTCTACTCAATGCCGGAGAAGCTGATCCGGTCGGTGCAGGGGAAGCCGCTTTCGGGCGGCCGGATCACGGCCACGGTCCCCACCCTCGCACCGCCCCCGCCATCGCTGGACAACAACGCCTACGCCCAGGCGATCAACGAGCGCCTCGGCGGCGAGTTGAAGATCAATACCGTGCCGTCCAGCGAGTACAGCGTCAAGATGGGCGCCCTCCTCGCGGGTAACGACCTCACCGACCTGGTGCTGGTGCAGTGGTTCGACCAGCCCCGCCTGGACTTGCTGCTCAAGGGCCGGTTCGCCGACCTGTCCGACCACCTCTCCGGCGCCAGTATCAAGGACTACCCGAACCTCGCGAGTATCCCGACCTCGACGTGGCGCAACGCCCGCTTGTTCGGGCGGATGTGGGGCGTGCCCATCGAGCGCCCGCTGCTGTGGAACATCGTGCAGGCTCGCACCGACCTCATCAAGCAGGCCGGCGTGGACTTCACCGACGTGAAGACGACCGAGGACTTCGAGGCCCTGTGCAAGGAAGTGACCGACGCCAAGCGGCACCGCTGGGCGCTCGCAGGCTCCTACGGCACGTTCGGCATCACGCGCTTCTCCGCCGCCTTCGGCGCACCGAACAACTGGGGCAAGAAGCCCGACGGCACACTCGTCCGCGACTGGGAGACCGACGAGTTCACCGCCGCCCTCGAATACGTGGCGAAACTGCGCGCGGCGGGCCACTTCCACCCGCAGTCGGCGAGCCTCACCGGCTCCCAGCAGACCACCTACTTCCAGGGGGGCCAGATCGTGATGTTCGACGGCTACCTGGCGGGATGGCAGCAGTCGGTCAACGTCCAGGGCCTGGCCCCGTCCCAGATCGCCGCGATGCCGATCTTCTCCGCGCCGGGCAAGAAGGCGGGTCAGTTCTGCGGCAGCGGCTCGTACGGTGTCACGCTCATCAAGAAGGCGAGCGAGGACAAGGTCAAGGAGTGCCTGCGGCTGCTCGACTTCTACGCCGCCCCGTTCGGCAGTGAGGAGTACCTGCTGGTCCAGTTCGGTGTGGAAGGTGAGGACCATACCCGTAAGAACGGACAGCCGGTCCTGACCGACCAGGGCACCAAGGAGGTCGTCAACCAGGGCTATCTCAGCGGCGCCAGCCAACGCACTCTCTACAGCGGCAAGCACCCCGGCTGGCTGCGCCAGGAGCACGCCTGGCAGAGGGAGGTCGCCCCGCACCGCGTCGTGGACGCGGCACTGGGCCTGTACTCGGAGACCGCCAACTCCTCAGCCGACATCCAGCAGAAGGTTCAGGACGCCATCACGGACGTGGCCATGGGCCGCGAAAAGCTCAGCGCCTTCACCGACGCGGTCAAGGACTGGAAGAGCAAGGCGGGCGACAAGATCCGCGACGAATACCAGAAGCAGTTGGCATGACGGCGAGCCACGCCCACGCCGACCGGCGTCTGATCGCCGCCGCGCGCGCTGCCGGAGACAGCTACTTCGACGCGCAGGAACACCTGCTGCGCATCCCCGCGTCGGCCAACCCCGTGCACACCGCCATCAACTCCGGCCTGGTCCACCCGTACCGGGAGAGCACCACCTACGCCCTGGCGCTCCTCGAATCCGGCGACACCGGGGCGGCAGTGCCGATCCTCGAACGAGTGGTTGCGGGACAGGACGCCGATCCGGCCTCGGAGACCTTCGGCGTATGGGGCTACGTTGCCGAAGAACCACTCCTGGCGATGCGGCGCCCCGACCTGAACTGGGCCGACTTCCTGGGCCAGGAGCTGCTTCTGATCCTGTTCCGGCACGAACACCACCTGCCGCTCGGCCTGCGTCACCGGCTGCGCGTCGCAGTGGAGCGGGCCGCCGAAGCGATCATCCGCCGCAACGTCTCGATGGAGTACACCAACATCGCGGTGAAAGGCATGTTCGTGACGCTCGGCGCCGGCCAGGTGCTGGGCAGCGACGAACTCATCCGGTACGGCCGCGAAAGGATGCGACGCCTCACCGCCACGACCGCGGCCTCCGGCAGCTTCGCCGAGTACAACAGCCCGACGTACTGGCAGGTCACCTGCACCGCGATGACCGCGATCAGCCAGTTGATATCCGATGGCGAGGCCGCCGCAGCAGCCACGGGTCTGGTCGACCTGCTGTGGCGGCACCTCGTCCGGCGCTGGCACCGGCCCACCGGCCAGTTGTCGGGACCGATGTCCCGCGCCTACGCCGACGAACTGACCCGGCGGAACTCGCTGCCGGCGTTCCTTGCCAAGGCCACCGGGTACCGGGCGCCGTTCGACGGGCTCCCGGCGCCGACAGAGCCAGAGGCCCAGCTCGGGCTGGTGGCCACGGCAATCCTGCGGCCCCAGGCGCCGCCGGATGCGGTGGCGGCACTGACCGAAACGGCACACGTAACCGAACTGGTGGAGCGCTTCGAGCTGGGCAGCCCGGATCGCACCGGGACGACCTGGCTGGACGGCGCGACGACGCTCGGAACGGTCAACCACGCCGACATGTGGGCTCAGCGCCGCAATCTGCTGGGCTACTGGTCCGGCCCCGGCGAACAGCCATGGGCGCAACCGGTCCGCCGGGTCCGCATCCGGATGACCAAGGACGGGCGTGACTTCGTCTCGGGAGCGTTCAGCGCCGTACAGGACGGTCCGCATGCGCTCTGGCACGTCGGACTGGCGAGTCCGGGAGGCGACTGGCACGTCCACAGGGACGTGATCGAGGCCGGACAGAAGATCGAGCTGCAGTCGCTGCGGGTGTCCTTCGAGCTGTTCGCCGGTTCGGACGCGAGTGTCGAGATCGAGGGGAGGCCGGCGCAGACGGGGGACCGGTATCCCCTGGGCGCCACCGTGGCGGTGCGCAGCGGCGGCGCGGTCGTCTGGATCCGGCCCGTCGCGGCGGCGTTCGGCACGCGGACGCCTGTCGGACGGCTGCGCGCGGACGGCGAGCTGCTCCGGGTCGACGTCGACCTCCTCGACTCCGTCCGGCCTGTGGAGACGGACCTGTCGTCGGTCGGCCGTGCCTACGCCGCGGGCGCGGTCAGCCTGCTGCCGGCCGAGAGTCCGCCGCCCGTCACACCGGTGTCCGTCAACGAGCGCGGCGAGGTGGTCGAACTGAAGTGGCAGCCGCGCGCGCACCTGACCCTGGCCGCCCGAACAGCGGTCAGCAGCCGCGAGGACCACGCGGCGGCCCTGTACACGGATCGAAGGGAGTGACGCACCGAACAGTTCCTTCAAGCACGTGCCTCATCCACGAAAAGGAGAAGCATGAGCGCAAGCACGAGAAAGAAGATATGGGCAGGTCTGGCGACGTCCGGGCTGCTGGGCCTGGGGTTGGCGGGTGCCGCCACCGGCACGGCGGATGCCGCCGCCACCACGTACTACATTTCGCCGAACGGAAGCGACAGCAACTCCGGCACGTCGCCTGACCAGGCGTGGAAGTCGACCGAGAAGGTCAATGGCTTCACGTTCCCGCAAGGGAGCACCGTGGCGTTCCAGGGCGGCCAGACGATCACGGGATGTCTTTCCTTCGGTGAGAAGAATGTGCCCGTCTCATCGGCGTCGACGCCGTTCAAGGTGACCTCGTACGGGACCGGTCAGGCCACCCTCAAGTCCAACTGCACCGGGGACTTCTCCGCGGCCGTCAAGATGGATAACGTCAGCGGCTTCCAGCTGCACAACATGAAGCTGGTCAACGGCGGCACGACCGCAGCCGGCGTGCTGCTGCAGAACAGGACGTCGTCGACGCCGACGAAGGGCCTGAAGGTCACCAACTCGGATATCTCTGGATTCGTCCAGCCAGAAGGCAGCGGGAGTTCTTTCGGCGGCCAGATCATGGTCCTCGGATACGCGACGAACGGGCACACCGGGCCGTTGGACGATGTGCAGATCCTGGGCAACAAGCTGCACGGTGACAAAGTGACCTCGAAGGCTGGTCCCGGCATCTACGGCTGGAGCTCGGGCGTCAACATCACCAACGTCCGGGTTGAGGGCAACACCGTCTACAACATCGGCATGCTGCCCAAGACCGTGGGAGCAGGGCTGACCGCGGGCGGCTGGGACGGCGCCGTCATCCAGCACAACGTCGTCCACGACATCGGGGCCAACGCGACCTCGTGCGGCGGCGCCAGCGGCATCATGACCTACGAGGCGAACGACATCACCGTTCGCTACAACGAGGTGTACAGGGTGCAGCCGGTGCCCGATTACACGGCCGGCTGCGACTTCGACGGCATCGACCTCGACGGCGGCACCACCAACTCGGTGGTGGAGTACAACTACACGCACGACAACGGGGGTAACGGGCTGCTGGCCTTCACCTCCACCGTGAACTCGCAGGTGTGGGGCCCGAACACCTTCCGCTACAACATCTCGGAGAACGATGACTGGGCGTATGCCCAGGGCGGTCTGTTCGGCGTGGTGCATTCCCCGAAGAAGCCGTTGTCCATCTACGGCAACTCCTTCTTCACCGACAAGGACCAGCGCAACAACGTCAGATCAGGCGCCAGCGCATGCTTCTACTTCGGCTACAAGGAGGGCACCTGGGCCAGTGGTTCGCAGATCAAGAACAACATCTGCCACATGGCCAACAAGGGCGCCAACGGCAAGGCCGGGCAGCTCTACTACAACCCGTACGGCCAGACCGGCATGAAGCTCTCGAACAACCTCTACTACGGCCCGTCGAACACCGGCGGCTGGCGCTGGGGAGACACTACCTACTCCGACTTCGCGGCCTGGAAGGCCGCGGGCAAGGAGTCGAACGGCGTCTGGGGTGACCCGCTGTTCACCTCGCCCGGCGGCGGCAACACCTGCACGTGGACGCCGGCCTCCGGCAAGGGCCCCCAGCCCTGCCCGCAGGCGTACACCCTCAAGTCCGGCTCCCCGGCACTGCACAAGGGTGCGCCGGTGTCCGGCAACGGGGGCGTGGACTACTACGGCGCCACCATCCCTGGCACACCCAACATCGGGGCCGATGCTCAATAGGCCCTGACTGACCCCTCACTGGCGGTCGGCATCGGTCTCCCACCACCTGACGGGGGAGACCGGTGCCGTCCGTGGGGACCGCAGCACGACAGGAGACGCCCATGACACTCCCCGGCGAAGGCCGGCACGTCCCCCCCGACCACGAGGTTCTGACATGGGAGGGTGCGATCGAGGTGGAGCACACCCCTCATGGCTCCCGCCCCTGGCGGCTGCCGCACAGCCGGATCGGTCTTTTCCCGACCGAGGCGCTGCGGAGCCGCGCCGCGATGTGCGCAGGCGTGCGGATCGTGTTCGACACCGACGGCACCACAGTCGCGGGCCGGGTAGTCGCGCCCGTCGACCCCGACCTCGCGCCGCTCGATCTGGTGGTCGACGGCGGGCCGGCGATCTCGACCTGTGTAGGGAGTGACGGACTGTTCCGGTTCCCGGGACTGCCGGCGGGACGTAAGACGGTGGAGCTGTGGTTGCCCCAGTACGGAAACCTGTGGCTCACGGGCCTCGTCGTCGACTTACACGCCCACCTGTGGAGCCCGACCCAGCGGCGGCGCCCGCGTCTGCTGGTGTACGGCAGCTCGATCACGCACTGCCGCGACGCAGCCTCGCCGACCCGGACCTGGCCCGCCCTGGTGGCCGAGGAGTTCGGCGCGGACCTGACGTGCCTGGGACTGGCCGGGCAGTGCCACCTGGATCCCATGGTGGCACGCGTCCTGCGCGACCGGCCCGCCGACCTGATCGTCACGTGTCTGGGCATCAATGTCTACGGCAACGGCTCCTTCAACAGCCGATCCTTCCTGCCGGCCGTACTGGGCTTCCTCAGCACCCTGCGGGACGGGCATCCGGGCGTGCCGCTCGTCGTCATGTCGCCCCTCGCATCCCCATCGCGGGAGAACAAGACCGGCGGCGCGGATCTGACGCTCGCCGACCTGCGCGCCGAGGTGCACCGGGCCGTCGACATCCTCCGAGACCACGGTGACGCCGACCTGCATCTGGTCGACGGGCGCACCGTGCTCGGCCCCGACCACGCGCACCTGCTGCACGACGGAATCCACCCGAACGCCGACGGCTACCAACACATGGCGCGCGTCCTGACTACGGAACTGCGCCATGTCTCCTCATCTAATGAGAGTTGCCGGGTCGGCCCGTGCGGCAGACTCGGCGCCTGGTAACCACCGGCGAGTGAGCACTCAGCCTCACGGGACCGTTTCGAGTCCTCCTGACAGATCGTGCCCTTGCCAGGTGGCTGGGAGAGTTGATCGCTGATGGGATGTCCTGCCCGCCGCTGGTGCGTGAGCACTTGTTCATCAGTGCGCTGATGGCGATGTCCAGGACCAGGCCCGCAAGGTCGTGTCCGCCCGCGTGTGCTGCGGGTATCCCAGGGCCGAGCAATGCTCATTACCTGTGGATCGGCTCGGGAGGGCGCACGCGAAGGGCGTACCTTCCCGAGTGATCGATTGACTGGTATCGAGTAGGCCCGCGTTGCCGCGCGGGTCGGGAAGGCACGCCCGTGCTCAGCGTAGTGAACGCCGACGGCACCACCGCCNACGGCTCCTCTCTGATCGACGAGATCGTCCGCGNGGGTGCACGGCNGATGCTGGCCGCCGCGTTGGAGGCTGAAGTCAACGCTTACATAGCCGAGTTGGCTGATCAGCGAGACGAGAAGGGCCACCGCCTGGTCGTGCGAAATGGCTACCACCAGCCGCGCAAAGTGACCACGACGGCCGGCGTGGTGGAGGTGAAGGCGCCGCGGGTGAACGACAAGCGCGTCGACGAGACAACGGGCGAGCGCAAGCGGTTCAGCTCGGCGATCCTGCCGCCGTGGTGCCGCAAGTCCCCGAAGATCAGTGAGGTGCTGCCGCTGCTCTA
>NZ_JCANSZ010000073.1:0-28263 GCF_059570535.1 Streptomyces sp. CNP082
CCCGGCTCTCGGCGGGCGGCATGGGCCGCGTCTACCTCGCCGTCGAGACCGGCACGGGCGAACTGGCCGCGGTCAAGACCCTGCTGGCGGAAGCGGAAGGCGAGGCCGGCGAAGCGGACCGGGTCCGGTTCGCCCGCGAGGTGGGCGTGGCCCGGCGGGTGGCCGGGCCGTACACCGCGCGGGTACGCGCCGCAGACCCCGCGGCGCCGCGGCCGTGGCTGGCGACCGACTACGTGTCGGCGCCCTCGCTCGGCGAACTCACCGCCCGCGGCGGGCCCGCCGACCCCGCGACCGTCGCCAGGCTCGCCGCCGACTGCGCGACCGCACTGGAGGCGCTGCACGCCGCCGGGGTCGTGCACCGCGACCTGAAGCCGCAGAACGTGCTGCTGCCCGCCGACGGCATCCGCGTCATCGACTTCGGCATCTCGCACGCCACCGACCTGACGCGGACCCGGCTGACCCTCGGCACCCTCGCGTACATCGCCCCCGAGCAGGCGCGCGGCGAGCCCGCCACCCCGGCGTGCGACGTCTACGCGCTCGGCGCCACGCTCTGCACCCTCGCCACCGGCCGCCCGCCGTCCCCCGACACCGGCGACCCCGTCCGGCTGCTGGCGCTCGTCGCGCGCGGCACGGTGGAACTCGGCGCGGTGCCCGAGCCGTTGCTCGGTCTCGTCCGTGCCTGTCTGGCCCTCGACCCGGCGGACCGGCCGCGGCCGGACGCGCTGCGGGCGCTCGCGGAGGAGGCGGGCGCGGCTGCCGCCGCCGCGGGCGGTGGTGGCGGTGGTGGGTCCTCGTGGTCCGGCATGCCGGACCGGTGGGCGGGGATCGTCCTGGCGTACCAGCGGCAGGGCCGTCAACTGCGGGAACGCTACGGGGGCGCCGACCCGGCGCCGGAGGCGGGGGCTGGCGCGGCACCGGCAGCGGGGACGCCGGCGGCGGCACCGGCATCAGAGGCGTCGGCGGCGGGGACGGCAGAGGCGGCGGCAGCGCCAGCGTCGGCGGCAGACGAGCCCGCTGCGCCGGCGGCAGGTGCACCCGCAGCGGGGGCCGCGCCCGAGGCGTCGTCCGAGGCGTCGCCCGCACCGGCACCCGCGCCCGAGGCGTCGGCGACGGTCGTCGATCCCGCCGGAGCCGCCCCCCGGGCCCGTGCCCCGTACGCGCAACCCACCACGCCCGCACCGGACTCCGCACCCCCCGCACCCCCGCGGCGCTTCGCCGGGCTGACGCCGCGCGGGTGGCGCGCCGCCGGCAGCCTGGTCGGCAACTGCGCCGGGCTCGGCTTCCTCCTCCTCGGCATCCTCGCCGTACTCGCCACGATCGTCGCCATCGTGGTCGCCGTCGCCCTGGAGTGACCCCGCCGCCGGCGGGCCCCGGCTACATACGCTCCGCCGCCCCGAGGTACAGCCGCGCGAGCCGCGGCAGGCGTTTCTGCATCTCCCCGTCGTCGTCGAAGTCGAAGTCCTCGCCCATGTCCCCGGCCGCACCGTACTGGCCATCCAGGCCGTCGTGGCCGTCCGCCGGCCGGTACGCGGCCCACGCCTCGTGGAATGCCTCCCTGCTGCCGGTGAGGCGCGCGAAGGCGGCGTCCGCCGCGTAGTTCACCTCCTCCTGGAACAGGAACTCGTCGTTGCCCTCCCGCGCGGCCTCGGCGACCCCCGGGTGCTCGGCGAGGCTGTCCGGCGCGGCGGCGACGCGCTCGTACCAGCTACGGCCGAGGGCGATCACCCCGGCGCGGAAGTCCAGGAAGCCGTCGTCCGAGCAGCCGCCGCCTATGAGATATGCGGCGGCCCACACGTCCCAGCGGTACAGGGCATCGTGCACCTCGCCGAACCGCTCCGCGTACTCGAGGATCTCCTGCGGGGAGAGCCCCGCGAGGAGCTGCACGAGCGCCTCGTCGAAGGGCTTGCCGTCCGCCGCCGCGGCGGAGCGGGCCGATTCGACGAGGCGCCAGAACCGATCGATGTCCATGTCCCGTACTGTGGCACCCCCCACTGACAATCCGGGCTCATGCCGTAAAGGCGTTGCACGGGCGCGGTGGACGTGGGAGATTGACGCCCGTCCGCGCGTACGCGGACGAGTCCGCCGGCCGTCCCGCCGGCGTATCCACGGTGAGGAACGAAGCCTTTGATCCCGGCGCCCGTCAGTGGCCGCCGTCGGCGCCGAGTGGCCCGCCCGCTCCCGTAGCGGAGCCGCCCGCTCGAACCGCCGGGCACGACCCGGTCCGTACGAACGTCCCGTACGGCGGCCCCACGTTGCCCACGCGCAGTGCCGTGGGCGCTCTCTCCTGCCTTCGGGCTCCTGCCTTCGGGCTTCTGCCTTCGCACACCAGAGACTTCGTGAGGTCGATACCACCGTGGCTGCTCCCATGGACAAGCAGGTCCAGAACTTCGCCGTCGCCAACCTCCGCCGCCGCCCCGCCGTCGTCGAGACCGGCGGCTTCGTCGCCGGCTTCTCCCCCGGCACCGACAGCCCGTACCTCAACTACGCGACCCCGCTGCCCGGCGCGGACCCCACCCCCGGCGACGTCGCCGCGCTCGTCGGCGCGTTCCGGGAGCGGGGGCTGCTGCCGCGGCTGGAGTTCGCGCCGCAGGCCGCGCCGGGGGTCGCGGAGGCGCTGCGGGCGGCGGGATTCGGGACGGAGGCGGTGCACGAATACCTCGTCTGCACCCCGGACACGTACACCGCCCCCCTGCCAGGCGGGGCCGGGCCGCGGGTGGAGAGCCCCGCCACCGACGCGGAGTTCCGGGCGCTCGACGCGGCGCTCGCCGAGGCGTTCGGGGACGTGTTCCCCGCGTCGGCGGAGGGCGCGGCGCGGCTGCGGCGGCTGGCCGGGGACGGCGGGGAGGTGCGTTTCGTACGGGCCGGGGACGGCGGCTGCGCCGGCGGCGCGACGTGCTCGCCGCCGGCCGAGGACACCGCCGAACTCGCCGGCGTCGGCACCCGCCCCGCGCACCGGCGCCGGGGCGTCGCGGCGGCGGTGACCGCGGCGCTGACGGAGGCGATGTTCGCGCGCGGGGCCGGATCGGTGTGGCTGGAGTACTCGGGCGAGGGCTCCCGCGGCACGTACACCCGCGTCGGCTACCGCCCCGGCGGCACCCGCCTGTACGTCACGCTGCCGCCCGCACCGCCCGCGCCGCCCGCGCCGCCCGCGCCGCCCGCACCGCCCGCCTGACCCGGGGATTTCCGCCCGTCCCGGGCCTGGCACGCTGTACGTGACCAGGGACGACTTCCGCCCGGCTCCGCCGCGGGAACCGCGCGGCGGGGCCGGGCGTCCCCGGGAACCAGGGTGCGCCGCACCCCGCTGCAGCCGCCGTTCGACCGCATCGGAGAGGGACCGATTCCACGCCTCGTCTTCGGAGGGAATTCCCGTCTTCAGGCGGGGAGGGAATCGGATCCTGACCCATGCGGCGCGGGGCGCCGCAGCAGCGCTTTGGAATGCTCCACGAGGGGCCCGCGCTCAGTCGGGGTGCTTCTGGTTCTCGATGTAGTCCTTGACCGCCTGGAGGGGGGCACCGCCGCAGGATCCGGCGAAGTAGGAGCCGGACCAGAAACGGCCGTGCATGATCGCCGGGTTGGTGTGGCCGGTGAACTCCTGACGGAGGCGGCGTGAGCTGACGCCCTTCAGGGAGTTGACGAGGCTGGAGAGGGCGGTCTTCGGCGGGTAGTGGATCAGCAGGTGTACGTGGTCCTCTTCGCCGTTGAAGTCGATCAGGTCGGCTTCGAAGTCTCCGCAGACCTTCTGCATGATCTCCTCGCAGCGCGTCAGCATGGCGTCGTTGAAGACGTTCCGGCGGTGCCTGGTGAGGAAAACCAAATGTGCGTGCAGGTGGTGGACGACGTGACGGCCGCGCCGTACGTCGGGGTTTGGTTCCCAGCGAGGTGACATAAGCCAATGCTATGATCTCGACGTTCCGAGGCCTTGAGGGGGTG
Source organism: Streptomyces sp. CNP082 (assembly GCF_059570535.1). Taxonomy (NCBI): domain Bacteria; kingdom Bacillati; phylum Actinomycetota; class Actinomycetes; order Kitasatosporales; family Streptomycetaceae; genus Streptomyces; species Streptomyces sp. CNP082. The sequence goes on from NZ_JCANSZ010000073.1 coordinate 3,931, forward strand.
GGCCGGTTGATCCGTGCATACAAGTTCCTGATGCGGCCCACCGTCCGGCAGGGCCAGGCGCTGGGCGAGATGCTGCGCGATCACTGCTCCCTGTACAACGGCGCGTTGCAGGAACGCCGCGATGCCTGGCGGCACGTCTCGAAGTCGACCGTGCGGTACGGGCAGCAGTCCGCGCAGCTCAAGGAGGCCGGACTGAACCGCTCGATCGCTGATGCCGGATGGGGGGTGTTCCTCGCGATCCTGACCGCCAAGGCTGAAAGCGCCGGACGGGAAGTGATGGCCGTGGACCCCTGCAACACCTCCAGGAGGTGCCCCGAATGCGGGCACACCGCCAAGGAGAACCGGCCCACGCAGGAAAAGTTCCACTGCGTCTCGTGCGGCCACCTTGCGCACGCCGACACGGTAGGCGCTCTCAACGTTCTACGGGCCGGGCTGGTCCGCCGCGACGCCCAAACGGCTTAGCGAGAAGCCACCCCCTTCAAGGGATGGAGGAGTCATGTCCACCGGATCGCTCGCCAAGGGCGCCAACCTGCCCGTCGACGCCCCCGCGGTACGCGCCGAACTCTCCTGGTCCGAAGGCCCCGGCGTCCCCGATGTCGACGCTTCGGCGCTGCTGCTCACCGCGGCCGGACGGGTCCGCGACGACGGCGACTTCGTCTTCTACAACCAGCCGCAGCACACCTCACAGGCGGTCACCCACTTCGGCAAGCAGAACGCGGGCGGGCGGTTCACCGACTCCGTCGAGGTGCTGCTGACCTCCCTGGGGCCGGACATCGAGCGGGTCGTCCTGTGCGCCTCGGCCGACGGCGGCACCTTCGGCCGGGTCCCCGGGCTGTCGCTGCGGCTCCTGGACGGCGCAACCGGCGCCGAACTGGCCCGCTTCGACATGGAGGCGACGACGGAGACGGCGTTCGTCGGCGGTGAGCTGTATCTGCGTAACGGGCACTGGAAGTTCCGCGCGGTGGGCCAGGGCTACGCCTCCGGACTCGCCGGCCTGGCCACCGACTTCGGCATCACGGTCGACGACACCCCGCCCCCGGCCCCGCAGGCGCCCCAGGCCCCCGCCGCTCCGGCCCCCGCGCCGCCGGCTCCCGCGCCCGCGCAGGCGCCACCCCCCGCGCCGATGCCCCCCGCCCCCACACCACCCGCGCCTGACGCCCCTCCCGCACCCCCCGCCCCTTCCGCCCCTCCCGTACCGGCGCCCGCCGCCGCGGGCGGCGGGCCGCGGCTGGTCAAGGGCGAGGAGCACCTGCCCGTCGACATGCGCAAGCGGCTGTCGCTGCGCAAGGAGCAGGTGGCCATCAGCCTGCGCAAGCACGGGGCCGCCGACATCTCCGCCCGCGTCGTCCTCGTCCTGGACGCCTCCGGTTCCATGACCCGCCTCTACGCCCAGGGCATCGTCGCCGACGTCGTCGAGCGCATGGCCGCGGTCGCCGCGCAGTTGGACGACGACGGGGCCATGCAGGCGTGGACGTTCGCCTCGAATCCCGCCCGGCTTCCGGACCTGCGCCTGGGCGAACTCCCCGAGTGGCTGCGGCTGCACGTACGGGTCGGGCAGCTCGCCCTCTTCCGCCCCCGCAAGAGGCCCAAGGGCCTGGAGTACGGCCAGACAGACATGCGGACGGTGGGCATCCAGAACGAGGAGCAGAAGGTCATCGCCGAAGTCCGCGCCTTCGTCCGCGCCAACCCCGCACCCGATCCGACACTCGTGCTGTTCTTCTCCGACGGCGGCGTCTACCGCAACGCCGAGATCGAGCGCGAACTGCGCGAAGCGGTCGAGGAGCCGGTCTTCTGGCAGTTCGTGGGGCTGGGAGCCGCCGACTACGGCGTACTGGAACGGTTCGACAGCCTTGCGGGCCGCCGCGTCGACAACGTCGGCTTCTTCGCCGTGGACGACATCAGCGGACTCCCCGACCCCCAGCTCTACGACCGCCTCCTTTCCCAGTTCCCCGCCTGGATCACCGCCGCCCGCCAGGCGCGGATCCTCTGACCCCCGGTCCCGGCGTGCGAGCGGTGTTCCCTGAGGCAGCCGGCGTCAGTCAGCCGGGTGGCGGGTCACCAGACGGGGCGTAGCGGGGGGAGGTCGTCCCCGGCGAGGCCGTGGGCGAGGCGGAGGAGTTCGGTGCGCAGGAGGCGGGTGTCGGCGCCTGTGCGGTGGGCGAGTTCGGCTTCGAGGCCGTGCAGGACGTTCCCGGCGACGCCGAGGTGGCGGCGGGCCGCGTCGGTGAGGACGACGAGCTTGCGCCGGCCGCCGGCGGGGTGGGCGGTGCGGAGTACGTAGCCGCGGCGCTCCAGGTCGTCGACGAGCTGGCCGGCGGCCTGTTTGGTGACGCCGAGCCGGGCGGCGAGTTCGCTGCTGGTGGCGCCCTCGGCGTCGAGGATCTGGAAGATCATGCCGTGGACGGGCCGCAGGTCGGGGTAACCGGCGGCGGCCACACGCTCGTTGAACTCGGTCAGCACGAGCTGGAAGCCCATGCCGAGCAGGTACAGCAGCTCGGGTGTCGGCGGACTGTCGTCATCGCGGGTCGTCACGGGACCATCTTGACACGAGCAAGTAAAGCTCCTTTACTCAAGATATTCGAGTAAAGGAGCTTTACACGCATGGAGATCATCACCCCCGCCCCCGACCGCACCGTCACCACCCCGAACGCCGCCATGGAGTCCCTCGCCACCCCCTCCCGGGGCAGCACCGCGCTCAGCACCTGGCGGGTGCGTATCGACCCCGGCCGGTTCGGGCCCGTGCACGCCATCGACCGCGAGCAGGTCTGGATGGTCGTCGCCGGCTCCCTCACCGTGACCTGCGACGGCCGCACCGAGACCGCCGGCGCCGGGCAGGCGGTCGTGCTCCCGGCCGACGTGCTGCGGCAGCTCGGTGCGGCCGAGGGCGCGGATGCCGTCGAGGCGCTGGTCGCGATGGAGGCCGGGGGCGGCGCCGTCACCGAGGACGGGGTGCGGCACGCCCTGCCGTGGGCGGAGTAGGCGGCGCAGGCTCAGCGGTTCATACGGCAACTGCGTAGCAGCGGGTGTCAGCCTGCGGTCGAGTGGGTCCGTACGGCGGCGCGGCCCTCGTCCCGTACGGCACCGGCTTCCTCGCCGTCGTCCTTCCGCAGGCCGCCGGCTTCGCCGCGTACGGCCCCGCCCCCGGCCCGTACCGTCCGGGAGGCAGCCGCCGCGCCCACCGTGCGTCGCTCCATCCTCGCGGCGAGGACCGCGACGGCCAGGCCGGAGGCGGCGAGGGCGGCGCCGACCCAGTTGGGGGCGGTGTAGCCGAGGCCGGCGGAGATGACCAGGCCGCCGAGCCAGGCGGCGAGGGCGTTGCCGAGGTTGAACGCGCCGACGTTGACGGCGGAGGCGAGGGTGGGCGCGGCGGCGGCCTGGTCCAGCACCCGCTTCTGCAGCGGCGGCACGGTCGCGAAGCCGAAGAACCCGACGAGGAAGATGGTCACGGCCGCCGCCGGCTTGCTGTGCGCGGTGAGTGTGAACAGCGCCAGCGTCGCGGTCAGGGCGCTGAGGGCGACGTAGAGCATCGGCATCAGGGCGCGGTCGGCGAAGCGCCCGCCGACCAGGTTGCCGCCGACCATGCCGAGGCCGAAGAGGGCGAGGAGCCAGGTGACGGAGCTGTCGGCGTAGCCGGTGACCTCGGTCGTCATCGGCGCCATGTAGGTGATGGCGGCGAAGACCCCGCCGAAGCCGAGGACGGTCATGGCCATGGCCAGCAGCACCTGGGCGTTGCCGAACGCGGCCAGTTCGTGCCGGAGGTCCGTGCCGCCGGGAGCGGCGGGTTCCCGGGGTGTCCGCGGCAGCTCCGGTACGAGCCTGGCCACGCCGGCCAGCCCGACGACCCCGATCGCCGCGACCGCGAGGAACGTGGCCCGCCAGCCGACGGTCTGCCCGAGGAGGGTGCCGCCGGGGACGCCGACGACGTTGGCCACGGTCAGCCCCGTGAACATCATCGCGATGGCCCCGGCCCGCTTGTCCTTGGCGACCAGCCCGGCGGCCACGACCGCGCCGATGCCGAAGAACGCGCCGTGCGCGAGCGAGGCGACGATGCGGCCGGCGAGCAGGATGCCGAACGCGGGGGCCAGTGCGGAGATGACGTTGCCGGCGATGAACAGGCCCATGAGGCTCATCAGCATCCGCTTGTGGGAGACGCGGGCGCCGAGCGCGGTGAGCAGCGGGGCGCCGCCGAAGACGCCGAGGGCGTAGCCGGTGGTGAGCCAGCCGGCGGTGGGGACGGAGACGGAGAACTCGTCGGCGACCTCGGGCAGCAGGCCCATGACGACGAACTCCGTGGTGCCGATCCCGAAGGCGCCGATGGCCAGCGCGAGGAGCGCGAGAGGCATGCGGGGACTCCTGAGGTGGGGCGGGGGCATTAACGAAGCGTCCACAATAATTGCGCACGCGGATTCTTGCAAACGCGGGCTATTGCGGTGCTGGAGTAAACTCGGGGTCAGGACGGCGAACGCACGCACGCACACGTGCGTACTCACGTACTCATCGCGTGCTGCACGTATGGACGTACGGGCGGATGCACGCACGTACGCACGCACTCACGGGACGCGGAGGCGCTCATGTCGGCCACGGCCGAGCAACTCGACGAACTGGCCCGGGGCTGGACGGCCCTGGCCTCCCTGCACGCCCGCATCGAGACCCACGTGGAGCGCACGCTCCAGCGCGCGCACCGGCTGAGCGCCCGCGAGTACTCGGTCCTGGACGCCCTCAGCCGGCAGGACGACTTCCACCTGCGCATGAACCAGCTCGCCGACGCCGTCGTCCTCAGCCAGAGCGCCACCACCCGCCTGGTCACCCGCCTCGAGGACCGCGGCCTGCTCAGCCGCTACCTCTGCCCGGACGACCGCCGGGGCATCTACACCGAGGTCACCGTGGCCGGCCGCCGCCTCCTTGAGGAGGCCAGGCCCGGGTACGAGGCCGCCCTGCGCACCGCGCTGGACGAGGCCGCGAAGCGGCCGGAGCTGGCGCCGCTGGTGGCGGCGGTGGAGACGCTGGAGGCCCCGCAGGCGTACGCGACGTAAGGGCGCGGACGCCGTTTGGAGCGGCCCGTACTGCTCGCGGGCGCTGGCGAGGGAGCGCGTACGGCGTACGGGGGGCGCCTGCGGCGTGGGGTGCGCCCCGGGGCACGCGTAGGGTCGGCGGCATGAGTGACCTGCACATCCGGCGCGCGACGGCCGCCGACGTCCCCGCCATCGTGGCGATGCTCGCCGACGACCCCCTGGGCGCCGCCCGGGAGACACCGGACGACCCCGCCCCGTACGCGCACGCCTTCGCGCGGATCGACGCCGACCCCGGCCAGCACCTCGCCGTCGCCGAACGCGACGGCCGCGTCGTCGGCACGCTCCAGCTCACCGTCATCCCGGGGCTGTCGCGGCGGGGCGCGACGCGGGCGCTCATCGAGGCGGTGCGCGTGCACGGGGAGGAGCGCGGGGGCGGGCTGGGGACCCAGCTCATCGAGTGGGCTGTCGAGGAGGCGCGGCGGCGGGGGTGCGTGATGGTCCAGCTCACGTCGGACGCGACGCGGACGGACGCGCACCGCTTCTACGAGCGGCTGGGGTTCGCGGCGTCGCACGTGGGGTTCAAGCGGATGCTTTAGCGGCGGGTACCGGGGCGGGGGCGGAGGATCCGGGCGACGGCCGAGGGCGGGCGCTCCTCGCCTGCTTCAAGTCTCCCCTGGTCAGAGAGGCGTCAGCGGCCAAGATCCAAAGTTATCCACAGGCCGGAGCGGGCCGGCGCGGGCTTCGGCATACTGCCCTCATGCGGATCACGACAGAGCAGCGACGAGCCCGGATCGGCGTGCGGCACGCCCTGGCCCCGGCCGCCCGCACGGCCTCGCCCGCCGATGCCGCGGACGCGGTCGTCGCCCTGCATGCGACGGACGCGGCGACCGTCTTCCTCTCCGCCTGCGCGCGCATGAAGGAGCCCGGCGTCACGCCCGTCGAGCGCGCGCTGTACGAGGAGGTGTCGCTGGTGAAGCTGCTGTCCATGCGGCGCACGCTCTTCGCGGTCACCCGCGCGCTGGCGCCCGTGGTGGACGCGGCGGCGGCGCGCGCCATAGCAGCGCGCGAGCGCGCCGCCTTCCTCAAACACCTCACGGCCAACGGCCTGGACGAGGCGTGGCTGCGGCGCGCCGAAGCCGCCGCGATGACGGTGCTGAAGGACAAGGGCGAGGCGGCGGGCAGCGAGATATCCGCGGCGGAGCCGCTGCTGCGCACGAAGATCACGGTCTTCCCCGGCACCCGCCAGGAGACGCAGCAAGGCGTGGCCACGCGCGTGCTGCGGATGCTGGCCTGCGACGGGCACATACGCCGCGGGCACCCGCGCGGGTCGTGGACGTCGAGCCAGTTCCGGTGGGCGCCCGGGGAGGACTTCGGCGGCATGGACGTCGCCGCGGCGCAGACGGAGCTGACCAGACGCTGGCTGTACGCGTACGGGCCGGCCACCGAAGCGGACCTCGTGTGGTGGACCGGCTGGACGAAGACCGCCGCGCGCAGGGCGCTGGCCGCGACCGGCGCGGCGGCGGTGGAGCTGGACGAGGGCACGGGGTTCGTGCTGCCGGACGACACCGGACCGGTCGCGGAGCCGGAACCGTGGGCGGCGCTGCTGCCGGCGCTCGACCCGACCCCGATGGGCTGGAAGGAACGCGACTGGTATCTCGACGCCGGCTACCGCAAAGCGCTGTTCGACGGCAGCGGCAACGTGGGGCCGACGGTGTGGTGGAACGGCGAAGTCGTCGGCGGCTGGGCACAGCGGCAGGACGGAGAGGTGGTGTGGCGGATGCTCACGGACGTGGGCGGTGACGCGGAACGCGCGGTGGCCGCGGAGGCCGGGCGGCTGGCGGCGTGGACGGGCGAGGCCCGGATAACGCCGAGGTTCCGCACGCCGCTGGAGAAGGAACTGGCGGCCTAGCGGGGCTGCGGCGCGCCGGCTACGACGCAGCTGGCACCGCACTTGCGCCGGCTGGCCGCGTCGTAGCGTGCCGGTTACGACGGCGCGGACGGCGTCCAGCCGCGGGTGCCGCCGGGGACGGGGGCGTCCGGGTCGTACGGCTCCCGGGTGAAGACGAAGGTGCCCAGGTCGAGGTGCGACACCTCGCCGTCCGCCGACCGCTCCACCCGCAGCGTCTCACCGGCGCAGTAGCCGTCGACCGCCGTCCAGGTGCCGTCCGCCTCCGGGCGGAGGAGGGAGGCGTAGCCGTTCCGGGCCAGCGGGCTCAGGTCCAGCCAGCGGTCCTCCTTCAGCCGCAGCGCGTGCGGGTTCGCGCCCCAGTACCACGGGCCCGTGAGGGCGAGCAGCTCCGGATCCACCGCGTCCGCGGCCAGCGGACGCCAGGGCTCGGGGATGCGCGGCTCGTGCCTCACCACCGTGCCGATCAGATCGGCGCCCAGCCCGGAGACGGACGGGCCCGACGTGACGTTCGTGAGGACGACCGCGCTCACGCGCTCGTCGACATCGGAGAGGAGGCAGGCGAGGAAGCCGGGCATGGAGCCGGTGTGGCCGCTGAGCAGCGTGCCGTCGTGGCGGATGAGCTGCATGCCGAGCCCGTACGCGCTGTCCCACGACGCGGCCTCGGGCGCCACCGCGGGGGTGCGCATCTCCGCCAGCGTGTCGGCGGAGAGCACCCGCTCGTCGCCGCGTACGAGGAAGGCCGCGAACCGGGCGAGGTCGCCGGCCGTGGACCACAACTGGCCCGCGGGCCCCATCCGGCCGGTGTCGTGCAGCGGCTCGGGCTGCATGACGTCGGCCCACGGGTGGACGGCGAAGCCGCCGGCGTGCGGGGCCTCGGGCAGCAGCGTCGTGCGCCGCAGCCCCAGCGGCTCCAGCAGCTCGCGGCGCAGCACCTCGTCCCAGGGCGCGCCGCGCCGTGCCCCGACGAGTGCGCCGAGGTAGGCGAAGCCGGGGTTGGAGTAGTGGTGCCGGCGGCCCGCGGGGTGGCGGGCGGGGTCGCCGTCGAAGAGTCCGCCGAGTTCGGGGCGGAGCGTGCCCGGGGTCCGCTCCCACCAGGGGCCGCGGGGCTCGGCGCCGATACCGGAAGTGTGCGAGAGGAGTTGAGCGATGGTCGCCGCGGGGGCCTGAGTGCCGGGGAGGTGTTTCTCCAGCGGATCGGCGAGGTCGACAAGGCCCTCGTCGCGCAGCCGGAGCACCAGCACGGCGACGAACGTCTTGGTGATCGAGCCGATGCGGTACTGGGTGTCGGTGGTCGGCTCGTGCCCGTCGACCATCGAGCGGGCGCCGGACCACACGGTCTCCCCGTCGCGGACGACGGCCGCGACGAGCGAGGGCGTACGGCCCTCGCGCTGGGCGACGGAGAGCCGGTGACGCAGGGCGCGGGCGGTGGCGGGGAGCAGGGCGTCGGCTGGCGGCGGCGGTGGCATGCGGCGCAGCCTAACCGCGGCCCGCGGTGCGGAGCACGGGAGTTTCGGCGCCGCGGCTGCCGCCGATGCGGGTGGTGTACCAGACGGTGGTGATGACGAGTGCGCAGCCGGCGTACTGCGTTGCCGTGGGCCGCTCGCCGATGAACGCGACGGCGGTGGCGATGGCGAGTACCGGTTGCAGCAGGAGCAGCGCCGCCCCGGTGGCCGGGGCGAGCCGGGGCAGCGCGGGGGTGATGAGGAGCAGCGCGAGGACCTGGCCGAGTGCGGCCATTGCCGCCAGCCAGCCGAGGGCGGCGGGCTCGGGCGTCGCGTCGATGCCGGTCCACAGCGCGCCGAGGACGCCGGAGGCGACCCCGGCGGAGAACGTCGCGGTGCACACCGGCACCGCGATGTGCCCCCGGCGCCGAACCCGGGGGTTCCTTGGGCGGGTGCCGCCGAGGCGGGTGAGGAAGAGGTAGCCGGCGAAGGCCACGCCGGATGCCGTGCCGTAGAGGATGCCGGTGACGGGGCTGCTGCCCGGCTCCGGGTCGCCGATCGCGCCGCCGGCGAGTGCCACCCCGGCGAGCAGCACCGGGGCGGTGAGCCAGAAGCCGCGCGGCAGCGGCGTACGGGTCAGCAGGCGGGCCAGCAGCGGGAAGACGATCACCTGGACGTTGAGCAGGACGGTCGCGATGGAGGCGCCCACGTCCCTGATGCTGGCCGCCCAGAAGACGAAGTCGACGCCGAGCAGCAGCCCGGCCGCCAGGTCCGTGAGGACCGCGCGCCGGCGCCGCGGGCCGAGGCGGCGGAGTTCGGCGGCTGCCAGGGGGACGAGCAGCAGCAGGGCGAGGGCGCAGCGCAGGAAGGCGGCGGTGCCGGCGCTCACGTCGGCGAGCTTCACGAACATCGCCGACAGCGAGATGCACGCCGAGCCGCCGATGACCAGCACGACCGGGGTGGCCAGCCGGGTCAGGAGTCCCTGGTCGTCCCCGTCGAGTCGCATGCTCTTCACTCTGCCTGCCCGGTCCCCCAAGAAAAAGCGATGATTTGTTAGCCGAAAGCATTAGCATCACTTTGTGTTCAGCCTGGAGCGTCTCCGTGCCCTCGACGCCGTCGCCGTCCACGGCACCATCGCCCGTGCCGCCGAGTCGCTGCACGTCACCGCCTCCGGCGTCTCGCAGCAACTCGCCAAGCTGGAGCGCGAGTCGGGCCACCGGCTGCTGGAGCCGTACGGGCGCAGCGTCCGCCTCACCCACGCCGGCAAGGTGCTCGCCGCGCATGCGGCGCTGGTGTGTGCGCAGGTCGCCGAGGCCGAGGCGGATCTCGTCGACCTGCAGCACGAGATCCTCGGCCCGCTGCGCCTCGGCGGCGTCGGCAGTTCGCTGCGTGCGCTGCTGCCCGAGGTGCTGACCGCCCTGACCGCCTCGCATCCGCGGCTGGCGCCCACCGTCGTCGACGGCGAGGTCGTCGAGCTGGTCCCCAGGCTGGTCGGCGGGGAGCTGGATCTGCTGCTCGTCGAGAGCTGGAGCAGCCGGCCCGTCCGGCTGCCGCAGGGGCTGGCGGTGCAGACGCTGGTGGTCGAGGACGTGCAGTTGGCGGTGGCGGAGACCCATCCGCTGGCCGGCCGCGAGCGCGTCGGCCTCGCTGAGCTCGGCGGTCTCGCGAGGGCGGGCGGGGCGGGCGGGGCGGGTGGGGCTGCGGGGGCTGCGGTGTGGGCGAGTTGTCCGGTCGGCACGGAGCCGTACGAGGGGCTGACGCAGGCGCTGCGCGAGGTGGGTCTGGAGCCGGAGGTGCGGTATCAGGTGACGGAGTACGCCACGCAGCTCGCGCTCGTGCGGGGCGGGTTGTGCGTGTCGCTCGTACCGGAGATGGCGCAGCGGCCGTGCCCGCCCGGGGTGCGGTTCGTGCCGGTGCGCCCGGCGGTGCGGCGTACGGTGCAGGCCGCGTGGCGCTCCCGGGGGGAGAGCCCGGCCGTACGGGCCTGCGTCGCCGCCCTGGCGCAGTCCGTCCAGGCCCCGCCGGCGGCGGGCGGGTGACCAGCGGGTCTGTCAGTGGGCCGTGCGAGGATCACGGTGTCGAGCACAGCCACGGGAGGACCCGATGTTCGCCATACCCCTGGGTGAGGAAGGTGCCGAGCTGCGGCCGTTGGAGCCGTGGCAGGCCGCGGAGTTCCTCGCCCACATGGACCGCGGTCGCGAGTTCATCGGGCGCCACGTCGGCCTCCCCGACGTCACCGCCGATCTCGACTCCACCCGCGCCTGGCTCCAGAGGTACGCCGACAAGGCCGCGTCCGACTCCGGCCGCCTCTACGGCATCTGGCTCGACGGCCTCCTCGTCGGCGGCGTGCTGTTCCGCGTCTTCGACGCGCAGCAGCGCACCTGCGAGGCCGGCTGCTGGCTGGAGCCCGCGGCATCCGGCCGCGGGCTGGTCACGCGCGCGGTGCGCGTGATCATCGACTGGGCGGTGTACGAGCGCGGCATGGAGCGCATCGAGTGGCAGGTGTCCTCGGCGAACACCCCGAGCATCAAGGTCGCCCGGCGTCTGGGCATGAGCCGCGACGGCGTGCTGCGGTCGAACTCCGAGTACCGGGGGGCGCGGCAGGACACCGAGGTGTGGTCGGTGCTGGCGTCCGAGTGGCGGGAGCAGGGGGCGTAGCGGCGGTTTCCCGTTTCCCGTACGAGCCGGCCCCCGGTGCGCCGTCTGTCCGTCGTCAGGCCGCCGCTCCGGCCGCGTCCAGCAGGTCCGGCAGTTTGCGCATGTCGTCGAAGAGCACCGTGTCCGGCCCCGCCAGCCAGTCGGCCGGTGACAGCCCGCCGGTGAAGCCGTACGCGCGCATGCCCGCGGCGCGCGCCGCCTGCACGCCGTAGCGGCTGTCCTCGACCACCGCGCACGCCTGCGGCGGGCAGCCCATCCGGCGTGCCGCGTGCAGGAAGAGGTCGGGCGCGGGTTTGCCGCGTCCGCCGACGTCGGAGGCGGAGTAGATGCGTCCGGCGAAGCGGTCGTACAGCCCGGTCCTGCCGAGGGTGCGGCGCATCCGGTCGTGGCCGCCGCTGGACGCGACGCACGTGGGCAGGCCGGCGGCGGCGATGGCGTCGAGCGCGCCGACGACGCCGGGTACGGCTTCGAGGCGGTCGAGGCCGGCGTAGAACTCCTCGTAGTAGCGGGTGTGCCAGGTCTCGTCGGTGCCCGGGCCGAGGCGTTCGACGACCATGGCGCCGACCGATTCCCGGGACTTGCCCATGAACAGTTCGGCGGCGTCGGCTTCGGTGAGCGGCCAGCCGAGTTCCGCTCCGACGGTGGCCTGTGCGGCGGCGGCGATGCGCTCGGAGTCGACGAGGACTCCGTCGCAGTCGAATATGACGAGTTCGATGGCTCCGGGCATGGTCACGAGGCTAACCGAGCGGCGCCGGTACGGGCCGGGCCGGGCGTCACCGGAGGGCCGGGGCCGGGGCCGGGAGCCGAGGGCCGGGGCCGGGGGTCGGGGGTCGGGAGCCGGGGGTCGGGGGCCGGGGGCGTCAGCGGGTGCCGGGGACGACGAGGCCCGTTTCGTACGCCGTGATCACGGCCTGCGTCCTGTCCCGCAGGCCGAGCTTCGCCAGCAGCCGGCTGACGTGCGTCTTCACGGTCTCCTCCCCGACGTGGAGGCGGGCGGCGAGTTCGGGGTTGGACAGGCCCTCGGCGAGCAGCCGCAGCACCTCCGTCTCGCGCGGCGTCAGCGCCGCCAGCGGCGCGGCGGCCCCCTCCCGCTCCGGCCGCGCCGCGCGCAGCCGCGCGAACTCGGCGATGAGCCGCCGCGTGACCGCCGGCGCGAGCAGCGCCTCGCCGGCCGCGACGACGCGCACGGCGTCGAAGAGCCGTTCCGCGGTGACGTCCTTGAGCAGGAAGCCGCTGGCGCCGGCGGCGAGGGCGTCGTAGACGTACTCGTCGAGGTCGAAGGTGGTGAGGATCAGCACCCTGGGGTGCGGGGGGTCCGCGGTCAGGCGGGCGGTGGCCTCGATGCCGTCGACGCCGGGCATGCGGACGTCCATCAGGACGACGTCGGGCCGCCGGGCGCGGCAGACGCGGACGGCGTCGGCGCCGTCGTGTGCGGTGCCGACGACGTCGAAGTCGGGCTGGGTGGCGAGGAGTCCGGCGAAGCCGGCGCGGACGACTTCGTGGTCGTCGGCGACGACGACGCGCACGGTCTGCGCGGGGCCGGTCATGCCGCTCTCTCCTCGTCGCTCGTGCGGGTCTTGGCGGGGAGGGTGGCTTCGAGCAGGAAGCCGCCGCCCGCGGCGGGGCCGCTGCGCAGGCTGCCGCCGACGGCCGCGGCGCGTTCGCGCATGCCCAGCAGCCCGTGCCCGCCGGCGCCCGCGGGGCCGGAGCCGGGCCCGGGGCCGTTGTCGCGGATGCGCAGGCGCAGGGCGGTGTCGGCGTAGTGGAGTTCCACGTCGACGGCGGCGCCGGGGGCGTGCCGGCGGGCGTTGCTGAGGGCTTCCTGCACGATGCGGTACGCGGTGAGTTCGATGCCGGTGCCGAGGGGGCGTACGGCGCCGCTGACGAGGAGGCGTACCGCGGCGCCTGCGGCCTCGCGGGCGCCGTCGAGGAGTTCGTTGAGCTGGGCGAGGCCGGGCGGGGGGCGGCGGGCCGCGGGGGCGGCGCCGGCGTCGTCGCGCAGGACGCCGAGCAGGCGGCGCATCTCGGTGAGGGCGGTGCGGGCGGTGTCGCCGATGTCGCGGAGCCGGCGGGCGCCTTCGTCGGGGAGGCCGGGGGTGGTCAGGCGGGCGGTTTCGGCCTGTACGGAGATCATCGAGATGTGGTGGGCGACGACGTCGTGGAGTTCCCGTGCGATGCGGGCGCGTTCGCCGCGGGCGGCGTGTTCGTAGAGGGTGTGCGCGATGGCCTGCTCGGTGGCGCTGTGGGCGGCGGCGGCGTGCCGGGCGCGGCGGGCGAGGCCGGTGCCGGTGGCGGCGGCGAGGAGTACGGCGGCGGCGACGGCGAGCAGCCGGCCGGCGTCGTCGGGCGGGCCGTCGGCGGGGGCGCCGGTGGCGTAGCCGGCGAGCGGCAGCACGAGGAGCACGGCGAGGGCGCGGACCCGGCGGGTGCCGTGGCGGGCGAGGCGGTGCAGGAGGAGTGCCTGGGCGGCGACGCCGGCGGCGACGGGGGCGCCGAGGAGGGCGGGGAGCGGGGCGTTCGCGGCGGTGGCGAGGACGGCGGCGGGGGCGGGGTGGGTGCGCAGGAGCGCGACGGGGGCGGTGGCGCCGAAGGCGAGGAGCAGGGCGGCGGTGAGGTGGTCGCCGGCGCCGGTGTGCAGGACGGTGTCGGCGGCGGCGAGGAGCGCGAGGAGCGCGGCGGCGGCGACGGGCCCGTCGGGGGAGGCGGCCAGGCGGCGGAGCGGGGGAGCCGGGGGGCGGGGCCGTAGTCGCGGATGCGCGGGTGCCGGGCCCGTGCCGGGTGTCCGGTCCGCGTCCGTCGCGTACGGACCCTCCGCCCCACGCCTCACGCCCGCTCCCCCCGCGCTCCCGTCACGCCGCCATTGTCCCCGCGACCGGCCCCGTCGGCGTCCCTCCCGCCCTGGACGGCCCCTCCCCCACGCGAGCTACCCCGCCGCCCGCAAGACTCCTCCTGCGCGTGACGACCCGCCCGCCGCCCGCTTCGTAGCCTCCTCACCATGGCAGCGTCAGAAGCAACCATCGAGGTCCGGGAGTTGCGCAAGCACTTCGGTCCCGTCGCCGCCGTGGACGGTCTGTCGTTCACGGTCGTCCCCGGCCAGGTCACCGGGTTCGTCGGCCCCAACGGGGCCGGCAAGTCCACCACCATGCGCATCGTCCTGGGCCTCGACGCCCCCGACGCGGGCAGCGCGCTGATCAGCGGCCAGCCGTACGCGGCGCTGCGCCGCCCGCTGCAGCACGTCGGCGCCGCGCTGGACGCGGCGGCCGTACACCCCGGCCGGCGCGGGCGCGACCACCTGCTGTGGCTGGCGCACTCGCACGGCCTGCCGCCGCGCCGCGTCGACGAGCTGCTGGAGCAGGTGGGGCTCGCCGCGGCGGGCCGGCGGCGGGCCGGCGGCTACTCGCTGGGGATGCGCCAGCGCCTCGGCATCGCCGCCGCGCTGCTCGGCGACCCGCCGGTGCTGCTCTTCGACGAGCCGGTCAACGGCCTGGACCCGGAGGGCATCCGCTGGATACGCGGCTTTCTGCGCCGGCTGGCGGCGGAGGGGCGGGCGGTGCTCGTCTCCAGCCATCTGATGAGCGAACTGGAGGACACCGCCGACCACCTGGTGGTCATCGGCCGCGGCCGGCTCGTCGCCGACACGTCGGTGGCCGTCATGCTCGCCGCCGCCTCCGACGGGCGGGTCGCGCTGCGTACGGGGGAGCGCGAGCGGGCGATGACGGTGCTGGCGGCGGCGGGGGCGACGGTCGCGGCGACGGGCCGGGAGTCGCTGACGGTCTCGGGGCTGCCGGCGGAGCGGGTGGCGGAGCTGCTGGGCGCGGGGTCGGTGCCGTTCTCGGGGCTGGCGGCGCACCGGGCGTCGCTGGAGGAGGCGTACATGGAGCTGACGCGCGGCGAGGCCGAGTTCGCCGCCGCGCCGGAGGGGGAGGGTCCGCGATGAGCGGGGGTGTGGGTGCGGGTGCCGGTCTGGGCGCCGGTACGGAGACGGGGGCTGCTGCGGGTACGGAGAGCGGGGGCGTGGCCCCGTACCGTTCGACGCTGCCGCCTGCCCGCGACGGGTTCCGGCAGTTGCTGCGCGCCGAGTTCACGAAGCTGCGCAGCGTGGACCGCTGGCTGCTGACGCTCTTGGCCGGGGTGCTGGTGACAGTGCTGGTGTCGCTCGTGTCGTCGGGCGGCGGCAGCACCGTCACAGCCGATGACGGCGGTGGCGGCGGCGGCGCGGCGGACGGGGTGACGGACGGGGTGACGGATTCGTTCCGCTTCGTGCACCGGCCGCTTTCCGGCGACGGCGGCGTCACCGCCCGCGTGACGGGTCTGCGGCTGGGCGAAGACACGGACGCGCCGTGGGCGAAGGCCGGTGTCATCGTGAAGGCGGGCACCGAACCGGGGAGCCCGTATGTGGCGCTGATGCGCACGTACGGGCACGGGGTGCGGCTGCAGTACGGGTTCGAGCACGACGTCGCCGGCGGCGACGTGGCCGGGGACGCTCCGGTGTGGCTGCGGCTGACGCGCGAGGGCGACCGGCTGACCGGCTACCAGTCCGCCGACGGCGAACGCTGGGACGAGGTCGGCAGCGTGCCCGCCGCCGGGCTGCCGGAGAAGGCGCGGGCGGGGCTGTTCGTGGCGGCACCGGAGACGGACCGGGTGGAGCGGTCGTTCGGTTCGCTGAGCATCGCGGCGCAGCCGAGCGAGGCGACGGGGGTCTTCGACAACGTACGGCTCGAAGGCGGCGGGGCGTCGGGCGGGACGGGCGGAACGGACGGGACCGACGACGGGACGGACGGGACCGACGACGGGACGGACGGGGCAGACGGGACGGACGGGGTAGACGGGGCAGACGGGGCGGGCGCGGCGGCGTGGCGGGACGAGGCCGTGGGCCCGCCGGCCGGGCCCGCGGCGGCGAACGGCCCGGCCGGCGGCACACAGCGCTCCGGCGGCACGTTCACCGTCACCGGCTCCGGCGACATCGCCCCGCGCCCGCCCGCGGGGGACCTGACCCGGATGAGCCTGGTGGGCGCGCAGGTCGGGCTGATCGCGTTCGCGGCGCTGGGCGTGCTGTTCATCACCGCCGAGTACCGGCGCGGCATGATCCGTACGACGTTCACCGCCGCCCCGCGGCGCGGGCGGGTGCTGGCGGCGAAGGCGGCGGTGCTGGCGGCGGCGGCGTTCGCGGCGGGGCTGGTGGGCGCGGTGGTGTCGTTCCTGGTGGGGCAGCGGACGCTGCGGGCGAACGGGTTCGAGCCGCCGCAGTTCCCCGAGGTGTCGCTGTCCGACGGGCCGGCGCTGCGGGCGGTGGTGGGCACGGGGCTGCTGCTGGCGCTGGTGGCGCTCTTCGCACTGGGGCTGGGGGCGCTGCTGCGGCACACGGCGGCGGCGGTGACGATCGTGGTGGTGCTGTTCGTGCTGCCGCTGGTGCTGGGCGGGGGGCTGCCGCTGGGGGCGGTGGAGTGGCTGTTCCGGGTGACGCCGGTGGCCGGGTTCGGGGTGCAGAGCACGACGCCGCGGTACGCGCAGGTGGAGACGGTGTGCCTGCCGGAGGACGGGTGCATGCCGCAGGGGCCGTGGGCGGGGCTCGGGGTGCTGGCGGTGTGGGCGGCGGTGGCGCTGGCGCTGGCGGTGTGGCGGCTGCGGCGGCGCGATGCGTGAGGGGCGGAGGGCGCCGGGGGCGGCGGAGCGTGCGACGGGGCGCGGGGTGGGGCGCGGGGTGGGGCGCGGGACGGAGCGTGGGGTGCGGCAGGAGGAGGCGCGCGGGGTGCGGGACCGGGCGGGGCAGGGGTCGGCGTCCGCGCGCGTACGGGACGCGGCGTACGCGGCGCGGGCGGAGTGGACCAAACTCCGCACCCTCCCCAGCACATGGTGGCTCCTCCTCGCCGTCGCAGCCGTCACCGCGGCGGTCGGCGCGGGTGCGGTCAGCGGGCTGTCCACGGCGCACTGCCCGCCCGCCGGCTGCCGCGAGGACGTCGTCAAGACCAGCCTGGCCGGCGTGTGGGCCGGGCAGGCGGCGGTCGCGGTGCTCGCGTCGCTGGCGTTCACGGCGGAGTACGGCACGGGCACGATCCGCACGACGCTGACCGCCGTACCCGGCCGGCTGCGGGTGCTCGCCGCGAAGTCCGCGGTGGTCGGTGCCGCGGTGCTGGCGGCGGGCGGCGCCGGGGTGCTGGGTGCGCTGCTCGCGGGGCGGGCGCTGGTGCCGGCGGGCTTCACCTCGTACGAGTTGGGGGCGGGACCGGTGCTGCGGGCGGGCTTCGGGACGGCGCTGTACCTGGTGCTGGTGGCGCTCCTGGCGCTGGGTCTGGGTGCGGCGCTGCGGGACACGGCGGGGGCGGTCGCGGCGTGCCTGGGGGTGCTGTACGCGTCGCCGCTGGTGGCGGGGATGCTGTCGGATCCGGAGTGGGTCGAGCGGCTCCAGCGCTACGGGCCCGCGTCGGCGGGGATGGCGGTGCAGTCGACGGTGGACACGGGGGAACTGCCGATCGGGCCGTGGGCCGGGCTGGGGGTCCTGGCGGCGTGGTCGGCGGCGGCGCTGGCACTGGGCGCGGCGGTGCTGCGGCGCCGGGACGCCTGAGGCGCGGCGGCGCGGCTCCCGCTCGACGGCCCGGGCCCGGCCGCCGGGAGCCCGGTACGCCGTCCGGCCCCGGCGTCCCGCCGCCGGTTCTCCCTCCGCACCGGGGCCCTGCCCGGGCGCCCCGGAGTCCGGTGCGGTCCCTCCCCGACGGCCCGGCTCCGGCTGCCCGGAGCCCGCGGCGGCCCCCGTCCCCGTCCGGATCACCGCTCCGCTACGGCCTGACCGTTACGCCCCGCGCAGCGCCCGGCCCAGCAGCCTCACCCCCTCGGTCACGGCGTCGGGGTGGCTCGCCGCATAGCCGAGGACCAGGCCCGGCGGGCCGGGGCGGAGGCGGTGCCAGGACAGGGGCTGCACCTTGACGCCGCAACTCAGCGCCGCCGCCGCCAACTCCGTATCGGTCACCCCCGCGGGCAGTCGCCCGCCGGGCCCTCGCCCGCCGCCCGCGCCGGAGGAGCCCGAGCCGGAGGAGCCGGCGCCGGAGGAGTCCGTGCCAGAAGAACCCGCGTCGGACGAACCCGAGCCGCCCGCACCGTCGAACGTCACCGTCAAGTGCAGCCCCGCCGCCGCGCCGTGGACCACCGCGCCCGGCAGGTGCTCCGCGACCGCCGCTATCATCGCGTCCCGCCGCCGCCGGTGCCGCCCCCGGAGCAGCCGCAGGTGCCGCTCCAGCTCCCCGGACTCCATCAGCCGCGCGAGCACGAGCTGCGGCAGCACCGCGTTGCCCAGGTCGGTGAAGCGCTTGGCGTTCACCAGCGCGTCCCGGTACCCCGGCGGCGGCACCACCCAGCCCACCCGCAGCGCCGGCGCCAGCAGCTTCGACACGCTGCCCATGTAGCAGACGCGCTCCGCGAGCATCGCGCGCAGCGCGGGCACCGGCGGCCGGTCGTAGCGGTGTTCGGCGTCGTAGTCGTCTTCGAGTACGAGCCGGCCGCCGTCCTCCGCCCAGCTCAGCAGCTCGCGCCGCCGCTCGCCGCTGAGCACCGCGCCGGTCGGGAACTGGTGCGCCGGGGTGAGCAGCACCGCACGCGCGCCGGTGGCGCGCAGCGCGTCGACACGTATGCCGTCGGCGTCGACCGGCACCGGGAGGATGTCCAGCCCGCCGTTCTCCAGATGCTGGCGCGTACCGAGCGAACCGGGGTCCTCCAGCGCCACCGCCCCCACGCCGTCGGAGCGCAGCACCGGGTGCAGCAGGGTCAGCGCCTGGGCCGTGCCGGCGACGATGACGACGTCGTCGGGGCTGGCGCGGATGCCGCGGTTGCGGGCGAGCCAGCCGGCGACGGCCCGGCGCAGCGCGGGGGCGCCGCGCGGGTCGCCGTAGCCGAGGTCCGCGGCGGACATCCCGGCGAGGACGGCGCGCTCGGCGCGCAGCCACGCGGCGCGGGGGAACGCGGCGAGGTCCGGCAGCCCCGGGGTGAGGTCGATCCGGGCGGGCGCGGCGCGCAGCGCGTCGAACGCGTCGGGTCCGGGGGCGGCGGGAAAGAACACGTCGGGACGGCCCGACCGCGCCGCGCCCGGCCCCGCCGCCCCGGAGCCCGCCGCCCGTCCCGCGCCCGCAGCTCCCGGCGCCGCCGCCGCGCTGTGGACCACCGCGCCCGGCCCCCGTCCAGCGCCTGCCGCGCCCGGCCCCGCCGCCCCGGAGCCCGGCATCCGTCCAGCGCCCGCAGCCCCCGGCGCCGCCGCCGCGCCGTGGACCACCGCGCCCGGCACCCGTCCCGCGCCCGCCGCCCCCGAGCCCGGCGGCGCGGCTCCCGCTCGACGGCCCAGGCCCAGGCCCAGGCCCGGTCGCCGGGAGCCCGGCACGCCGCCCGGCCCCGGCGCCTCGCCGCCCGGTTGTCCCCCCGCACCGCGGCCCTGCCCGGGCGCCCCGGAGCCCGGTGCGGCCCCTCTCCGACGGCCCGGCTCCGGCTGCCCGGAGTCCGCGGCGGCCCCCGTCCCCACCGGCGCCGCGACCACCACCGTCCCGCCGCGCCGCCGCCCCTCGACGTGCCCGTCCTCCGTCAGCCGCCGATACGCCTCCGTGACCACCCCGCGCGACACCCGCAGCTCCGCCGCCAGCGCCCGCGTCGGCGGCAGCCGGCTGCCCACCGCCAGCCGCCCGTCCGCGATCGCCTCTCTCAGCCGCCACGCCAGCCAGTCCGCCATCCCGCCCGCCGGCGCATCCCCGACGTCGAGCTGCAGGAAATCCGACCCGTACGCTTTGGACCTCTCAGCGGCCCTGCCTTCCACCCCGTTCATGGAGCCATCGTGGCACGCGCCACTGACAACGCCCGCCCGAAGCTCCGTCGCCGCAGCTCAGGCCCGCCCCTCACGCCCCGAACCCCCGCCCGCCGCCGCACCCCCGCACTCCCGCACCCCCTCACTCCCTTACTCCCTCACTCCCCGAACACGAACTCCGGCGCCGCGCCCGTCAGCAGCGCCCCCTTCGAGACCACGCCCCACAGGCCCTCCAACTCCCCCTGAACCGCATCCGTCAGCTCCGCCACGTCCGCCGCAGCCGTCTCGTGGAGCGCCTCCGCCACCACCAGCACCCGCCGCGTCTCCGCGCCCACCGCCGAATACCCGCTCTGCCGGTTCGTCCAGCGCCGCGCATGCGCGCGCCCCGCCGAGTCGGCGAACGTCACCTCCCCCGCCGCCGGATGCTCGTCCCCGCCGCCGAACGTCGTATACGTCTCGTCCCCCCGCGCACGGCGCACCTCAAGCCACGGCTCCGCGATCCGGTCCACGTCCAGCACGGCGACCGGGATCGCGTACGCCACGGAGACCGCGTTGCACAGGTCCACCACCGGGTTGATCCGTGGCAGCGACCCCTCCCGCCGCAGCCGCCGCAGCAGCGACTCCGACGCGCAGCGGTACTGCGTCGGCCGCAGCCCCAGCCGTGCGTACGCCCGCCGCCACGCCCGTACCTCGGGGAACTCCCCCTCCGTGCCCGCCGCCAGCCGCCGCCGCGCGACGTCCGTGTACGCACTGACGCGCGCGTGCAGCTCCGCATCCGCGCCGGGACCGGGACCGAGGCCGGACCCGGGACCGGACCCGGGGCCGGGACCGCCACCGCGCCCGAACTCCCCGTACAGCACCCCCGCCACCAGCTCCGGAAACTCCGCCCGCAGCTCCTCCGCATGTCCGAAGCGCATCGTCACGCCACCGCCAGCTTCGCGCCCAGCCCCACGAACGACACGGCGAACACCCGCCGGATCCCCGCCATCACCCGTGGCCGCCCCAGCACCTGCCCGCGCACGGCCGCCGCGCACACCCCGTACGCCGCGAACACCACGAACGTCAGCCCCATGAACACCGCGCTCAGCCGCAGCATCGCCGCCGTCGACCCCTCCTGGCCCGCCGGTACGAACTGCGGCAGGAACGCCACGAAGAACATCGTCAGCTTCGGGTTGAGGAGGTTGAGCAGCACACCGGAGACGATCACCCGGCCCACCGGCTTCGGCCCGGCCGCCGCGTCGTCCTCGACTACCAGGACCTGCCTGTCGCGCAGCGTCGACCACGCCATGTACAGCAGGTACGCGACGCCCAGGTACTTCACCACCTCGAACGCCACGGCGCTGGCGTGCAGCAGCGCCGCGAGCCCGGTGACGGTCGCGATGACGTGCGGGACGGTGCCGAGTGTGCAGGCGAACGCGGCCACCACGCTCGCCCGCCGGCCGTGGGACAGCCCGGCGGCGAGGGTGTAGACCACGCCGGTGCCCGGCGTGGCGACCACGACGAGCGTGGTCAGCAGAAAGGCGATGCTCATGGACGGCCTCCGGCGGGCGCTACTCGGCTACTGCGGAACACCACCACCCTCACCCACCGATGGCCTGACAGGCAGAGCCAAAGAGGAGCGAGATCACCGGTCCATAACCCGGAAGCCCGCCATAACTCAGAAGCCCGCCGGGCCTCAGAAGCCAGCCAGGACTCAGGACCCCGCCACAACGCCGGCGCCCGGAACGCCCCCCGCATCCGCCACGCTCCCGGAGCCCGCCACCAGCTCCGCGAACGCCCGCGCCAGCGGCGACAGCGCCGCCCACCGCCGCACCGCCCACCCCGCCCACAGCGGTGGCAGCTCCGGTACGGGTACGAGCCGCACCCCCGGATGCCGCCCGTCGCGCCACCCCGGCAGCTCCGGCACGACGGCGTAGCCGAGCCCCAGCTCCGCGAGGAGGATCGCCGTGTCCCAGTCCGCGACCGACGTGTCGAACGCCGGCAGCCGCACCCCCGACTCCGCGAACCACGCCTCCAGATGCGCCCGCGAACTCGAGTTCCCCGGCAGCCCTATGAGCCGCACCGCCGCCAGGTCCGCCGCCCCCACCGCCGACCGCTCCGCCAGCGGATCGCCCTCCCGTACGGCCAGCACCCACGGCAGCTCCGCGGCGCGCCGCAGCTCCACGCCCCGTACCGGCGCGCTGATCGTGATCCACGCCAGGTCGGCGCTGCCCGCGGCCAGCGCGGCGACGCAGCCGCGGCTGGAGTTCTCCGTCTGGAACTCCAGGCTGACCTGCGGATACCGCTCGCGGAACGCGACGACCGCCGCCGACATGAAGTGCCGTACGGTCGTCGCCCCCGTCGTCACCCGCACCGACCCGCCGTCCCCGCGCGCCAGGTCGCCCAGCCGCCGCAGCGCGTGGTCCACGCCGCCGATACCCTCGGCGGCGGCGCCGCGCAGCAACTCCCCGGCGTGCGTGGGCACCACGCCGCGCGGGTGCCGCTCCACGAGGCTGAGGCCGACCTCCCGCTCCAGCCGCTTGACATGCTGGCTGACGGCCGATTGCGTACAGCCCAGCTCCCGCGCCACCGCGCTCAGGCTCCCCGCCCGGCACACCGCGACGAACACCCGCAGGTCGTCCAGAGTCATGCGCGTCAAGCTAACCCTTGGGGACGCCCAAGAACACCCGAGGATTGACTTGGGCGGACCGCCGCGCCCACGATGACCACGATCTTCGCGGTACGCCCGCCCCCCGCTGACCGCCGCACCGCACCCCACCGGGACCGCACCCCGCCGGGACCGACCTACGGAACGAGGACGCCGCCGTGGAACCGCTCGAAGCCGCCGCGCTCGCCGGTGCCGGACTCGTCGCCGGCGGCATGAACGCGGTCGTCGGCTCCGGCACGCTCATCACCTTCCCCACGCTCCTCGCCCTCGGCTACCCCCCGGTCCTCGCGAACGTCTCCAACACCGTCGGCCTCGTCCCCGGCGTCGCCGGCGCCGTCTACGGCTACCGCCGCGAGCTGCGCGGCCAGCGCCGCCGCATACTGCGCTTCGGCACCGCCTCCCTCCTCGGCGGCCTGGCCGGCGCGCTGCTGCTCCTGCAACTGCCCGCCGAGTCGTTCCAGGCTGTGGTCCCCGTCCTGATCCTGACGGCCTGCGCCCTGGTCCTCCTCCAGCCCCTGCTGAGCCGGCGCCTCGCCGAGCGCGACGAGGACGACGACACCGACGGCGGCACCCCGCTGTGGATCGGCGTCCTCGGCACCGGCGTCTACGGCGGCTACTTCGGCGCCGCCCAGGGCGTCATCCTCATGGGCCTGTTCGGCACCTTCGTCCGCGACGACCTGCAGCGCCTCAACGCCGCCAAGAACGTCCTGGCCGCCCTCGTCAACGGGGTCGCGTCGATCGTCTTCGTCATCGTCACCGACGTCGACTGGACCGCTGCCGGCATCATCGCCACCGGCTCCACGCTCGGCGGCTTCGTCGGCGCCCACCTGGGCCGCAAGCTCACGCCCGCCCTGATGCGCACGGTCATCGTCGCCGTGGGCACCACCGCCGCGCTCACCATGATCATCCGCTGAACGCTACGGCTGCGCCGTGCCGTTCCGCCAGACCGTGACGTCGAGGACGAGGTAACTGCTCGGGTCGCTCTCCGGCGAGACTCCCTGGTACGTGATCAAGGCCATGTGCCCGGCCGTAGTCTCCAGGCAGATGTTCGCGCCCTCCTCGACATCGCCCAGGTAGATCGATTCGGTGTAGCGGGTCACCTCGCGGCAGGTGTCGAGCGTGGGCTCCTCAGTGGGCTGGAGAAGGACGAACCGGCCGTTGTCGGTTTCCAGATATGGCCCGGATTCATACTCGATATCGCCGTCGCCGTCGGTCTCCGGCCTGAGCGGTTCGTCCTTGAGGTTGAGGTAGTACGACGCGGGCAGTTCGATGCCCTCGTACGCGACCGGCTCCGGATCCGCCGGCGGCGCGCTCGGCGGCGGGCTGCTCGCGGGCGGGTCGTCGTTCTGCTGCCGGTCGCCGGCGCCCTTCTCCTTGCTGCCGCTGTCCTTCCCGGGCGAGTCGCCGGAGCGGTCCTGGCTGCTGGTGTTGTCGCCGTCGTCGTCCTTGAGGGTGTTCACCAGGTACGCACCGCCGGCGGCGCCCAGCAGCAGGGCACCGGCCACCAGCCCGGCGACGAGCCCGGTGCGCCGCTTGCGGGGGCGCGGCGAAGAGGGGGCGTGGGTCTGCGCCTGGGTCTGGGGCTGGGCCGCCTGCGGCGGCCGGGAGGCGCCGGGGCGCGGGGCGGCGGGCTGGGTGGGCGGGTGGACCGGGGCCGTCTCGGTGGCGGGTTGCGGTGTCTTCGGGTACGCAGCGGGCGTTTTCCCGTACGCGGCCGGCGCCCCCTCCTGCGCAGGTGATGGGGGCGGCGCAGCAGGCGTCGGTCCCGCAGCCGGCGTCGGTCCCGCGGCGGGCGGCGGGGCCGCGGCCGGCGCCGGTGCCGCAGTCGGCGTGGGCGGCGCGTCCGGCGCCGGTGCCACGTCCGGCGCCGGTGCCACGTCCGGCGCCGG
>NZ_JCANSZ010000074.1:0-28090 GCF_059570535.1 Streptomyces sp. CNP082
ACGCCCATGGCCTGGCAGATGGATGCGTCCCAGTCGAGGGTTTGGAGGTTCATGAGCATGGTGCGGGAGGCGTTGGTGACGTCGGTGACGTGGACGCCGCGTCCGGGGCCGCCGGTGAGGTTCCAGATGACCCAGGAGTCCATGGTGCCGAAGAGGATGTCGCCGGCTTCGGCGCGTTCGCGCAGGCCGGGGGTGTGGTCGAGGAGCCAGCGGATTTTGGGGCCGGCGAAGTAGGAGGCCAGGGGCAGGCCGGTGGCGTTGCGGAAGCGGTCCTGGCCTTGGGTGCCGCCGAGTTGGCGGCAGAGTTCTGCGGTGCGGGTGTCCTGCCAGACGATGGCGTTGGCGACGGGTTCGCCGGTGTGCTTGTCCCACAGCAGGGTGGTTTCGCGCTGGTTGGTGATGCCGATGGCTTTGACGTCGCTGGAGGTGATGCCGGCTTTGGTGACGGCGCCGTCGACGACTTGCTGGACGTTGCGCCAGATCTCGGTGGCGTTGTGCTCGACCCAGCCGGGCTTGGGGAAGATCTGCTCGTGTTCCTTCTGGTCCACCGACACGATCCGGCCATCGGTGTCGAACACGATGCACCGGCTCGAAGTCGTCCCCTGATCAATAGCCGCAATAAACGGACCTGCAGTGTGTGTGTCGGTCATGTCGCTCCGATACGTCGTTGGTTCGGCGTGGGTCGAGGTGGTGCCCGGCGCGGCCCCGCCCGGCGGGCGGGCGGGACGCGCCGGTTCAGGCGAAGGCGAGTTCGTAGAGCCCACCGGCGAGGGCGCCGCCGATCAGCGGGCCGGCGACGGGAATCCACGCGTAGGTCCAGTCCGAGCCGCCCTTGTTGGGCAGCGGCAGCAGGGCGTGGACGATGCGCGGCCCGAGGTCGCGCGCGGGGTTGATGGCGTACCCGGTGGGACCACCGAGCGAGAGACCGATGCTGACGACGACCAGGGCGACGATCAGCACGCCGAGGGGACCGAGGCCGTTGCCCTCGTCGTTGAGCCCCTGGGTGAGGATCGAGATGACGAGGACGAAGGTGCCGATGATCTCGGTCATCATGTTCTGCACCGTGTTGCGGATCTCCGGGCCGGTGGAGAAGATGCCGAGCACCGGGCCGGCACCCTTCTCGTGGGCCTCGATCGCCTTGACGTCCGCGTTCTCGAGATGACCGACCACCTCCTTGTCGGTGAGGTGGTGGTGGAACTGGCCGTAGTAGGCGAGCCACACGAAGACGGCGCCGATGATGGCGCCGAGTATCTCGGAGGCCATGTACAGGGGCACGTCGCCCCAGTCGGTGTCGCCCTTGATCGCAAGTCCGAGGGTCACCGCCGGGTTGAGGTGGGCCCCGGAGACGCCGGCGGCGACGTAAGCGCCGGTCAGGACCGCGAAACCCCAGCCGAACGCGATCGCGTTCCAGCCTGCCTGGAAAGCCTTGGACTTCTTGAAGGTGATGGCGGCCACCACGCCGCCACCGAGAACGATCAGCAAGGCGGTTCCCACCACCTCGCCGATGAAAATGTCGGAGTTGGACGGGTCCATCCTGCGACTCCTTTGTCCTGGGAGGTCCGTACGAGGATCCGGGTCCGCGCTGTAACACCATACGTCAAAAATGTCGTCAGGCGTTCGACAATGCCGACCGGTGCACGGCAGTGTTGCGCCACGTCACAGGCACGTCAAGGCCCGGGTGACGGGAAAACGGGGAATCGGCGGGACGGCGGGCCCCGTGCGGCTCAGAAGCGTCCGGCGCCCAGGTCCCGGGCCACCGCCCGGGCGCAGTCGCGCACCGCCGCCACCAGCTCGGGCCGCAGCTCACCGCCGGGGCAGACCCGCTCCACCGCCCCGGTGACGCCCACGGCGCCCACGGGCATGCCGCGGCGGTCGCGTACGGGGGCGGCGACGGAGGCGATGCCGTCCCAGGTCTCCTCGACGTCCGAGCCCCAGCCGCGGGCGCGGGTCAGCTCCAGGATCTGTTCGAAGTCGGCCAGCTCGGTGACCGTGGCGGGGGTGAGGGCCCTGCGGTCACTCTCCGTGGCCTCGGCGTGCGCCACCGGGTCCACGGCGCACAGGACCTTGCCCAGCGCCGTGCTGTGCAGCGGCTGCATGGCGCCTATCTCCAGCACCTGCCGGCTGTCGTCGGGCCGGAAGACGTGGTGGACGATGAGCACGCCCTGGTGGTGCAGCACGCCGAGGTGCACGCTCTCGCCGCTGGCCCGGGCCAGGTCGTCGGTCCAGGGCAGGGCGCGGGCGCGCAGCTCGTGCACGTCCAGGTAGCTGTTGCCCAGCCGCAGCAGCTCGGCGCCGAGCTGGTACCGCCCGGAGACCGGGTCCTGCTCGACGAAGCCCTCCTGCTGCAGCGTGCGCAGGATGCCGTGCGCCGTGCCCTTGGCCAGCCCCAGGGTGGAGGCGACGTCCGACAGGCCCAGGCGCCGCTCTCCTCCGGCCAGCAGGCGCAGCACCGCAGCCGCTCGCTCGAGCGACTGGATGTTCCGTGCCACGGAAGATCCTCCTCAACGAGACCGGCAGTTCGACAATGCTGAACAGTATCGGTCATTGTCACGCCGCAGGGGGGTGGTCGGGGAAGACCCCGGAAGTGCCGATCGCGCACGAGTCTGCCGGAAAACCGCGCAAAACCGCACTGTCCGGGTCGTGAAACGACCCGGACAGCACCGGCTCTGGCCGATACCCTGGGCCCGTGCACCGGTCCTCGCGGGCCGCGCATAGCCGACAGCCGTCGCACACGAGGGAGTATCCCCATGGCCTCGCAGCCGTCCCAGCCCGCAGCCAGCCAGCAGACCCGCGCCGACGCACTGCGCGAGGCCCTCGCCACCCGCGTGGTGGTGGCCGACGGCGCCATGGGCACGATGCTCCAGGCGCAGGAGCCCACGCTGGCGGACTTCCAGGAGTTGGAAGGCTGCAACGAGATCCTCAACGTCACCCGCCCCGACATCGTCCGCTCCGTGCACGACGAGTACTTCGCGGCCGGCGTCGACTGCGTGGAGACCAACACCTTCGGCGCCAACCACGCCGCCCTGGGCGAGTACGACATCGCGGACCGGATCTTCGAGCTCTCCGAGGCCGGCGTGCGCATCGCCCGCGAGTCCGCCGACGCGCACACCGCCGGCGACGGCCGGCAGCGCTGGGTCCTGGGCTCCATGGGCCCCGGCACCAAGCTGCCGACCCTCGGCCACGTCGCGTACCACACGCTGCGCGACGCCTACCAGCAGAACGCCGAGGGCATGATCGCCGGTGGCGCCGACGCGCTGCTCGTGGAGACCACCCAGGACCTGCTGCAGACCAAGTCCGCCCTCCTCGGCGCCCGCCGGGCGCTGGCCGCCACCGGCGCCGACCTGCCGCTGATCTGCTCGGTGACCGTCGAGACCACCGGCGCGATGCTGCTCGGCAGCGAGATCGGCGCCGCGCTCACCGCGCTGGAGCCGCTGGGCATCGACATGATCGGGCTGAACTGCGCGACCGGCCCGGCCGAGATGAGCGAGCACCTGCGCTACCTCGCCCGGCACTCCCGGGTGCCGCTGAGCTGCATGCCCAACGCCGGCCTCCCGGTCCTCGGCAAGGACGGCGCCCACTACCCGCTGACCCCGGGCGAACTGGCCGACGCCCAGGAGACGTTCGTCCGCGAGTACGGGCTGTCCCTGGTCGGCGGCTGCTGCGGCACCACCCCGGAGCACCTGCGGCAGTTGACCGAGCGGGTACGGGACCTGCAGCCGGCCGGGCGCGCGCCCCGGCCCGAGCCGGGGGCCGCGTCGCTGTACCAGACGGTGCCGTTCCGCCAGGACACCTCGTACCTGGCGATCGGTGAGCGGACCAACGCCAACGGCTCGAAGAAGTTCCGTACGGCGATGCTCGAAGGCCGCTGGGACGACTGCGTGGAGATGGCCCGCGACCAGATCCGCGAGGGCGCCCACATGCTCGACCTGTGCGTCGACTACGTCGGCCGCGACGGTGTCGCCGACATGGCCGAGCTGGCGGGCCGGTTCGCCACCGCCTCCACGCTGCCCATCGTGCTGGACTCCACCGAGGTCGACGTGATCCGCGCCGGCCTGGAGAAGCTCGGCGGCCGGGCCGTGATCAACTCCGTCAACTACGAGGACGGCGCCGGCCCCGAGTCGCGCTTCGCCCGCGTCGCGACCCTCGCCCGCGAGCACGGCGCCGCCCTGATGGCGCTCACCATCGACGAGGAGGGTCAGGCGCGTACGGCCGAGCACAAGGTCGCCATCGCCGAGCGGCTGATCGAGGACCTCACCGGCAACTGGGGCATCCACGAGTCCGACATCCTGATCGACTGCCTGACGTTCACCATCTGCACCGGCCAGGAGGAGTCCCGCGGCGACGGCCTCGCCACCATCGAGGCCATCCGCGAGCTCAAGCGCCGCCACCCCGACGTGCAGACCACGCTCGGCCTGTCGAACATCTCCTTCGGTCTCAACCCGGCGGCCCGGGTCGTGCTCAACTCCGTCTTCCTCGACGAGTGCGTGAAGGCCGGCCTCGACTCGGCGATCGTGCACGCCAGCAAGATCCTGCCGATCGCGCGGCTGGAGGAGGAGCAGGTGCAGGTCTGCCTGGACCTGATCCACGACCGGCGCCGGCCGGCGCAGGGCGACGAGCCCGCGTACGACCCGCTGCAGCGCCTGCTGGAGCTCTTCGAGGGCGTCGACACCAAGTCGATGAAGGCCGGCAAGGCCGAGGAACTGGCCGCGCTGCCGCTGGAGGAGCGGCTGAAGCGGCGGATCGTCGACGGCGAGAAGAACGGCCTGGAGACCGACCTCGACACCGCGCTCACCGAGCGGCCGGCCCTGGACATCGTCAACGAGACGCTGCTGGACGGCATGAAGACGGTCGGCGAGCTCTTCGGCTCCGGGCAGATGCAACTGCCGTTCGTGCTCCAGTCCGCCGAGGTGATGAAGACCGCGGTGGCCTATCTGGAGCCGCACATGGAGAAGGTCGAGGACGGCCAGGGCGGCTCCGGCAAGGGCACGATCGTGCTGGCCACCGTGCGCGGCGACGTCCACGACATCGGCAAGAACCTCGTCGACATCATCCTGTCCAACAACGGCTACAACGTGGTCAACCTCGGTATCAAGCAGCCTGTTTCGGCCATCCTGGAGGCGGCGGAGGAACACGCGGCCGACGTGATCGGAATGTCCGGGCTGCTGGTGAAGTCGACGGTGATCATGAAGGAGAACCTGGAGGAGCTCAACCAGCGCCGGCTGGCCTCCCGGTACCCGGTGATCCTCGGCGGCGCCGCGCTCACCCGCGCGTACGTCGAGCAGGATCTGCACGAGGTCTACGAGGGTGAGGTCCGCTACGCCCGCGACGCCTTCGAGGGGCTGCGGCTCATGGACGCCCTCATCGGCGTCAAGCGCGGCGTCCCCGGCGCCGAGCTGCCCGAGCTGCGCCCCCGCCGGGTACGCGCGAGCACCCCCGCGCCGGCCGCCGACGAGGGCGAGGGCGTCCCCGCCCGCTCCGACGTCGCCACCGACAACCCCGTGCCCGCCCCGCCGTTCTGGGGCACCCGGGTCGTCAAGGGCATCCAGCAGGCCGACTACGCCTCCTGGCTGGACGAGGGCGCGCTGTTCAAGGGCCAGTGGGGGCTGAAGGCGCCGCGCGGCGGCGGCCCGTCGTACGAGGACCTGGTCGCCACCGAGGGCCGGCCGCGGCTGCGCGGGCTGCTGGACCGGCTGCAGACCGGCAACCTGCTGGAGGCGGCCGTCGTCTACGGCTACTTCCCCTGTGTCTCCAAGGGCGACGACCTGATCGTCCTGGGCGACGACGGCAGCGAGCGCACCCGCTTCACCTTCCCGCGCCAGCGGCGCGGCCGGCGGCTGTGCCTGGCGGACTTCTTCCGGCCGGAGGACTCCGGCGAGACCGACGTCGTCGGCTTCCAGATCGTCACCGTCGGCTCGAAGATCGGCGAGGCCACCGCCGAGCTGTTCGTCGCCGACTCCTACCGCGAGTACCTGGAGCTGCACGGGCTCTCCGTGCAGCTCGCCGAGGCGCTGGCGGAGTACTGGCACGCGCGGGTACGCGCCGAGCTGGGCTACAGCGGCGAGGACCCGGCGCAGATCGAGGACATGTTCGCGCTGAAGTACCGCGGCGCCCGCTTCTCCCTGGGGTACGGCGCGTGCCCGGACCTGGAGGACCGGGCGAAGATCGCCGAGCTGCTGGAGCCGGAGCGGATCGGGGTGAAGCTCTCCGAGGAGTTCCAGCTGCACCCGGAGCAGTCCACGGACGCGATCGTCATCCACCACCCCGAGGCGAAGTACTTCAACGCCCGCTGAGCGCCGCCCGTACCCGGCCCGCACCCGGCCTGTACCCCGGCGCGTACACAGCCGGGCCCGGAAAGCGCCCCGAACGGTCTCCCCGGGCGTTTTCCGGACAGTCGGCTTACACTGGTCGGTCCGGAACAGGCCGGTCGCTTCTGGCGGCCGGCCTTTGCGCCCCTTCGAGGGAGGTGAGCGGATGACCGGCAGCATCCCCGCTGAAGGCACCCGAACGGCTCAGAGCACCGTCCCGGCCCGCCGGGTGCGGTCCGTCCGCGGTACGGCCCCGCAGGCCGTACTGCTCGACATGGACGGCACCCTCGTGGACACCGAGGGTTTCTGGTGGGCCGCGGAGGTCTCGGTCTTCGCCGAGTTCGGACACGAGCTGACCGAGGAGCAGCGCCGGGTCGTCGTCGGCGGCCCGATGGCGCGCAGCGCCGCGTACCTCATCGCCACCACCGGCGCCGACATCGGCCTGGCCGAGCTGACCGTCCGCCTCAACACGCGCTTCGAGGAGCTCGTCGACGGTGACGTGCCCCTCATGCCCGGCGCCCGGCGGCTGCTCACCGAACTCGCCGCGCACGACGTGCCCACGGCCCTCGTCTCCGCCTCCCACCGGCGCATCATCGACCGGGTGCTGCGCTCCCTCGGCCACGAGTTCCACCTCTCCGTGGCCGGCGACGAGATAGCGCGCACGAAGCCGTACCCCGACCCGTACCTGCACGCCGCGGCGGCCCTCGGTGCCGACCCGCGCCGCTGCGCCGTGGTCGAGGACACCCTCACCGGCGTGGCGGCGGCGGAGGCGGCCGGCTGCGCCGTCGTGGCGGTGCCGTCGGTGGCGCCGATCGAGCCGGCGCCGGGACGGCACCTTGTGCGTTCTCTCACGGAAGTCGATCTCCCGTTTCTCCGCTCCGTAGTCGAGCGCCTCCAGTGAGAAAGCTGCGGGTAAACTCCGCGCAGCGGTTCATGTATTTTGCGTGACGAAAGGCGTTACCCCATTGCCGCCGCACGGCGCGGAATCGATAGAGTGAGCTTTCTCACATTCCCGCCTCTCGACAGGTGCGCGGGGGTGTGCTGAACGGGCCCCGGAGGAACCGCGGTGTGCCTCTCTGTGCCCGGTTTGATTCAGGTTCGCGGCCATTGTTCCCGCGTCCGGTTATCGGAAAGGCGCCGGGTGTAATCGGTGCGTGATTCCTTCTCAACTTCCCTGCGGCCCGGCCCGGCTGGGTGCTACGGCTAATCTCTCCGGGGACGTCCGAGGGAGAAAAGTCGACCATGATTCGTAAGTCGTTGGTGCTGCCCGCACTGCTGGGGATGCTCGCCCCGGCCTTTGCCTCCTGCGGCGTTGTGGGTGACTCCGGCGGAGGCGACGACGCGATCGTGGTGGGCACGACCGACAAGCTGGAGCTGTCGGAGGACAACCCCGCCCCGCTCGACCCGGCCACGGCGTACGACATCAACTCCTGGAACGTCCTGCAGAACACCTTCCAGACGCTGATGCGGATGCCGCGTACGGGCTCGGAGCCCCAGCCCGACGCCGCCGAGCAGTGCGGGTTCGCCGACCGGCTCAGCGAGCAGTACCGCTGCACGCTCCGCGACGGCCTGACCTTCACCAACGGCCACGACCTCACGGCCGAGGACGTCAAGTTCTCCATCGAGCGGATGCTGAAGATCAAGAACCCCAACGGCCCGTTCCCGCTGCTCGCCAACGTCGACACGGTGGAGACCCCCGACGAACGGACCGTGGTCTTCCATCTCAAGACGCCGGATGCAACGTTCCCTCTCAAGCTCGCCACCCCCGCCGCGGCCATCGTCGACAGCGAGGTCTACGCGAAGGACAAGCTCTACGAGGGCTTCGAGATCGCCGGCTCCGGCCCGTACAGCCTGAAGGTGGAGCACGAGGACGACGTCGCCACCAAGGCCGTCTACACCGGCAACGGCGACTACGAGGGCGCCGTGGAACCGCAGAACGACGCGGTCGAGGTCCGGTACTTCGACGGCTCCAAGAGCATGGAGGAGGCCATCTCCGGCGGCGACATCGACGTGATGGGCCGCAGCCTGAAGCCGGAGCAGATCAACCGCCTCGACGAGGGCACCGACACCGACGTCCGCCTCTTCGAGACGCCCGGCGCCGAGATCGCCTACCTCGTCTTCGACGTGGAGAACCCGACCGTGAAGGACCGGGCCGTGCGCCGGGCGGCGGCCGAGGTGATCGACAGGACGAAGCTCGCGCGCGACGTCTACCAGCGCACCGTCGAGCCGCTGTTCGCGATGATCCCGCGCGGCATAGTCGGCCACAACACCGCTTTCCACGACGCCTACGGCGACCGCCCGGACGCCGACGCCGCCCGCGAGCTGCTGCGGGAGGCGGGCGTCCAGACGCCCGTCGAGCTCACCCTGAACTACAGCACCGACCACTACGGCGAGACGACGAAGGCAGAGTTCGAGGAGCTGCGCGACCAGCTCAACCGGTCCGGTCTTTTCGAGGCCACCGTCAAGGGCGAGACCTGGGAGTCGTACAAGAAGGACTACGCGGAGGGCCGGTACGCCGTCTACGGCCTGCACTGGTACCCCGACTTCCCCGACCCCGACACGTTCACCGGGCCGTTCGTCGGCGAGGAGAACTTCACCTTCAACAACTACGACAGCTCCGTCATCGAGGACCTCATCCCGCGGACCCGCCAGGAAGCACAGCGGGAGCGCACGACGGAGAGCTTCGAGCGGATACAGGACGTCCTCGCCACCGACGTCCCGTACCTCCCGCTCTGGCAGGGCAAGCAGTACATCGCGGCGCGCGACACCGTCACGGGGGCGGAATGGGCGCTCAACTCGTCGTCGACGCTGCAGCTGTGGGAGCTGCGGCGCGGGCTGAGCGAGTAGGGGCCACCGGCGGTGCCGCGCCGGTCACAGAACCCGACCCGAGTGAAGGAACCCACACACGTGAAGAAGGCTGTCCAGCGGCTCGCCCCACCCCTCGGCGCCGCCATGGCCACCGTCCTGCTCGCCGCCGGCTGCGGCTCGGACTCCGGATCGGGGGCCGGCTCCGGCGACGCGGTCGTGATGGGGATGACCGACGAGGTCACGGCCATCGACCCGGCCGCGGGCTACGACCCCGGCTCCTGGCTGGTGTTCAACAACGTCTTCCAGTCCCTGCTGAGCTTCCCCAAGGGCGCCACGGAGCCCGAGCCCGAGGTCGCGAAGGAGTGCGCCTTCGAGGGCGCCGACAGCCGCGTCTACACCTGCAAGCTGCAGGACGGGCTGACGTTCTCGAACGGCTCAGAACTCACCTCCGAGGACGTGAAGTTCTCCTTCGAGCGCACCATCGGCATCGACGACCCCGCGGGCCCCGCCGTCATGCTCGACTCGGTCGGCGAGATCGAGACGCCCGACGAGCTGACCGTGACGTTCCGGCTGGACTACCCCGACGCGACCTTCCCCATGAAGATCGCCTCCGGCGCCGGCTCGATCGTCGACAGCGACTCCTACCCCAAGGACAAGCTGCGCGAGGACGGCAAGGCCGTCGGGTCGGGACCGTACAGGCTGGACTCCTACGAGGAGGGCAAGGAGGCCGAGTTCTCGGTCAACTCCGGCTACAAGGGCACCGCCGAGGTGCAGAACTCCGGGATGACGCTGAAGCTGTACGGCGGCTCCGGCGGCGACGACGAGCTGAAGACCGACCTGGAGAACGGCGACGTCGACCTGGCCTACCGCGGCCTGGCGATGAACGACATCGCCGAGCTGCAGGACCAGGCCGGGGCCGGCCAGAAGATCCAGCTCGTCGAGGGCACCAGCGCCGAGGTGCAGCACCTGGTCTTCAACATGAACGACCCGGTCGCCGGCAACGCCGCGGTGCGCAAGGCGTTCGCGTATCTCATCGACCGCAATGCGCTGGTCCGCGAGGTCTACGAGGGCACCGCCGAGGAGCTGTACTCGATCGTCCCCGCCGGCATCACCGGCCACAACACCGCCTTCTACGACACCTACGGCGACCGCCCCGACCCGGCCAGGGCCGAGCAGACGCTGCGCCAGGCGGGCATCGACGAGAAGGTCCGCGTCACGCTGTACGCCACGCCCGAGCGCTACGGGCCCGGCACGGTGCCGTCCTTCGAGCTGATCGCCGAGCAGCTCAACGCCAGCGGCCTGTTCGAGGCGGACGTGAAGTCCGTGCCGCTGGACGAGTTCGAGAAGGGTATTGAGAAGGGCGCGTACGGCGTCTACGTCAAGGGCTGGGTGCCCGACTACCCGGACCCGGACAACTTCACCGCGCCGTTCTTCGGCGAGGACAACGTGCTAGCCAACAACTACGAGCCGGGCCGGATCACCAGCGAGCTGATACCGGCGACCGCGGCGCAGTCGGAGCGCACGGCCACGGTGGACGCCTACGGCGAGCTGCAGGACATCGTCGCCGACCAACTGCCCGTCATACCGCTGTGGCAGGGCAAGCAGTACGCGGCTGCCCGGGAGAACATCCTCGGCCTGGAGTGGACGCTCGACGCCTCGACGGTCTTCCGCTTCTGGGAGATCTCCAAGGGCGCGGAGTGAGCCGCCGCCCGGCCTGAGGGCCGGACACGACCGGGAGCCCCTCGCACGGGGGCTCCCGGGCCTCGCTCAGGACGAGCCGGGGCGCACCAGCCCGCTCTCGTACGCGTACACCGCGGCCTGGACGCGGTCGCGCAGGCTCAGCTTGGTCAGCACGTGGCCCACATGGGTCTTCACCGTCGTCTCGCTGACGAACAGGTCGGCGGCGATCTCCGCGTTCGACAGCCCGCGGGCGACCAGCTTCAGCACCTCGACCTCCCGCTCGGTGAGCGTGCCCAGGGTGTCCGGCACGTCCTGCTCACCCGTCGGCAGCTTGGTCGCGAACTTGTCGAGCAGCCGCCTGGTGATGCTCGGGGCCAGCATCGCGTCCCCCGCGGCCACCACCCGGATCGCCTGCACCAGCTCGCCGGCCGGCGCGTCCTTCAGCAGAAAGCCGCTGGCCCCGGCGCGCAGCGCCTCCACCACGTACTCATCGAGGTCGAAGGTCGTCAGCACCAGCACCTTCGCGGGCCCGTCCCGGCCGGCGCCGGTGATCTGCCGGGTGGCCTCCACCCCGTCCATGCGGGGCATGCGGATGTCCATCAGCACCACGTCCGGCTGCAGCGCCCGGACCTGGTCGAGCGCCTGCAGGCCGTCACCGGCCTCGCCGACGACGGCGATGTCCTGCTCGGCCTCCAGGATCATGCGGAAGCCGGTGCGCAGCAGCGGCTGGTCGTCGACGAGCAGGACGCGGATGGCCACAGGGTCTCCTCTTCCTCGGCCGGACGGACTGTCAGGCGGTGTCCATTCTGCCCTGCGCCCCGTCCCCGGCCGGGCGGGGCTGCGGCAGCCCCAGGTCGACGCCGGTCAGCGGATACGGGGGCGGGGTGCCGCCGAAGGCCGGGCAGGAGTCCTTGAAGTCGCACCAGTCGCACAGCCGGCCCGGCCTGGGCCGCCAGTCACCGCTCTCCGTCGCCCGCCGGATCGCCTGCCACAGGGCGAGCACCTTGCGCTCCACGCCGCGCAGATCGGCCTCGTCCGGGTCGTACGTCAGCACGTCACCGCTGCCCAGGTAGACCAACTGCAGCCGGCGCGGGACGCTGCCGCGCAGCCGCCACAGCACCAGCGCGTAGAACTTGATCTGGAAGAGGGCATCCGCGGCGTACTCAGGCGGGGGCGCCTTGCCGGTCTTGTAGTCCACGACGCGGACCTCGCCCGTCGGCGCCACGTCGACCCGGTCGATGACGCCGCGCAGCTTCAGCCCGGAGGCCAGCACGGTCTCCACGAACAGCTCCCGCTCCGCGGGCTCCAGATGCGCCGGGTCCTCCAGTGTGAACCACCGCTCCACGAGCCGCTCGGCCCCGGCCAGCCACTCCGCCAGCCGCCCCGCGGCCCCGTCCGGACCACCCGTCGCCCCGTCCGCTGCGCCGCCCTCCGCGCCGTCCGCCGCCGCGTCGCCGTCCGGGAACAGCTCCGCCAGCTCCGGCCGGTCCGCGAGCAGCCGCTCCCACGCCGGCGCCACCAGCGCCCGCGCCCGCCGCGGCGTACGCTCGGCAGCAGGATCGTCGAAGAGGCGCTCCAGCACCGCGTGCACCAGCGTCCCGCGGGCCGCCGAGGCGCGCGGCTTCTCCGGCAGCCTGTCGATCACCCGGAAGCGGTACATCAGCGGGCAGGTCATGAAGTCAGCCGCGCGGGAGGGAGACAGCGACCGGGGCGGCGCCGGCGCCCGTGGCACGTCCGGTCCGGCGTCCTGCCCGGGCGGCGGGACGGGGTCCGCGGGGTGGTTGCCGGTGTCGGTGCGGGTACTCATGGTGTACGACCCTAGAGCCCGGGACCGACATCAGGCGGCATACCATGCAGGCCGGACCGGCGGGCGGGGAAACCGGCGCCGGCGAGCGGGCAGGAGAGGAAGTTGTGAGCGAGGAGCGCAGGGGCGATCGGCCCGGCCGCGGCGGCGGCATCCTCATGGGCCGCCCGTTCGGCGTGCCCGTGTACGTCGCCCCGAGCTGGTTCCTCGTCGCCGCGCTCATCACCTGGGTCTTCGGCGGCCAGCTCGAACGGATCCTGCCGGAGCTGGGCGCCCTGCGGTACGTCATCGCCCTGTTCTTCGCCGTCGCCTTCTACGCCTCCGTGCTCGTCCACGAGCTCGCCCACACCCGCGTCGCCCTCCACTACAAGCTGCCCGTACGCCGCATCCAGCTTCAGTTCTTCGGCGGCGTCTCCGAGATCGAGAAGGAGTCCGAGACCCCCGGCCGCGAGTTCTGGCTCGCCTTCGCCGGGCCGCTGCTCTCGCTGGTGCTCGCCGGCGGCTTCTACGGCGCCCTCCAGCTCGTCGAGCAGGACACCGTGCCGGCGGTGCTGCTCGCCGCGCTGACGATCTCCAACCTCATCGTGGCGGTCTTCAACCTGCTGCCCGGCCTGCCGCTGGACGGCGGCCGGATGCTGCGCGCCGTGGTGTGGAAGGTCAGCGGCAAACCCATGACCGGCACGGTCGTCGCCGCCTGGGTGGGCCGTGCGCTGGCCCTGGCCACGCTCGTCGGCCTCCCGCTGTTCACCCACTCCCGGGCCTCCGACCCCGGCAGCGCCGACACCGTCACCGACGCCCTGCTGGCGGCGATCCTCGCCGCGATCATCTGGACCGGCGCCGGCAACAGCCTGCGCATGGCCCGGCTGCGCGAGCGCCTGCCCGAGCTGCGCGCCCGCGCCCTCACCCGCCGGGCGGCCCCCGTCACCGCCGACACCCCGCTGTCCGAGGCGCTGCGCCGGGCCGACGCCGCCGGCGCCCGCGCCCTGGTCGTCGTCGACGGCCGCGGCGATCCCACCGGTGTCGTACGCGGCTCGGCCATCGCCCAGACCCCCGCCCACCGCCGCCCCTGGGTGGCCGTCAGCTCCCTCTCCCAGGACCTCACGGACGAGATGAAGCTCTCCGCCGAGCTGACCGGCGAACAACTGCTGGAGCACCTGCGCGAGAGCCCCCACAGCGAGTACCTCGTGCTGGAGGAGACCGGCCACATCTACGGGGTGCTCGCCACCGCCGACGTCGAGCGCGCCTTCGTCGCCGCCATGGCCCGGCCGCAGCCCTGACCACCGCAGGCCGGTAAGGTTGGCGCCATGTCCCAGCCGACCGGTGCCGCCCGCCGCCGCGGGCCCTTCCAGGTCGGGGACCAGGTACAGCTCACCGACCCCAAGGGCCGCCACTACACGTTCACGCTCGAAGCCGGGAAGTCCTTCCACACCCACAAGGGCTCCTTCCCGCACGACGAGCTGATCGACGCCCCCGAGGGAACCGTCGTGCGCACCACGGGCAACGTCCCGTATCTCGCGCTGCGCCCCCTGCTCCCCGACTACGTCCTGTCCATGCCGCGCGGAGCGGCCGTCGTCTATCCCAAGGACGCCGGCCAGATCCTGGCGTTCGCCGACGTCTTCCCCGGCGCGCGCGTGGTCGAGGCGGGCGTCGGCTCCGGATCGCTGACCAGCTTCCTGCTGCGCGCCGTCGGCGACAGCGGCATGCTCCACTCCTACGAGCGCCGCACGGACTTCGCCGACGTCGCCCGGCAGAACGTCGAGCGCTACTTCGGCGGCCCCCACCCCGCCTGGCAGCTCACCGTCGGCGACCTGCAGGACAACCTCTCCGACACCGACGTCGACCGGGTCATCCTGGACATGCTCGCGCCCTGGGAGTGCCTGGACGCGGTCGCCAAGGCCCTGGTGCCCGGCGGCATCCTCTGCGCGTACGTCGCCACCACCACCCAGCTCGCCCGCACCGTGGAATCCATCCGCGAACACGGCAACTTCAACGAGCCGCAGGCGTGGGAGACCATGCTGCGCAACTGGCACGTCGAGGGCCTGGCCGTACGCCCCGACCACCGCATGATCGGCCACACCGGCTTCCTGCTCACCGCCCGCAGGCTCGCCGACGGCGTCGAGCCGCCGCTGCGCCGCCGCCGGCCCGCGAAGGGGGCGTACGGGGAGGATTACACCGGTCCCGGCGGCCAGCGGGCCGCCGCGGGCGACTGAACCGGCAGGGAACCCGGACCGAAGCGGCAGGGGTCGTTCCGCGGGCGGCCGGTGTGTGACACCATGCTGGCCTCCCCACGGCCCTCCCAGCCCTCCCAGGAGCCTCACCCGTGCAGCCTCTGCCCGGCGCCGACCTCCCGCACACGCACCCCCGCGCGGTCCACTGGGTCGCCACCGCGACCGCCATGGCCGCCGTCATCGCCCTCGCGGCCCTCATCCAGCCCCCGAACGAGGCCGCCGGCAACGACGGCAGGGGCGACGGCGGCAGACCCGCCCCCGGACCGAACGCCGGCGCCGCCCGCTACCCGGTGGACTGCGCGGGCACCGAGCCGGAGGTCTTCAAGCACGGCTCCGCGGACTTCGACGCCGACGGCCGCGCCGAGACCGTGGCCGTGGTGCGCTGCCGGGCCGCCGCCGGCTCCCCGCCCAGCGGGATGTACGTCGTCTCCGCCCCCGCGGAGCCCGGGCAGTCACCGCGCGTGACCGCCACCCTCCTCGACCCGGCCGAGGGCATGAGCGTCGGGGCATTCGCTGTCCGCGAAAATGAGATTTCGGCCACTCTCCTCGGCTACTCCTCGCCCGACGTGCCCCGCAGCAAGCCGGACAAGCAGCGCAACGTGACCTGGACGTGGGAGGACGACCGCTTCCGCCTCACCGCGGAACCGGTCCCCGGCACCCAGGCCTGACCCCGCCGCCCCGCCCCCTCCGCGCCGCCTTTGCGCCGGTCACCGGAACCGGCGGGGGAGCGGTCGCCTTCCGCTGCAATTCCAGGCACCCTTGGCGGGTGTTGAGCGTTGTAGACGAAACAATTGGCTGCTTTCCGATGTTCCTGAATGGGTATTTGCCTGGCGTGAGGACGGGCGCACGGGTGAAGATCGGATGCACCCCGACCGTCTTTGTGATCTAGGGGTTTCAAGTGGGACGCGGCCAGGTAGGGTCAGGAAGCGTCCAGCTCCCCTTGGAGGAGGTGAGGACCGTGGCAGCCCACGACGACGACACCAACCGCGGCATCCGGCCGGGTCGAGGGTCCGAAGACCCTGCCGGTCAGGTCGCCTACCTTGAGCAGGAGATCGCCGTCCTGCGACGAAAGCTCGCCGACTCGCCGCGTCACACGAGGATCCTCGAAGAACGCATCGTCGAGTTGCAGACCAACCTCGCCGGAGTGTCCGCGCAGAACGAGCGGCTGGCCAACACTCTCCGTGAGGCCCGCGACCAGATCGTCGCCCTGAAGGAAGAGGTCGACCGGCTGGCCCAGCCGCCCGCCGGCTTCGGCGTCTTCCTCCAGGCGAACGACGACGCCACGGCGGACATCTTCACCGGCGGGCGCAAACTGCGGGTGAACGTCAGCCCCGGCGTGGAGCTCGACGAGCTCCGCCGCGGGCAGGAGCTGATGCTCAACGAGGCGCTGAACGTGGTCGAGGCCATGGCGTTCGAGCGCTCCGGGGACATCGTCACCCTGAAGGAGATCCTCGAGGACGGCGAGCGCGCCCTCGTGGTGGGGCACACCGACGAGGAGAAGGTGGTCCGGCTCGCCGAGCCGCTGCTGCACACCACCATCCGCGCCGGCGACGCCCTGCTCCTGGAGCCCCGCTCCGGGTATGTCTACGAGGTCATCCCCAAGAGCGAGGTCGAAGAGCTCGTCCTCGAAGAGGTCCCCGACATCGACTACACCAAGATCGGCGGCCTGGGCAACCAGATCGAGCTGATCAGGGACGCCGTCGAGCTGCCCTACCTCCACCCCGACCTCTTCAAGGAGCACGAGCTGCGGCCCCCCAAGGGCGTGCTGCTCTACGGCCCGCCCGGCTGCGGCAAGACGCTGATCGCCAAGGCGGTCGCCAACTCCCTCGCCAAGAAGGTCGCGGAGCACACCGGCCGCCCCGCCGGCAAGAGCTACTTCCTCAACATCAAGGGCCCCGAGCTGCTCAACAAGTACGTCGGCGAGACCGAGCGGCACATCCGCCTGGTCTTCCAGCGGGCCCGCGAGAAGGCCAGCGAGGGCACCCCCGTCATCGTCTTCTTCGACGAGATGGACTCCCTCTTCCGCACCCGCGGCTCCGGCGTCAGCTCGGACGTGGAGAACACCATCGTCCCGCAGCTGCTCTCCGAGATCGACGGCGTCGAGGGCCT
Source organism: Streptomyces sp. CNP082 (assembly GCF_059570535.1). Taxonomy (NCBI): domain Bacteria; kingdom Bacillati; phylum Actinomycetota; class Actinomycetes; order Kitasatosporales; family Streptomycetaceae; genus Streptomyces; species Streptomyces sp. CNP082. Next base: position 16,935 of record NZ_JCANSZ010000074.1, read on the forward strand.
GGAGAACGTCATCGTCATCGGCGCCTCCAACCGCGAGGACATGATCGACCCCGCGATCCTGCGCCCCGGCCGGCTCGACGTGAAGATCAAGATCGAGCGCCCGGACGCCGAGGCCGCCAAGGACATCTTCTCCAAGTACCTCACCCGGACCCTGCCGCTGCACGCCGAGGACATGTCCGAGCACGGCGGCTCCCCCGAGGCCACCGTCGACGCGATGATCCAGTCCGTCGTCGAGCAGATGTACGCCGAGTCCGAGGAGAACAGGTTTCTCGAAGTCACATACGCCAACGGCGACAAGGAAGTCCTCTACTTCAAGGACTTCAACTCCGGCGCGATGATCGAGAACATCGTGGACCGCGCCAAGAAGATGGCCATCAAGGCGTTCCTCGACCACGACCAGAAGGGCCTGCGCGTCTCCCACCTCCTCGCCGCCTGCGTCGACGAGTTCAAGGAGAACGAGGACCTGCCCAACACGACCAACCCCGACGACTGGGCCCGCATCTCCGGAAAGAAGGGCGAGCGGATCGTGTTCATCCGCACCCTCGTCACCGGAAAGCAGGGCGCCGACACCGGCCGGTCGATCGACACGGTGGCCAACACCGGTCAGTACCTGTAAATGCGGCGATCCGGCTGCGGGGGACGACAGGGCCGCCCGCAGCCGGACACGTATTTCCCCGGGTGCAAACCGACCGGAGCAATGACTGTAATGATCTCCCCACTGCCGCCAAGGCGTTCTAGGCTCTTCCGTACCGGCGCGCAGTGCAGCGCATCGCCGCCGCGGGGATCACACGTGCCGCAGACCCTGCGGTACTCGAGTGCCGTCCAGGGCCGCGGACGGCACCGGGCAAGGAGGGCCGGATGACCGTACGGCGAGTAATGGGCATCGAGACGGAGTACGGAATCTCCGTCCCGGGCCATCCGAACGCCAACGCCATGCTCACCTCGTCCCAAGTCGTCAACGCCTACGCGGCGGCGATGCACCGGGCGCGCCGCGCCCGCTGGGACTTCGAAGAGGAGAACCCGCTGCGGGACGCCCGCGGCTTCGACCTCGCGCGCGAGGCCGCCGACGCCAGCCAGCTCACCGACGAGGACATCGGCCTCGCCAACGTCATTCTCACCAACGGGGCCCGGCTCTACGTCGACCACGCCCACCCCGAGTACAGCGCCCCGGAGGTCACCAACCCCCGCGACGCCGTGCTCTGGGACAAGGCAGGCGAGCGCATCATGGCCGAGGCCGCGGAACGCGCGGGCCGGCTTCCCGGCGCACAGCCCATCCACCTCTACAAGAACAACACCGACAACAAGGGCGCCTCCTACGGCTGCCACGAGAACTACCTGATGAAGCGGGAAACCCCCTTCTCGGACATCGTGCGCCACCTGACGCCCTTCTTCGTCTCCCGCCAGGTCTTCACCGGCGCCGGCCGCGTCGGCATCGGCCAGGACGGCAACGAACACGGCTTCCAGATCAGCCAGCGCGCCGACTACTTCGAAGTCGAAGTCGGCCTGGAAACCACCCTCAAACGCCCCATCATCAACACCCGCGACGAGCCGCACGCCGACGCCGAGAAATACCGCAGGCTGCACGTCATCATCGGCGACGCGAACCTGTCGGAAATCTCCACGTACCTCAAGCTCGGCACCACCGCCCTGGTGCTGTCGATGATCGAGGACGGCTTCATCGCCGTCGACCTCGCCGTCGAACAGCCCGTGCGCACCCTGCACCAGGTCTCCCACGACCCCTCGCTGCGCCACCAGGTCGTGCTGCGCAGCGGGCGCACGCTCACCGCCGTACAGCTCCAGATGGAGTACTGCGAGCTGGCCCGCAAGTACGTCGAAGAGCGCTTCGGGGTGGACGCGGACGAGCAGACCAAGGACGTGCTCACCCGCTGGGAGGACACCCTCAACCGGCTGGAAGCCGACCCCATGAGCCTGTCCGGCGAGCTGGACTGGCTGGCCAAGCGGGAACTGCTGGAGGGCTACCGCCGCCGTGACGCCCTGGAGTGGGACGCGGCCCGCCTCGCCCTGGTCGACCTGCAGTACGCCGACGTACGCCCCGAGAAGGGCCTGTACAACCGGCTGGCGGCCCGCGGGCGGCTCAAGCGGCTCCTGGACGAGGACGAGGTCCTGCGGGCCGTGAAGAAACCGCCGGAGGACACCAGGGCCTACTTCCGCGGCCGGTGCCTGGACCAGTACGCGGACGACGTCGCCGCCGCCTCCTGGGACTCGGTCATCTTCGACCTCCCCGGCCGTGACTCTCTGCAACGGGTCCCCACGCTGGAACCCCTCCGGGGTACCCGCAACCACGTCAAGGAACTGCTGGACCGCTGCCGCACGGCGGAGGAGCTGGTACGGGTCCTCTCGGGCGGCTGATCCGGGACGGACCGGGCTGAAGACGGCGTGGCGGGGAATCATCCGGGTGGCCTCCGGGCGTTGAGAGAGCACCGGGCCGATGTCGGCCCCAGCTTGTAGGGTCGGATCTTGCAGGGCGACGCAGTCAGGACCATCGGGCGACACCGAGCGGGGTGAGGGAAATGGCGACCAAGGACACCGGCGGTGGTCAGCAGAAGGCCACGCGGTCCCAGGAAGAGGTCGAGGAGCAGGCGCAGGACGCCGAGGTCTCCGAGGACCTGAAGGAACGGCAGGAGAAGCTGTCGGAGGACGTGGACTCGGTTCTCGACGAAATCGATGATGTGCTCGAAGAGAATGCCGAGGACTTTGTGCGCTCATTTGTGCAAAAGGGTGGAGAATAGGTAAATGTCCGAATCGGGGGTTCGGAAGAAATGCTCGCGGTGCCAGAAAGCTCTGCTGCTTGAGGCGTTCGCAAGCAACAGGTCGATGCCGGACGGCCGCCAGGCGTACTGTCGTGTGTGTTCTGCTGAGTACTACCGGCAACGTCAGGCGGCCAAAGGGCGCACCGTTTGCGAAATGGCCGTCGTGCCTGCAGGGCGCAAGTACTGCCCGCAGTGCGAGGAGGTGAAGCCCCACGATCAGTGGGGGCGGAACGCGACGTCGTCCGATGGGTATTCCAGCTATTGCAAAGCGTGTCGGGCTGTCCAGGGCCGTGCAGACCACCTCAAGCGGCAGTACGGCATCACCGAGGCCGAGCGGGACCGGGTGATCGCGTCGCAGATGGGTGTCTGCCCGATCTGCCTGTCGGCCCCCGCCGTCCACGTCGATCACTGCCACAGGACCGGTAAGGTCCGTGGCGTGCTGTGCTTCAACTGCAACTCAGCCATTGGCAAGTTGCAGGACGACCCCGCGACGGTGCGCCGTGCCGCCGCTTACCTGGAAGGAACCGTGTGGAATCCACCCCTCGGAGCATCGGGCGCCTGCCTGCCGCCTTCCTGACCCCCGGCTCGTCGTCGTTCATGGACTTCCTGGGTGTGCACGCGCCTGCAGCCCTGCCGGGCAACCGCGAGCTGCCGCCCGTGAAGGGCGCCGTCGAGGCGCCGCACGGCACCACCATCGTGGCGGTGACCTTCCCCGGCGGCGTCGTGCTCGCCGGTGACCGCCGCGCCACGATGGGGAACATGATCGCCCAGCGGGACATCGAGAAGGTCTTCCCCGCCGACGAGTACTCGGCCATCGGCATCGCGGGCACCGCGGGCGTCGCGGTGGAGATGGTGCGGCTGTTCCAACTGGAGCTGGAGCACTTCGAGAAGGTCGAGGGCGCGCAGCTCTCCCTGGAGGGCAAGGCCAACCGCCTGTCCACCATGATCCGGTCCAATCTGGGCATGGCGATGCAGGGTCTGGCCGTGCTGCCGCTCTTCGCCGGGTGGGACCCGGTGCGGGAGAAGGGCCGCATCTTCTCGTACGACGTGACGGGCGGCCGGACCGAGGAGCGCGGGTTCGCCTCCGTGGGTTCCGGGTCGGTGTTCGCGCGTGGTGCGCTGAAGAAGCTGTTCACCGACGAGCTGACGGAGGAGCAGGCCGCCACGGTCGTCGTCCAGGCGCTGTACGACGCGGCGGACGACGACTCCGCCACCGGCGGGCCGGATATGACCCGCCGTATCTTCCCCATCGTCACGTCCATTACCGACGAGGGCTTCCGCCGGCTGACCGAGGCCGAGGTCTCCGAGATCGCCCGCTCGGTGGTCGACGGCCGGCTGGAGCAGCCGGACGGCCCGCGCGCGTCCGTGCTGTAGCGGCGCGCGGCCCCACGAGATGTCTCCACGAGCAGAGAGGGACGGATAAGCCGGTGTCGACACCGTTCTATGTCTCACCCCAGCAGGCCATGGCGGACCGCGCGGAGTATGCCCGCAAGGGCATCGCGCGCGGGCGCAGCGTGGTCGTGTTGCAGTACAGCGACGGCATCCTGTTCGTCGCCGAGAACCCGTCCCGGGCCCTGCACAAGGTCAGCGAGATCTACGACAGGATCGCCTTCGCCGCCGTCGGCAAGTACAACGAGTTCGAGAACCTGCGCATCGGCGGCGTCCGTTACGCCGATCTGCGCGGGTACACCTACGACCGCGAGGACGTCACGGCCCGCGGCCTCGCCAACGTCTACGCACAGACGCTCGGCACGATCTTCTCCAGCGGCGCGGAGAAGCCCTACGAGGTGGAGCTGATCGTCGCGGAGGTGGGGGAGACCTCCGCCGACGACCAGATCTTCCGGCTGCCGCACGACGGTTCGATCGTCGATGAGCACGGGTCGGTCGCGGTCGGCGGCAATTCCGATCAGATCGGCAGCTATCTCGATCAGCGGCACCGCGAGGGCATGACGCTGGCGGAAGGGCTGAAGCTGGCGGCGGAGTCGCTGGCGCGGGACAGCAACGGCGGCGAGCGGGAGCTGACGTCGAAGCAGTTGGAGGTCGCGGTCCTCGACCGCAACCGGCCGCAGCAGCGGAAGTTCCGGCGGATCCTCGGCAGCCAGCTCTCCCGGCTGCTGGAGGAGGACGGCGACGGCTCGGCGGGTGCCTCCGGCGCGGAGGGTGCCGAGGACGCCGAGGCGGGCGCGGACGGCGCCGGTGGCGCGGAGGCTGCGGACGGCGCCGCGGAGAAGCCGGGCGGCGGGTCCGGCAAGAAGAAGAAGTAGCGGTACGGCTTCGACGGGGCGGGCCCGGTCACGGGCCCGCCCCGCCGCCGTGTCCGGGACCGTCTCGGGCAGCCCGGGCAGGCCCCTGCGGCGGCTCCGCTCACGGTGGCCCCTCCCGCGGCCGTGCGGGCGGCTCCCTCCGCCGCCTGAGCCGCGCCGTAGCGCCTCTCCCGCGGCCCCGCGGGGAAGGGCCCCTAGGCGTCCGGTGCCGGGGCTGTGGAGGCGCGTACGGTCAGCCGGGCCGGGACCGTCGTACTGCCCGCCCTGCGGCCCGCGAGGGCGTCGAGCAGCGCCGTCATGCCGGCCGCGCCGACGGTGTCCGCCTGGAGCCGCACGGTGGTCAGCTCCGGCTCGACGGCGGTGGCCAGCGCCAGGTCGTCGAAGCCGGTGACCGACACGTCGTCCGGCACCCGCAGCCCCAGCCGTCGTACGGCCTTGAGCGCGCCGGCGGCGAGCAGGTCGTCGTCGCAGACCAGCGCCGTGGGCCGGGCCGTCTCCCGGGCCGTGAGCGCCCGGTGCGCGGCTGCCAGCCCGCCGGCGACGGACAGTTCGGCGGTTTCGGTGTGCAGCCGGACGCCGGGCACGGCGGTCAGTGCGTCGGCCAGCGCCCGGCCGCGGGCGGCGAAGGTCCAGGAGTCGATGCCGGCGGCGAGGTGGGTGATCCGCCGGTGGCCGAGTTCCCGGAGGTGCCGGGCGACCTGGCGCATGCCGTCGGCGACGTCGGCGTTGACGGTGGCGACGGCGCCGGCGTCCGCCGGGTCGCTGTCGAGCATGACGAGCGGGAGTCCGCCGCCGCGCAGTGCCCGTACCGCGTCGGTGGCCATGGAGGAGGCGATGACGCCGTCGACGGCGGTGTGCGCGGCGGCGAAGGGGTCGCGGGCGGGGCCGATGCCCTCGGGGGAGGGGTAGAGCACGACGCCGAAGTCGTGGGCGGCGGCGGCGCGTGCGGCGCCGGCGTGGACGCCGGCGAAGAACTCGTTGGTGAGGGCGGGGACGACGAGGAGCGCGGTGCGGGTGCCGCCGGTGCGCAGGGTGCGGGCGGCGGCGTTGGGCCGGTAGCCCAGGTCGCGGGCGGCGGCGCGGACGGCGTCGGCCTTGGCGGTGGAGACGCGCCCGCGCCACTTGCCGCCGAGGACGAGGGAGACGGCCGCCTGCGAGACGCCCGCGGCGCGGGCGACGTCGCGGCTGGTGACGCCCCCGCCGCGGCCCGCGGCCGGCCGCGGGGCCGCGTCGCCCGCCGCCGGCGGCCCGGTGCGCGCCGCGCCGCGCCTGCCGTCCTCCTGCCCGCCCCGCATCGTGCCTCCTCGTCCCTGTTCGGGCTCGTCCCCGTGCCGGCTCGTCCCGTTCCGGCATACGGGGTCGACCCTCGCCCGTGTTACGTATAACCTACGACGTTATACGTAACACTTCGGTCTCAGGGGAGGTGCTGTGCTGCGGGGATACGCCGAACTGCTGCGCGTCAGACACGTCGGCAGGCTGCTCGCCGGGACGCTGATCGGCCGGCTGCCCAACGCCACCGCCGCGTTCGCCATCGTTCTGTTCGTCCGGGCAGAAGGCGGCTCGTACACCCTCGGCGGCATCCTCTCCGGCGGCTACGGCCTGGCCACCGCGGTCGGGCAGCCGCTGCTCGGCCGCGCCGTCGACCTGCGCGGCCAGCCGCGCGTGCTGCTGCCCAGCGCCCTGCTGTCCGCCGCCGGCATGGCCGTGTTCGCCCTCGTGGGCATCGACCCGCTGCCGCTGGCCTGCGCCGGCGTGCTGGCGGCCGGGCTGTTCACGCCGCCGCTGGAGGGCGCGCTGCGGGCGCTGTGGCCCAGCGTGCTGGGGCGCGCGGACCGGGTGCACGGGGCGTACGCGCTGGACGCCGTCGCGCAGGAGGTGATGTTCGCCCTCGCGCCGCTGGTCGTCACCCTGCTGGTCGCCACCGCCTCCGAGGCCGCCGCGCTGCTCGTCCTGGGCGCACTGGGCGTGCTGGGCGCCGTGTGGGTCGTCCTCTCGCCGCCCGCCCGCCGGTGGCGCTCCGAGCCGCGCGAGGCCCACTGGCTGGGGGCGCTGCGCGCGCCGGGGCTGCTGGTGATCCTCGGCGCCTTCTTCTTCGTCGGCGTCGCCCTCGGCGGCACGGCCGTCGCCTCCGTCGCGTACGCCGACGCCCGCGGCGGTGCCGCCCAGGGCGACGGTGGTGCCGGCGGCTATCTCCTCTCCGCGCTCGGCGCCGGCGCCCTGGTCGGCGGCGTCTTCTACGGCGCCCGGCAGTGGCCGGGCCGCGCCGAGCGGCGGCTGCAGTTGCTGCTGACGGGCCTGGCGGTCGGCTATCTGCCGCTGATGCTCACCCCGGGCACCCTCTCAATGACGCTGCTCTCCGGCGTCGCGGGCCTGTTCCTCGCCCCGGCGCTCGCCTGTTCGTTCGTCGTCGTCGACCGGCACGCGCCGCGCGGTACGGCCACGGAGGCGTTCTCCTGGCTGGTGACGACCTTCGGGTTCGGCGCCGCCGCGGGCACGGCGATCTGCGGCCCCGCCGTCGAGCACGGCGGCGAGACCGGCGGCTTTGCGGTCGTCGGCCTCGGCGGGGCGGCGGCGCTGCTGGTGCTGACGGGGTTCGTGCGGGTTCTGGCGAGCACCGGCCGCCCGGCACGGCCACTCGAAAAAGATCGAATCGACGGAGCTGCACCCGGTTTCGAAACTGAGCGACAGGCGTAATGTTCAGTCATGGACCGCCGCATCTTCGGGCTAGAGAACGAGTACGGCGTCACGTGCACGTTCCGGGGGCAGCGCCGCCTGTCCCCGGACGAGGTGGCGCGCTACCTCTTCCGCAGAGTCGTCTCCTGGGGCCGCAGCAGCAACGTCTTCCTGCGCAACGGTGCGCGCCTCTACCTGGACGTCGGCTCGCACCCCGAGTACGCAACTCCCGAGTGTGACAACGTCATCGAGCTGGTCACCCACGACAAGGCGGGTGAGCGCATCCTCGAGGGCCTCCTCGTGGACGCCGAGCGCCGGCTCCACGAGGAGGGGATCGCCGGCGACGTCTACCTCTTCAAGAACAACACCGACTCCGCCGGCAACTCCTACGGCTGCCACGAGAACTATCTGGTGGCCCGGCACGGCGAGTTCTCCCGGCTCGCCGACATCCTCATCCCGTTCCTCGTGACCAGGCAGCTCATCTGCGGCGCCGGCAAGGTGCTGCAGACGCCCCGCGGCGCGGTGTACTGCGTCAGCCAGCGCGCGGAGCACATCTGGGAGGGCGTCAGTTCCGCCACGACCCGCTCCCGGCCCATCATCAACACCCGCGACGAGCCGCACGCCGACGCCGAGCGCTACCGCCGGCTGCACGTCATCGTCGGCGACTCCAACATGTCCGAGACGACCATGCTGCTCAAGGTCGGCGCCACCGACCTCGTGCTGCGCATGATCGAGGCCGGGACGGTGATGCGCGACCTGACCCTGGAGAACCCGATCCGGGCCATCCGCGAGGTCAGCCACGACATGACCGGGCAGCGCAAGGTGCGGCTCGCCAGCGGGCGCGAGGCGTCCGCGCTTGAGGTGCAGCAGGAGTACTACGAGAAGGCCGTGGACTTCTGCGACCGCCGCGGCATCCGCACCGGGACCGTCGAGCGCGTCCTGGAGCTGTGGGGGCGCACCCTGGAGTCGATCCGCTCCCAGGACCTGGCCAAGGTCGGCACGGAGATCGACTGGGTCATGAAGCACCAGCTCATCGAGCGCTACCGGGCGAAGAACAACATCACCCTCTCCCACCCCCGGATCGCGCAGATAGACCTCGCGTACCACGACATCCACCGCCGCCGCGGGCTGTACTACCTGCTGGAGAAACGGGGCCAGGCCGCCCGGGTCTGCAACGATCTGAAGATCTTCGAGGCCAAGTCGGTCCCGCCGCAGACCACGCGGGCCAGGCTGCGCGGCGACTTCATCCGCCGGGCGCAGGAGCAGCGCCGTGACTTCACGGTGGACTGGGTCCATCTGAAGCTGAACGACCAGGCGCAGCGGACCGTGCTGTGCAAGGACCCGTTCCGCTCCGTAGACGACCGGGTGGAAAAGCTGATCGCCGGAATGTAGGCGGGGCGCGCGGTGGCTGCGGGACCGATGGGATGACGGGGATCCGGGCGCGAAGGCCGTAGAGTGGCCGGAGCTGCCCGGACCCCCTACACGAGTTGGACCCATGACACATCGCAGAATGACCCGCATGGGGGCGGCGCTCGTCGTGCCCGCCCTGCTGTTCGCCGCGGCCTGTGGCTCCGAGGACTCCTCCGACTCGGACAACGGGGGCAAGGCCGGCGCCGTGACCAAGATCACGGGGGCCTTCGGCGAGGAGCCGAAGTTCGACGTCCCGGACGACGCGAAGGCGTCCGAGGAGCCCGTCGTCAAGGTCCTCAGCAAGGGTGACGGCGCCAAGGTCGGCAAGGGTGACCAGGTCCGGCTGGACTTCGCCGGCAAGGCCATGAAGGACGACAAGGACCTGGGCAGCACCTGGGCGCAGCCCGCGGCGGCCGGCGGCGGCCGGCAGGCCGGCGGCGCCGTGCACCAGCAGCTCATGGGCAAGGTCGGCGAGCCGAACCAGGCGCTGCCGCCGGACGTCCTCGACTCCGTCGAGGGCCACACCGTGGGCAGCCGCCTGCTGGTCGAGGGGACCGCGGGCGCGCTCGTCGGCGAGAGCCTCAACCCCGAGTCGGGCATCGATGAGAGCGACGGCCTGGTCTGGGTCATCGATGTCGCAGGCGCCGGGAAGGTCGACCCCCAGGCCGAGCTGAAGGGTGAGTCCGCCGAGCCGCGTGACGGCATGCCGGAGGTCGAGGTGCCGGCAGGCAAGGCCGCGAAGATCACCATCCCGGACGGCGAGGACGCGCCGAAGGAGCTGCAGGAGCAGGTCCTCATCAAGGGCAAGGGCGCCGAGGTCGAGGACGGCCAGGGGCTCATCGCCCAGTACACCGGCTACGCCTGGGAGGACGGCGAGAAGTTTGACTCCTCCTGGGACAACGCGGGCGCGGCCACCTTCCAGATCGGCACCGGCTCGGTCGTCGAGGGCTGGGACAAGGCGCTGGTCGGCAAGAAGGTCGGCGACCGGGTGCTGCTGGTCATCCCGCCGGACCTGGGCTACGGCAAGTCCAAGGGCCACGAGCTGGAGAAGAAGACGCTGGTCTTCGTCGTCGACATCCTCGGCACGGTCTGACCTGCGGTCCGCGCGGCGGGAAGCCCCCGGCGGCACCGCCTCCGCGCGCGCAGCGGATCCCGCCCGGGTGCGACGCACCGGGGACCGTGGCGCGGGAGTCAGGAGCCGCGCACCGCGCGTCGCGGGCCCGAGGACCTTCCGCCGGACAGGCCGTCGTCGCCGCGCCCGGGGAGGCGGCGGGACCGCCGCCGCGGGGCGTCTGCGAGACTTGGCAGCCCAGTCACCGTCACTCATGCGCGAGGAGAATCTTCCGTGAGCATCGACAAGCCCGAGGTCGACTTCCCCGAAGGTCCGCCGCCGGCCGGCCTCGAGGTCCAGGACCTGTGGGAGGGCGAAGGCCCCGTGGCGAAGGCCGGTGACACCGTCTCCGTCCACTACGTCGGGGTCGCCTTCTCCAGCGGCGAGGAGTTCGACGCGAGCTGGAACCGCGGCAAGCCGCTGCAGTTCCAGCTCGGTGCCGGCCAGGTCATCCCCGGATGGGACCAGGGAGTGGCGGGCATGAAGGTCGGCGGCCGGCGCCGGCTGACCATCCCGCCGCACCTGGCCTACGGCGACGCCGGTGCCGGCGGCGGCCGGATCAAGCCGGGCGAGACGCTGATCTTCGTCTGCGACCTGGTCGCGGTCTGACGGCACCGCCCGCACGCAGCAGAGCGCAAGGCCCTCGCCGTACGGACGCTGTTGGTTTAATCCGGGGGCCTGCGTGACGTCGGCCTGTGTGACCCCGTTGGGGTTGTGCAGGCCGTCGTCGTGCTTCTGGGGTGGGTTCGTGTCGTTGCGTGGGGTGGAGTTGGCGGAGATCCCGGAGGAGACCGTGCGGTTGGCGCGTGCGGTGTTCCCGAAGGGCTGTCTGGTGATGCGGGTGCGGGATGCGCTCGGGCCGGTCTTCGCTGACGCCGACTTCGAGGAGCTGTTTCCGGTGCGGGGGCGTCCGGCGGTGTCGCCGGC
>NZ_JCANSZ010000075.1:0-27999 GCF_059570535.1 Streptomyces sp. CNP082
CGGCGCCGCTCGGGGCGGAAGGCGCCCTCCGCAGGCGGTGCGGGCGCGATACGAGGGCGGATCGCCGCCTGCTCCGTGACATCGCCGGCGACGCGGGAGTGCGGCACTCCTGGGGAACGGAGCAGTGCGGCCCGGGAGGGCCGATGCTCACAACCCCCGTCGCCCCAGCCCTACGCGCACGACGCCCACCCCGACACCGCGCCCATCCGCCCTGCGGGGTCACCCGCCGACCCGGGCCCCCCGCGATGCAGGCCGCCGTTGCGCCGTACCGCCTGCCAACCCGGCCTACCCCGGCACGGTGGCGTCCCGCAGGCGTGGTGTAGCGGCCCGGCACCATGACCCCGCAGAGCGGGGCCCCGCCGCTCCTGGCCGCAGGTTGGCCGAGGGCACTGGTCAGGGGTGGGAGAACCGCGAGTCAAGGTGAGACAGGCCGGGTGCGGGAGCGGCGTCGTCGGGCCCCGACGGCGCCGCTTCTAATGGGCCTTGTCGGGCCGTGAGGAAGACTACGGTCCGTAGCCGCCAGCAGGTGAGCACTCCCAGCTTCCGAGCCATTGTGAGTTCTGAGGTCAGACCGTGCCCCCGCTGGTCGGCCGGGAGGCCTGACTGCTGATGGGATGGCGTGCCCGCCGGGCAGTCTGGGCGTGAGCACTTGATCCATTAGAGAGCGAGCTGTGCCTTCCGCGGGCTGCGTTTCGTGATCGGACGAGAGCGAAGGGGCGGGTGCTGGTGCTGTTCATCGGCGACGACTGGGCCGAAGACCACCACGATGTCGAGGTCCAGGACGGGACGGGTCGCAGGCTGGGCACCGCGCGGCTGCCGGAGGGCGTAGAGGGCATCGCGAAGCTGCACGCCCTCATCGCGCGGCACGGCGACGAGGAACTGGAGTCCGGGCAGGTGTCGGTCGGGATCGAGACCGACCGCGGCCCGTGGGTACAGGCGCTGATAGCGGCCGGCTACCGCGTCTACGCGGTCAACCCCCGTCAGGCTGCGCGGTTCAAGGAGCGGTACGGCACCTCGGGGGCCAAGAGCGACAAGGGCGACGCGCACGCGCTGGCGGACATGGTCCGCGTCGACGGCGATCAGCTGCGGCCGGTCGCCGGGGACAGCGACCAGGCCCAGGCGATCAAGGTCGTGGCCCGTGCGCACCAGACTCTGATCTGGGAACGCACCCGCGCCTTCCAGCGGCTTCGGAACACGCTGCGGGAGTACTTCCCCGCCGCCCTGAACGCCTACGCGGACCTCACGCTGACCAGCACGGACGCGCTGGAACTGCTGGTCAGGGCCCCGACGCCCGAGCAGGCGGCGAAGCTGTCGAAGCCGCAGATCATCGCGGTGCTGGCCCGGCACCGCCGCCGCAAGCGGGACCAGAGGGCCACCGCAATCCAGGCCGGCCTGCGTGATCCGCAGCTCGGCGTCGCCGCCCCGGTCGCCGCCGCCTACGCCGCGGCGGCGACCGCGCACGCCAACTTGCTGATCGCGCTGAACGAGCAGATAGCCGCGCTGGAAGAGCAGGTGAAGGCCCATTTTCTCGCGCACCCGGACGCTGAGATCTACCTCTCCATGCCCGGCATCGGAGAGATCACCGGCGCCCGGGTGCTCGCCGAGTTCGGGGACGACCCCACCCGCTACACCTCCGCCAAGGCCCGCAAGAACTTCGCCGGCACCAGCCCGATCACCCGCGCCTCCGGCAGAACACACGCCGTCTACGCCCGCCACGCGCGCAACGACCGCCTCGCCGACGCCCTCCACAAGCAGGCGTTCTCCGCCATCAACACCTCACCCGGCGCCCGCGACGCCGGCTACAACCCTGCCCTACGCCAGCTCGGCAACCGTCTCGTCGGCATCCTCCACGGATGCCTCAAGACCCGCACCGTCTACGACGAGGCCACCGCGTGGTCACACCACGCAACCCTCGCCGCAGCCGCTTGACATCCCTACGCCATGGGATGTCTGACCTGCAAGGATGGTGCTCACACGGCGGAGAGTGTGGGATTCGAACCCACGGTGACGGGGTACGCCACGACGGTTTTCAAGACCGTTCCCTTAGGCCACTCGGGCAACTCTCCCTGCCGTCGCTCGGCGGCGGCAGGGACCAAGGCTAGCGGTTCGGGTTGCGGCGTTGCGTGCGGGATGGGGCTGGCTGCGGGGGTGGTCAGGCGGGGGTGGCGGTGGGGTCCATCCAGAAGATCTCCCACTGGTGGCCGTCCGGGTCGAGGAAGCTGCGGCCGTACATGAAGCCCTGGTCGTTGGGCTCGTTCGCGACGCCGCCGCCCGCGGCCAGTGCCTTGTCGGCGATCTCGTCCACCTCCGCGCGGGTGTCCACGCTCAGGGCGAGGATCGCCTCCGTGGCGGTGGTGGTGTCCGCGATCTCCTTCTTGGTGAAGCCCTTGAAGAACGGCTCCGTGAGGAGCATCGCGTAGATGTCGTCGGTGATGACGAGGCAGGTGGCGTTCTCGTCGGTGAAGTTCTCGTCGAAGCGGTAGCCGAGGGCGGTGAAGAAGGCCATCGAGCGGTCCAGGTCCTTCACGGGCAGGTTGACGAAGATCTTGTGCGGCATCGTGTGGCCCCTCTCCGGGCTGTGGTGGTCGGCTCCTGGAGCGCGCTGTCGTAGGGGTAGACGGAGTGGGGGCGTCTGACTCATCGGTGTGGGGCACGGGCCCCGGATTTCCTTGGCCGGGGTCCATTGTTCCGGGGGTTCTGCCGGTCCGCCGTCACCGCGGGGTGTGTCTCGCCGCCGACGCCACCGTCGCCGTCGCCTCGCGTTCCGGCAGCCCTGTCGTCATCGCCGCGCGTATCAGTGCCTCCGCCACGTCCCGGCCGTGGCCCGTCTCGTACGCGCGGCAGGCCGCCCAGAACAGGCGGGCGTTGCGTTCGCCCGGGTGGGAGGCGGCGACGAAGCGGATCAGGGCGTCCGGGCGGCGTTCTTCCTGCGGTGGCGGTGGTGCGGGTGCGGGCGGGGGGTCCGGTGGGGGTGGGGTGAGGAGGCGGAGCAGGGCTCTCGGGGCCGGGGCCGGGGCGCGGGCCGAGCGGGGGGCCAGGCGGTACGTGCCGTGCAGGGTGCGCGAGCCGGGGCCGGCGAGGTAGCCGCCGGTGCCGCGGACGTCGATGCCGGGTGCCAGGCGTCCCACCGAGTTGGGGACCGTGTGGTCCGGGTGGCCGGTGAGCCAGATGTGACGGCCGCCGCCGGGGGTGAGGATCACCACCGTCGGCGGCAGCACTATCCCGTGGTCGGCGAGCAGCGCCTCGAACACCCCCAGTGCGTCCGTCCCCGCTTTCACATCGAGGTCCAGCCCGATCAGATGATGCGGCGGCCGGCCGCAGGCGATGCCGTAGCCCGTCGCCCAGGGGGCGGCGGCGAAGAGGGTGTGGATCGCGTCGGCGTCGGTCGTCGCGTCGTACACGCCGTGGCCGATGCGCCCGCACTCCCCGCGGCAGGGCACTCGCGGCCAGTCTGCGTGGTGCGGGGAGCGGACCGCCGGCTGCTTCGCGCGGGACAGCGGGAAGACGGGCAGGCCGCGGCGGGCGGCGGCCAGCGCGGCGGTGCGGGCGTAGCTGTGTACGGAGCTGTCCATGGCTCCCAGTGTCGTACAGGTGTTCGATACGCGAAAGTGGCCAGGTGTACGGGTTTACCCGCCGCCGATCATGCCTGCGAGGGAATGGGCGCCGGTCCGCGATTGCCCCAGGACCCGCGGGAAACGATGCAGTCGCGACGTCGCAAACCGCCGGAGAGCCGGCTGGAACACCGGCCGGCTACGGACAAACGGAATCGTCTTCCGTTACATAGGAGGAAGCAGATGGCACGCACTCGTACGGCCCGCATCCTGGCCGCGGCAGCATCACTGCCGCTCGCTGTCGCGCTCTTCGGAGGGATCGCGCACGCGGACAACGGGGCCGGAGCGTTCGCCAACGACGACTCCCACTCCGCGGTCGTCGGGCAGGCCGGCGGCGTCGGTGGCGCCAACTTCGGCAACAACGCCCAGACCCAGCAGGTCAACAACGGCGGCGGCGGCGTCAACGAGTCCAACACCGCCAACGTCCAGGGCTTTGGCAACGTCGTCGACCAGTCGGACACGGTGATCGCCTTCACCAACATCTGGTAGGGACCACGCAGTTCGCGGTGCTCATGGGGATGGCCGCGCGGCCGAACCGTTCCGGTGCGGTCGCGCGGTCGCGTGTGTGTGGGGGGCCGGGGGGCCGGGGGGCCGCGAAGTCTCGGGTTTCCCGGGTGCGGGTCCGGCGGCGGGTCCCGTTCCGGTTCCGGTTTCGTCCCGCGTACGGGCCTCCCTCCGCCCTCCGGACGGCCCACCCCCGCGTGTCGCACCGGCCGCCCCGCGCGCCCGGACCGTTCACTGCTCGGCATGCGCGTCCGCCTTCTCCTCGTCCCCCTCGTCGCCGCCCTCGCCGTGTTTGCAGGTGCACTCCCCGGCTCCCCCACCGCCACCGCCGCGCCCGCCGCCGACGCACCCGCGCCCGCCGCCTCCGGCCCCGTACCCGAGGACTTCCGCGACCCCCGCGACCTCGGCGCCGACGTCTTCCGCGGCCGTGCCTTCGACACCTGCCACACCCCCTCCCGCGCCGCCATGTCCGCCTGGCGCGCCTCCCCCTACCGCGCCGTCGGCGTCTACTTCGCCGGCCGCGGCCGTGCCTGCGCCAAGCAGCCGCACCTCACCACCTCCTGGCTCCGCGCCGTCCACCGCATGGGCTGGCACGTGCTCCCCCTCTACGTCGGCTCCCAGTCCCCCTGCGTCACCACCGGCACCAAGCACCACGTACGCATCGACTCCGCCCGCCCCCGCCGCCAGGCCCGCGCCGAGGCCCGCGACGCCGTGCGCAGCGCCCGCGCGCTCGGCATGGCCGCGCGCAGCGCCGTCTACCTCGACATCGAGCACTTCGCCGGCTCCGCGGCGTGCAGGCGCACCACGCTCACGTACGTCCGCGCCTGGAACGAGGAGGTCCGCCGGCTCGGCTGGTTCCCCGGGCTCTACAGCAGCGCGAACTCCGGCATCCGCATGATCGAACAGGCCCGCCGGGACGGGCACGACGGCATGCCGTCCGTGCTCTGGGTGGCCCGCTGGCGCACCAAGCCGTCGCTGTACGGCGAGCCGCACGTCGACCCCGCCGCCTGGCGTCCGCACCGCCGGCTCCACCAGTACGCCGGCATGGTCAAGGAGCGGCACGGCGGCAAGCGGATCCTCATCGACCGCAACGTCGTGGACGCCCCGGTCGCGATCATGGGGCCCCGGAACTAGTCCCCCTGAGGGTTGCCCGGCCGCCCCTCCACCTACGGGAGGTCGGGCAGGCTCGGTACCTACTCCCTCGGGTGGAGCCCGCATCGGGACCTGCGGCCGATCCGCGTACCGGGCGCCGCTCCTAGCGTGGAGGTATGCCCACAGTCAGCACCACCGACGCCCCCGCGCCGGACACCGCACGACCGCCCCTTCCGACCTTCGCGGCGTACGTGAACCTGCGGGGGCCGGTGCTGCTGCGCACCGCGCGCTCCCTGACCACCAGCCCCTGGGACGCCGAGGACCTGCTGCAGACCGCGCTGGCGCAGACCTACCTGGCCTGGGACCGGATCGAGGACCCGCGCGCCCTCGACGGCTACGTACGCCGCGCGCTGCTCAACACCCGCACCTCGCAGTGGCGCAAGCGCCGCGTCGACGAGTACGCCGCGGGCGACGACCTCCCCGAGCCGGCCCCCGTCCCCGGCCCCGACCCGGCGGAGCACCAGGCGATGCGCGACGCGATGTGGCGTGCGGTGCTGCGGCTGCCGGAGCGGCAGCGGGCGATGGTGGTACTGCGGTACTACGAGGACCTGAGCGAGGCGCAGACGGCGGCCGTGCTGGGGGTGTCGGTGGGGACGGTGAAGAGTGCGGTCTCGCGGGCGCTGGCGAAGCTCCGGGAGGACACGGGGCTGGGGGAGATGACGCAGGCGGCGTAGGGGGCGACATCCCCTCCCCGAGGTAGTGACAAGGTGCCCGGTCGCCAGCAGAATCAGCGCCACCGTTTGCTGGCGCGTAATCGCTCCATGTCGCTGCGTGTCTCACCCCCGGGAGGCCCTCCGTGCTGAGCACGATGCAGGACGTACCGCTGACCATCTCGCGGATCGTGACCCACGGTTCCACCATCCACGGCTCCGCCAGGGTCCTCACCTGGACCGGATCCGGCGAGCCACCGCAGGCCAGGACCTACGCCGAAGTCGGCGCCCGCGCCGCGCAGCTCGCGTACGCGCTCCGCGACGAGCTGGGCGTACAGCAGCAGGAGCCCGTCGGCACCCTCATGTGGAACAACGCCGAACACCTGGAGGCGTACCTCGCGCTGCCCGCCATGGGCTCCATCCTGCACACCCTCAACCTCCGCCTCGACCCGCGCCAGCTCGTCTGGATCGTCAACCACGCGCGCGACCGCGTCATCCTCACCAACGGCACCCTCCTCCCCCTCCTCGCCCCGCTGCTGCCGCACCTGCCCCACGTCGAGCACGTCGTCGTCGCCGGCGCCGGCGACCGCGCGCCCCTCGACGGCACCCACGTCGCCGTCCACGACTACGAGGAACTCATCGCCGGCCGCCCCGAGTCGTACGACTGGGCCGTCCTCGACGAACGCGAGGCCGCCGCCCTGTGCTACACCTCCGGCACCACCGGAGACCCCAAGGGCACCCTCTACAGCCACCGCTCCGTCTACCTGCACTCCCTCGGCGTCCTCGCCTCCGAAGGGTTCGCCATCTCGCCGCGCGATCTCGCGCTGCCGATCGTGCCGATGTTCCACGTCAACGCCTGGGGGCTGCCGCACGCCGCGTTCATGGCCGGTACGTCCCTGCTGATGCCCGACCGCTTCCTGCAGCCCGGCCCCATCGCCGAGATGATGGAGACCTGCCGGCCCACCATCAGCGGCGCCGTCCCCACCATCTGGCAGGCCCTGCTCAACGAGCTCGACGCCAGGCCCCGCGACGTCTCCTCCCTGCGCACCGCCATCATCGGCGGCTCCACCTGCCCGGCCCAGCTCATGAAGGGCTTCGAGGAACGGCACGGCATCCGTGTCGTCCAGGCGTGGGGCATGACGGAGACCTCGCCGCTGGGCTGCATCGCGCACCCGCCGCCCGGTCTCGAACCGGCCGAGGAGTACCCGTACCGCCTGAAGCAGGGGCGCTTCCCCGCCACCGTCGAGGCGCGGCTGCGCGGTCCGGACGGGAACCTGCTGCCGAAGGACGGGGAGTCGGCCGGGGAGCTGGAGGTACGCGGGCCGTGGATCACGGGCGCGTACTACGGCGGCGCGGACGGGGAGCCGTTCCGGCCGGAGGACAAGTTCAGCGAGGACGGCTGGCTGCGCACCGGCGACGTCGGCACGATCACGGCGGACGGCTATCTGACGCTGACGGACCGGGCGAAGGACGTCATCAAGTCGGGCGGCGAGTGGATCTCGTCGATGGAGCTGGAGAACCACCTGATGGCCCACCCGGACGTCGCGGAGGCGGCGGTCATCGCCGTACCGGACGAGACGTGGGACGAACGGCCGCTGGCGGCGGTGGTGGTGCGCGCGGGCGCTGAGGTGACGTACGAGGAGCTGCGCGCGTATCTGGGGGAGCGGATCGCGAAGTGGCAGTTGCCGGAGCGGTGGGTGCGGATCGGCGAGGTGCCGAAGACGAGCGTGGGGAAGTTCGACAAGAAGGTGCTGCGGAGGCGGTACGCGGACGGGGAGTTGACGGTGACGCGGTTGTGAGGGGGGCGGGAGGTGCTGTCCTGAACGGCACGGCGTGATACGCCGCGTCGTCTGGGCGGGCTGAACGACTGAGCGGCCGAGCGCGTGTGTCCTCGGCGGCGGCAGTCGCGTGGCGGCTGGGGGGCGGTGGCTGTTACGTGGTGCCGATCTTGGCCAGCAGGTCGACGATCCGGTTCTGCACCTCCGTACTCGTCGACCGCTCCGCCAGGAACAGCACCGTCTCCCCCGAGCGCAGCCGCGGCAGCTCGGCGCGGTTGATGTCCACCGCCGTGTACACGACCATCGGGGTCCGGTTGAGCATGCCGTTCGCGTTCAGCCAGTCCACGATGCCCGTACGCCGGCGGCGGATCCGCATCAGGTCCATCACGACCAGGTTCGGCCGGAAGCGCGTCGCCAGGTCCACCGCCGCCTCGTCCGACGTGGCGTGCATGACCTGCATCCCGCGCCGCTCCAGCGTCGCCGCGAGGGCATCCGCGATGTCCGGGTTCTCCTCGAAGAGGAGCACGCGCGGCGGGTGCTGGCCGCTGTCGCGCGGGGCCAGCGCCTTCAGCAGCACCGCCGGATCCGCCCCGTACGCCGCCTCCCGCGTCGCCTGCCCGAGCCCGGCCGTGACCAGCACCGGTACGGACGCGGCAACCGCCGCCGTACGCAGTGACTGCAGCGCGGTGCGGGTGATCGGGCCGGTGAGCGGGTCCACGAAGAGGCCGGCGGGGGAGACGGAGATCTGCGCGTCCAGCTCCTCGCGGGAGTGGACGACCACGGGGCGGTAGTTGCGCGCGGTCAGCGCCTGCTGCGTGGCGGCGTCGGGCTCGGGCCAGACGAGCAGCCGGCGCGGGTTGTCCAGCGGCTCGGGCGGCATCTCGTCGTCGAGGCGCAGCGGGGTCGTCTCGGGGTCCTGCGCGGCGACCTCGACCACGCCGTGGCGGCCGTCGAGCGGTTCCGGGCCTTCGGCGGCGGAGGCGTCGGGGGCTCCTATGGCGAAGGCGCGCCCGATGGCGTCCCGCCGGGCGGCGGCACCGGGCCGGGGCGGGGTGCGGTGGGGGGTGTGGTGGGGGGTTTGCTGGGGCGGGGCGGTGTGCCCTTGGGGTGAGGCGGTGTGTGTTTGCGGGGCGGGGGTGTGCGTTTGCGGGGCGGGGGGTTGTGGCGCGTGGGCGGCGTGCGGGGGTGTGGCGTCCGCCGGGGTGCCGGCGCCGAGGCGGCGCCGGCGACCGCCGGTGTGCTCGTCGGCGGGGTCGTACGGGTCGTGGGTGGGGGCGTGCGCGGGGGAGCCGGCGGAGGCGTACGGGTCGTACGCGGAGTCGTGGGCCGGGTCGTAGGGGTCGTGCGGGTCGTGGGTGGGGGTGGCCCGGGTGCCGTGGGGGTCGTGGGTGGGGGTGGCCCGGGTGCCGTGGCGGTCGTGGGGGTGGGGTGCGCCGGGGCTGCCCTGGGGGTGCTGGCTGTCGCGGGGGACCTGGGCGTCTTGCCGTCCCGGGGCGCCGCCTTGGGGTGCCGGGGTTTGGGGTCCGGGGGCGTCCTGAGGGCCCGGGGTGTCCTGGGCGTCGCGGGTGTCCTGGGCGTCGCGGGTGTCCTGGGCGTCGCGGGTGTCCTGGGCGTCGCGGGTGTCCTGGGCGTCGCGGGTGTCCTGGGCGTCGCGAGTGTCCTGGGCGTCGCGAGTGTCCTGGGCGGGCGGGTTGCCCGGGGAGTCCGGGCCGTTCGGGCCGCCCTGCGAGGGGCGGCCGGAGGGCTGGTCGACGTAGGCCACGCCCTGACCGAGGGTGCGCACGCTGAAGGGGCCCGACTGCTGCGCCGGCAGTGCCGGCATCGCGGGGGTCGCGGCGGAGCGGGCGAATCGCGTGGCGCCGCCGCGTGCGGTGGGGGCGGAGCCGGTGGCGGCGGGGCGGGGTCCCGGGGCGTCGGCGGGGGTGGCCTGGGCGTGGGCGGGGTCCGGGGCGGGGCGGGGCTGCGCCTGGGGCGCGGCTGCGGGCGGGGTGTCCTGAGCGGGGACGGCGGGCGGGGCGGGGGTGGCGTCGGCGGTCGCGGGGTTGGCGGCGGTCGCGGCGTTTCCGGTGTTTCCGGTGTTTCCGGTGTTTCCGGTGGGCTGGTGGGGGGTGGCGCGGCGCGGGTCGACGCCGCGGGCGGGGGTCTGCATCCCGTGCCGCGGGTCAACGGCCGCGGGCGCGGCGCCGGCGGTGCGGGGGTCGGCGGGGGCGTCCGCCGGGGCCTGGGCGGCGGGCTCCTGCGGGCCGGGCTGCCGGGGGACGGAGCCGCCGTGCGTACGGGGACCGCCCTGCGTACGCGGATCGCCCTGCGTACGCGGATCGCCTTGCGTCCGGGGGTCGTTCGGGGCGCTGGCGCGCCGGGCGGCGCGGCCGTCGCCCTGCGTACGGGGGTCGTGCTGGGCAGGGACGCCCGGGGCGGGGGTGCCGCGCCGGGGGTGCTGGGTATCCGGGGTGCCGTGTCCGGGGTGCGGGGTCTGCGAGGTGCGTACGGTGCGGACTTCGCCCGTGTCGTCGCCGGCGCCGCGGTTGCCGTCGTGGGGGTAGGGGCCGGTGTCCGGGTCCTGTACGGGGCTGCCGGTGCCCCGACGGCGGCCGGTGGCGTAGGGCGGCGGGGCGTCGTCGTAGCCGCCGGGGTTCTGGGAGTGGGGGTACGGTCCGGTGTCCGGCTCCTGGACCGCGGGGCCGGGCCGGCGCCGGTCGCCGGGGGGCAGCGCGGGCGCGGCCTGCGGGGCTTCCGCGGGTGCGGCGGGGCGGCGCCGCCGCCCGGTAGGGTGCTGCGGCTGCGCCGGCCCGACCCCGGCGGGCGGCACGGGGGTGCCGGGCGCGTTCCGTACGACGGGATCGGTGGTGCCCTGCGGCAACTGCGGCGCCGCCGAGCCCTGCGCGGCGGGCAGGGCGGCGGGGTACGCGGCACCGCCCCGATGCCCGGCAGGGTCAGCGGGCTCCAGCCGCCCGGCAGTTGCGGGGTCGTCGTAGTCGCGGGGGCCGCCGGGTCCGGGGCGGGCGTTGCCGCCGGCACGGGCGGGGCCCGGCTCGCCGTATTCGTCGGCGCTCGCCGGGTCGTTGGGACTGCCCTGTGCTCGTGCGGGGCGGCGGCGGGCTACGGGGTCGTTGTGGCCGCCCGGGTGCGCGGTGCTGTCGTACCCGCCGGAGTTGCCACGCGTACGGGACCGGCCGTGGCCGGTCGCCGCGGAGTCGTCGTACCCGCCTGTGGCCGGGCCGTCGTCGGGGTCGCCGCGCCCCGCGTACCCGCCCGGGTTGCCTCGCCTGCGCGCGCCGGGGCCGGGCGCGGCGGCGGTGTCGTCGTACCCGCCCACCGGGTCGCCGGCGTCCGCGTAGCCGTCGCGGCCGTCCCGCCCGCCGGGGCGCCGTCCACGGGACGGGCCGTGGCCGGCGTCGTCGTACTCGCCCGGTCCCGCCGGGTACGCGGGCCCGGCCTGGCGGCCACGCGACGGGTGACCGCCAGGGGCCGCGGGGTCGTCGTACTCGGCCGGTTGCAGCGGTTCGACGCGGCCGGGGGTGTGGCCCGTACGCGACGGGTGGTCCACCGGCTCTGCCGGGGCGCCGGTGCCCATGTGGGCGCCGGGCCGGGTGTGCGCGCTGGGGCCGCCGGGAGGCATCGGGCCGGGCCCGGCGGGGCCGACCCGTCCACCGGGCCCGCCGGGCGCCGCGGGACCGACGGGGCCGCCGGGTCCTCTCTGTCCTCCGGGCCCGCCGCGGGGTCCGGGACCTCCAGAGCCGCCGGGGCCTCCGGGACCGATCGGGCCACCGGGTCCCATCGGGTCGTCCGGCCCTTCGGGCCCTCCCGGGCCGCGGCGCCCTCCGGGACCTGCGGGACCGCCGTGGTGTCCGGGGCCTCCGGGGCCGATCGGGCCGTCCGGCCCTTCAGGTCCGTCGTATCCACCCCGGTCGTCGTACCCGCCCGGCCCGCCGGGGCCGCTGGGACCCTCCGGCCCACTCTGGCCGCTGCGCCCGCGGGGGCGACCACGGTCACCGGGCCCCTCGTACGGGCCCTGACCGCCGTGCCCTTGAGGGCCGCTGCCCTCCGGTCCGCCAGGTCCGCCAGGTCCGTCGTACTCGCCCCGGACGTCGTACCCGTCCGGGCCGCCGTGCCCCGCGGGACCGCCGGGCGCGGTCTGCCCCTCGAAGCCGCCCGGGCCGCCGTGCCCGCCCTGTACCTCCGGGCCGCTCTGCCCGCCGGGCCCCGGACCGCCCGGTCCCTCGGGTCCTTCCGGGCCCGCCGGCCCACGTCCGACCGGCCGCCGCCGGGCACCCGTTGCGGGGTCGCCCGTCTCGGCGCGGTCCTGCTGCGACTGGCTGCCCGGGCCCTGGCCCACGGGCCGCCGGCGACGGCCGCGGCCCTGCGTACCGGGGAGGGCCTGCCCGAGCGCCGCCGCGCCGGTCTCAACGGCACCGGCCTCCCCGGCGCCGCCCGTACCGCCCACCGCCGCTCCGGCCCCGCTCTGCCCCTCACCCGCGCCGCCACCCGGCGCCGGCACACCGCTCCCGCCGTCGTACGCGCCCTGCCCCTCAGCCGGCGCCCCCCGCCGCCGGCGTCCGCCGGCCCTGCTCGTGCCGTGCGGCGGCGTCGGGCCACCGACAGGCGCCTGCCCGGCGCCGCCACCGACCGTCTCGGGCGCCGCCGCACCCTGCGGCGTACCGTGCCCCGGCGTGTGCCCCGGCTCCTGAACAACCGCCGGCCCACCCCCGTCCGCGGCACCGGCCCCGCGACCGCCTGCCGCACCCGGGCCGCCGTGCCCCGTACCGCCGTCCGCACCCTGCCCCGGCGGCAACCCCGCCACGGCAACGCCCTCCGCAGCCCCTCCGGCCCCGGACACCCCGGCTCCAGAAACCCCGGCTCCAGAAACCCCGGCCCCGGAAACGCCAGGCCCGTCGACTCCAGCCCCCGCAGGCACTCCAGCCCCCGCAGGCACCTCAGGCGCCCCGGGTCCCCCAACTCCCCCGGCTCCGGCCCCCGTCGGCACCCCCGCAGCCGGTGTCGCTCCGCGCCGACGCCGCCCCGTCCCCGTACCGCCCACACCCGTACCGCGCGCGGGCGTACCCGCTCCGTCGCCGGACTCCGCCGCGGGCGCGGCGCGTCGCCGCCGCCCACCGCCCGTACGCGCACCTCCGGCAGCCGCACCCCCGGCAGCCGCACCTCCGGCAGCCGCACCTCCGGCAGCCGCACCTCCGGCAGCCGCACCTCCGGCAGCCCCGCCTCCGGCAGCCCCGCCACCACCCGTACCACCGTCAGCCCCAACAACCCCAACAACCCTGCCAGCCCCGCCAGACGTGCCAGCCCCGCCGAGCCCACCAGGCCCGACCAACTCGCCCGACTCACCAGCCTGGACCGACCGCTCACCGGACGCCCCGGCCGCCCGGCCCACCGCCCCGCGCCCCGACCGCCCCGCCGCAGCACCAGCCGCCCCCGAGACGGACCCAGCCGCCCCCGAAGCCGCCCCCGAAGCCTCCGCGCCCCCCGACGCGCCCCCCGACGCGCTCCCCCGCCCCGGCGCCTCCGCGCCCGGCATCACCGTCGTCTCGTTCCCCGTGTCCCGCCCGCGCCCCGAGGTCTCCCGCGCCCGCGCGGCCCGCGCCGCCGGCCCGGCAGCCTGCACCGGCACCTCGAGCAGATACGCACCGCCGCTCTGCCCCGGCACCTCGTGTGTCTGCAGAATCCCTCCGTGCAGCACCGCAACACCCCTGGCCAGCGGCTCGTGCACGGAACCCGCCCCCGCACCGCCCGACCCGGCACCAGCCCCCGACCCGGCACCAGCCCCCGACCCGGCACCAGCCCGCGAGCCAGCACCAGCCCCCGCCCCGGCACCAGCCCGCGAGCCAGCACCAGAAGACCCCCCGACCCCCCGGGGCCCCTGCACCTCTATCCGCACCGCATCGCCCCGCTGAGCCGCCGCCACCACCACCGGCGCGTCCGACGCCCCCGCCGTCCGCTGCCCCGTGGCGTCGACCCCCGCGACCTCCGCGATCAGATGCGCCAGCGCCAGCGTCAGCCACCGCCCGTCCGCCTCGATCTCCACCTGCGGCGCGTGCACCACGAACTGCGCCCGCCCCGGGCCGATCAGCTCGTCCGCACCCTCGGTCGCGGCGTGCACCACGTCCGGGAGGTTCACCGTCTCCACCGCCAGCCGCGACTTGCCGGAGTCGAGCCGCTGGAAGTCGAGCACGCTGTCGATGAGCGCGGTCATCCGCCCGTAGCCGGCGGAGAGGTGGCGCAGCGTC
This sequence comes from Streptomyces sp. CNP082, assembly GCF_059570535.1. Classification (NCBI taxonomy): domain Bacteria; kingdom Bacillati; phylum Actinomycetota; class Actinomycetes; order Kitasatosporales; family Streptomycetaceae; genus Streptomyces; species Streptomyces sp. CNP082. The sequence goes on from NZ_JCANSZ010000075.1 coordinate 13,935, forward strand.
TGGTTGGCCTCGGGCCAGAGCTGCCCGGCCGGGTCGTCGACCAGGGTGTTCAGCTCCGCGCGCAGCGTGTCCAGCGGCCCGCGCAGCGCGACGTCGAGGACGGCCTGCAACTGCCCGAGCCGCGCCTCCAGCGCATCGCGCCGCCGCCGGTCGGTGAAGGCGAGGACGGCGCCGACGAGTTGGTCGCCGTCGCGCACCGGGGCCGTCGTCATGTCCACCGGCACCGGCTGCCCGTCGCGCCCCCACAGCACCTGGCCGCGTACGCGGTGCTTGCGCCCCGAGCGCAGGGTGTCGGCGATCGGGGTCTCCTCGTACGGCAGGGGGGTGCCGTCGGGGCGGGAGTGGTGGATGAGGGGGTGGAGGTCGGCGCCGCCGAGTGCGCTGGCGCGGTAGCCGAGGATCTGCGCGGCGGAGGGGTTGACGAGGACGACCTTGCCGGTGGTGTCCGTACCGACGATGCCCTCGGCGGCGGCGCGCAGGATCATCTCGGTCTGCCGGCGCTGCCGGTGCAGCTCCGCCTCCACTTCCGCCGAGCCGGTGAGGTCCCGTACGACGAGCATGAGCAACTCGTCGCCCGTGTAGTGGTGGCCGGGCGCGTACGGCGACTCGCCGCCGGGGCCGTCCTCCAGGTCGGCGCTGGTGACCTCGGCGGGGAAGCCGCTGCCGTCGGTGCGGCGGGCGGCCATGCGCAGCGGCTTCGTACGCTCTTCCGCCCGCGCGCCCGCGTCGGGGGCGACGGAGCCCTGGGAGTCACCGCGGGGACGGCGCATGGAACCGGGGATGAGCTGCGGGTCGAAGTCCGGCAGCAGATCGAGCAGCCCGCGGCCGACGACCGCCGCGCCGGGCCGCTCGAAGGTCTCCAGCGCGACGCGGTTGGCGGCGACGACCGTGCCGTTGGTGTCGACGAGAAGCAGCGCGTCGGGGAGCGCATCGAGTATGGCTGCGAGGCGAGCAGCGCCTCGGGATGGCCGGCTGCTCACGACGAACTTCCTCCTCGACGACCGTTCTTGCTGTGCTCAGCGGCCGGCCCTCGCGCCGTCGCGCTCCCGTACGCGCCCCCGTGCGCGCCGGTGGCCGTGCCACGAGAGGGATTCTACGGTCCCTCGTTGCCCGGGGGACGGCAGATGGGAATCGTCACGTCACAGGCACAACTCCGGCAGGTATCTTGCTTCCGAGACGGCACGGGGTACCTGGTGGGGCCCCGGCCGCGGCCGGGCCCAGGTCGTGTGCCTGCCCGGCACTGGCGGCAGGGTACGTGACGCACACGTGCCCGAGTGCGGGGGACGGGGCGGCATGACTACAGAACGCGGCGATTCCGGCAGCTTCGACAGCGGCACCGTCCGCCCCGCCCCCACCCCCATCCCCCGCCCGCGCCGCCGCCTCGTCTCCACCGGCGCCGACCACCGCGTCACGCCCGCCGAGTTGTTCTTCGACCTCGTCTTCGTCTACGCATTCACGCAGGTCACCGCCCTGCTCGCGGCGGACCCGACCCCCATGCGGCTGCTCGGCGGCGGCGTGGTGCTCGCGCTGCTGTGGTGGTGCTGGTGCTGCTTCGCCTGGCTCGGCAACGTCGTACGCGCCGACACCGGGCCCTTCCTCGGCGTACTGCTGACGGCGATGGCGGTGGTGTTCGTCGTGTCCCTGACCCTGCCGGAGGTCTTCGCCGGCTCGGACGGCGGCATCAACGCCCCGCTTGTCTTCGTCCTTTGCTACGGCGCGCTGCGCGTGCTGCACCTCGCCGCGTACTGGGTGGCCCACCCCGGCGACGACCGGCTGCGCACCACCATCCGCGCCACCGCGCTCACGTCGGTCGCGCCGCCGTTCGCGCTGCTGGTCGTCGGCAGTTTCTTCACCGGCTGGGCACAGATCCTCATCTGGCTCGCCGCGGTCCTCATCGACTACGCCGCCATCTACGTCACCGGCGGCTCCGGCTGGCGCGTCACCTCGCCGGGGCACTTCGCGGAGCGGCACGGGCTGATCGTGATCATCGCCCTGGGCGAGTCGTTCCTGGCCATCGGCGTGGCGGTACAGGGATACCCGAGGACGTACGGCGTGCTGGCCGGCTCGGTCGCCGGGCTGCTGGTCTCGGCGGCGCTGTGGCTGCTGTACTTCCGCCGGGTCGCCGAGCCGGCGGAGGAGCGGCTGACGGCGACGGCGGGCGACGCCCAGACGCGGCTGGCCAGCGATGTCTACACCTTCCTGCACCTGCCGCTCGTCGGCGGCGTCGTGCTCTCGGCGCTGGGCGTGGAGCAACTGCTGCACCAGATCGCCGACACCGAGCACTACGAACTCTCCGAGCCGCTGCACGGACTCGGCGCGTGGGCGCTGGCGGGCGGAGTCGGGCTGTTCCTGCTGGGCGCGGCGGCGATCCGGTGGCGTACGGGCGGCCGGGCGCCGGTGGTGCTGGCGGTGGGCGGCGCGGTGTGCCTGGCGGCGGGGCCGGTCGTGGAGCACATGCCGGGGCTGGCGGCGCTGGGGGCGCTGGCGGTGGTGACGGCGGTGGTGGTGGTGGCGTACGGACGGGAGGCGGAGGCCGTCGCGTCGTAGCGGAGACGAGAACCCCGCGACAACGGAGAACCCCGCAACGGCCTCACCCGCACCCGCAGAACCACCGCGCCCGCCCCTCTCATCCCCCACTCCCTCTGCCCAAGGCGAATCTGCCCCCGGCAAAGATCCCTCCCCTTCGCACCGCCTCCCGCCGACCGTGGAAGCAACGCAGCAACGCAAGCACCACCCATCCACGAGGGAGGCACGATGACACCACCGTCCCCCAGTACCGCATGGTCGCCGGCCCTGGCGCCGCGCGCCGAGGAAGAAGACACCCCGCCCCCGTCGAGGTTCGACGACCACCTGGCCGCGCAACTCCTCGGCCAGCGCATCGTCCTCCTCGGCTCCGAGGTCACCGACGCCTCGGCGAACCGCATCTGCGCGCAGCTCCTCCTCCTCTCCGCCGAGGACCCGCGCACCGACATCGCGCTCTACATCAACAGCCCCGGCGGCGCCGTCCACGCCGGTCTCGCGATCTACGACACGATGCGGCTGATCCCCAACGACGTGGCCACGCTCGCCATGGGCTTCGCCGCCAGCATGGGGCAGTTCCTGCTCACCGTCGGCACGAAGGGCAAGCGCTTCGCCCTCCCGCACGCGCGGATCATGATGCACCAGCCCTCCGCGGGCATCGGCGGCAGCGCGGCCGACATCGAGATCCAGGCGGACAACCTGGAGTACAGCAAGACGCTCATGGAGCGCCTCCTCGCCGAGCACACCGGCCAGGACCAGGCGACGATCTCGCGCGACGGCGATCGCGACAGGTGGTTCACGTCAGCGCAGGCGAAGGAGTACGGGATGGTCGACCAGGTCGTCGAGTCGCTCGCCGACATCCGCCCGGCGGCCTCGAAGCGACGGATGGGGCTGTGACATGAGCCAGTACACGATCCCGAACGTCGTCGAGCGTACGGCGCACGGCGAGCGCGCGTACGACATCTACAGCCGGCTGCTCTCGGAACGGATCATCTTCCTGGGCACCGAGATCGACGACGGCGTCGCGAACGTCGTCATCGCCCAGCTCCTCCACCTGGAGTCGGCGAGCCCCGGCAGCGAGATCTCGATCTACATCAACTCACCAGGCGGCTCGTACACCTCGCTGATGGCGATCTACGACACGATGACGTTCGTCGGCGCCCCCATCTCCACGTACTGCGTGGGGCAGGCGGCGTCCACGGCGGCGGTGCTGCTCGCGGGCGGGGAGAAGGGACGCCGGTTCGTACTGGAGCACGCGCGGGTGCTGCTGGGGCAGCCGGCCAGCGGCGTACGGCGCGGGACGGTGTCGGACCTGAGCCTGGAGGCGAAGGAGATCCTGCGGATCCGGACGCAGATGGAGGAGGTGCTGGCGCGGCACACGGGGCACGAGGCGGCGACCCTGCGCGCGGACACGGACAGGGACAAGGTGTTCACGGCGCAGGAGGCGGTGGCGTACGGCCTGGCGGACCAGGTGATCAGCAAGCGCCACCTGTGACGGAGGCGGGCACAGCGGGGCACCGCCCCGCTGTGCCGGCCGCCCTCCGGACCAGCCGGCGAGACGGGTCGGCGAGATCAGCCACCGAGAGCCGCCGAGATCACCCGGCGAGGTCAGCCGCCGAAACCGCCGCTGAAACCGCCGTCGAAACCGCCGCCGAAACCCGCCGCCGAAACCCGCCGCCGAAACCAGGCGCCGGGATCAGGCGCCGGGATCAGCCGCCGAAACCAGCCGCCGGGATCACGCCGCGAGCCGCACGTCCCCCGCCCGCGAACGGGCGGTGTTCCGCGCCGCGGACAGCTCGGTGACGGAGGAGAGCCCGGCGGCCGTCCCGCGCTCCCGGCCCTGGCCCCGGTCCCGCTCCCGGCCGCGTATGCCGGAGAGGCGGATGATCTCGCCGTGCACGAGCACGAGCAGGTCGGCCAGCCGCAGCCCGAGCGCCTGCGCGGCGGCGGCGAGGACTTCGGACGACGCCTCCTTGAGGCCGCGTTCGACCTCGGAGAGGTACGGCATGGAGATCCGCGCGACGTCGGCGACGTCCTTCAACGTGCGCTCCTGGGCCAACCGCTCACGCCGCAGCACGTCCCCGACGACCTGGCGCCACAGGGGCTCGCGCCCGTCGGACTCCTCGGGCACGGGAGGGCGCAGGGGGAGGACGCTGGCGGGGCGGTTCGGCGCGTGATTGGTCACGTTCTCAGCGTAGGCGGGTGGGGGGCGGAGGGAAGGGGTGGGCGATCTGCCAACGGCAGAATCGCCGAAGGCGAACAGCCGGGGAAACCCGCGCCAAGAACCCGGAAGAGAAGGCCCCACGAAGAACCGGAAGAGAAAGCCCCACAAAGAAGAGGCAAGAACGTCCCGGGAAGAAGCACCGGAACCCACCGGACGGCAACGCCCCGCCCTACTCCCTCCCCTGAGCCTCCCGGGCCGCGTCCTCGACCCCCCGCCGGTAGGACTCCCACCAGGCGCGGTCGCCGCCCGGCATGTTGTCGCCGCCCAGCCGCATCCCGGCGACGCCGTCGATCAGCTCACGGACGATGTCGGCGTGCCCGGCGTGCCGTTGGGTCTCGGCGAGCATGTGGACGAGCGCCCGGTGCAGCGAGATCTCGGCCCGGTCGCCGGGCCAGTGCGGCACGCGGCCGACGTCGTCCAGCGCGAACGCCGCGATGGTGTCGTCGGAGTGCGCGCAGGCGCTCCGGTAGAGACGGACGATCTCCTCGCGCGACTCGTCGGCGGTGGCCCACATGTCGACGTTGGGCACCTCGGCCGCCGGGCCTTCGAGCCAGGGCACGGGTTCGCCGAAGGGCCGCCCGAAGGTGGCGCCGAAGTACCCTGTCTCGCAGCCGATCAGGTGCTTGACGAGCCCCAGCAGGTTGGTGGCGGTCGGCGTCAGCGGGCGCCGTACGTCGTACTCGGACAGCCCGTCGAGCTTCCACAGCAGCGCGTCGCGGGCAGCCTGCAGATAGCGCTGGAGGTCGGCTTTGGGATCGGTGTCGGCCATGCGCACCAGCATTGCACTCCGCTGCCCCGGCACCCATAGGATCAAGGCATGTACTTCTTCCACCTGCGCTAGGGCGCCGTCGGCGAGACGAGGCGAGGATCCCCCGTCGCCGACGAGGCGGGGCGGCGTGGCGCCGTCCCGGGCCTTGGCGTGGGAGAAGAACAGTCATCATGCGCGACGACGCACACTTCGTCGCTCGGTGCGCGCGCGGTCTGGAACCGCAGTCGGCGGCCGAGATCCTGCAGCTCGGACTGGGCAGCATCACCGCGGTGGGACACCGCTCCGTGCACTTTTGGGCCCGGCGCCCGTACGACACGAGGGTCACCCAGCTGCGCACGGCGGACGACGTGTTCCTGCTGGCGGCGAGAGGAAGGGACGTAGGGACGGCGAAAAGAGACGTGCCGGCGCTGGCAGAACTGGCAGCGGGAGGCAACCCGGGAAGACTGCTCCGCCACCGCGCCGCCCTCGTCCCCGGCCTCACCGGTACCCCGCCGGGGGTGGAGGTCTCGGCGTCGTTCCTGGGCAGGCGGAACTTCACCAGGTACGACGCGGAGGACGCGGTCGGCAACGCCCTCGCCGCCCGCCTCGACATGCCGTACCACCCGCGCCGTACCGCGGGCGCGCCCCCGCCGGACTACGCGCCGTGGCGCCTGACGCTGGACGGCACCGAGGCGACGCTGCTGCTCCGCCTCACCGCACGCCCGCTCCACCGCCGCCCGTACAGGCAGTCGACCGTGCCGGGGAGCCTGCACCCGCCGCTGGCGGCGGCGATGACGAGGCTGGCGGACATCGGCCCCGGCCACACGGTCCTCGATCCCTGCTGCGGCGCGGGCACCCTGCTCATAGAGGCGGCACTGGCCCACCCGGAGGCGGCGCGCTACCAGGGCTACGACATCGACCGGACCGCACTCGACGCGGCCCGTGCCAACCAGAGGACCGCATCACTGGACCGCATCCGCCTCCACCGGGCCGACGCGGGCAGGCTCCCGCTCCCCGACACCACGGTCGACCGCATCGTATGCAATCCCCCGTGGGGCACCCAGGTCGAAGCAAAGGCCCGCCTCGCGAAGGCACCCGGCGCCTGGTGGCGGGAACTCCGCCGCCTCCTCACCCCCACCGGCAGCGCGGTGGTCCTCCTCCCCACCCCGACCCCCCTGGCCCCGGCCATCCAGGCGGGCCTGCACCCCACTCACACCCAGCGCATCCGCCTGTCCGGGGCGCCCGTCTACCTGGTCAGACTCGAACCGGAGGGCCGGTGATGGCGCGTATCGGCGCCGTCCCTGTGATGGCCCGAAGGCAGGTCATCACAGGAAACCGTTCGGCGTTGGTCAGCGCCGTCCGCACCCGTTGGCGTCAGCCGGCCGGCTTCCTCCCGGCAGCCCCGCTGCCAGAAGGCCCGTATCAGCGTGCGCAGATGATCCCTGACGCCGTCCGGCGTCAGAGCCCCTCGGCCCGCAGTGCCATGATGACCTGGCCGAAGTCCTCCATGCACTCTTCCATCACGGTGACGAACGTGAACCCGTACCGCTCGCGGTGGCCGATCACCTGCTGCGCGATCTCCTTGGGCGTGCCGGAGAGCAGGAGCGGGTGGTCGAGCAGACCCTCGACGGTCACGTCGTCCGGGATGGCCTGCTGCAACTGCCGGCCGAGCGCCAGCCGGTCGTCGGTGATGATGACCTGCGGAACCACGATGTTCAGCTCCGGGTCGGTGCCGTACTCCTCGCACAGGCGACGGGCGACGGCCACCCGCTGGTCGAGCGTGATGTCGCAGATCGCCTTGATGTCGCCGGCTTCCTGGTCGGTGCGCCCCGATGTGAAGCTGATGGTCTCCGCGCGCTGTGCCGCGAGCCGCAGCACCCGGTCTCCGTTACCCCCGATGAGCAGGGGCGGGCGCGGCTGCTGCAGGGTCTCCGGCTTGTACGACTCGTCGGACAGTAACGTGTCGAGCGCCTCCACGGCGGCCTTGAGCCGCTCGAAGCGGCTCCCGGGAGTGCCGTACTCCACCCCCGCCGCCTCGAAGTCCGAGCGCCGGTACCCGGCCCCCAGGCCGATCTCCAGGCGTCCGTCGGTGAGCCGGTCCGTGGTCGCTACCTCACGCGCGAGCAACGCCGGGTTCCAGAGGGAGGCGTTGAGGACGTACGTGCCGAGGCGCACCCGCTCGGTGGCGCGTGCGGCGGCGATCAGGGAGGGGAACGGGGCGGGCTCCCCGATATGGTCCGGGACGTGTACGACGTCGAAGCCCAGTTCTTCGGCCCGGCGGGTCTTCGCCGCCCACTCGGTATTCGAGGCCGATTGCGAGAAATTGACTCCAAACCTGAACTTTCGGGACATTTCAGTCTCCTGAGAGTTGTCAACAGGTCAGTGGTGCCGTTCCGCGACGCTACCAGCCCAGGCTCCTGCCGTACTTGAGCCAGCCAATAGCAGCCCCTCCCGCCCCAGGTCACGCCCCCACCCGCAACCCCGCCCTCCGCTTGCCGAAGCCCACCCCAGGCCCCACCCGCCTCACGGCCCCGACACCCGCCCGGTGATCCCGGTGCAGGCGCCGTCCGAGCGGGTTGATCCGCCTGCGATGCGGTCGAGTCGGTGAGGGCGCCAGGGGCGGGGCGGACACCTGGAGCACGGAATGGCGGAGGGGCCGCAGCGGGGGCCGGCGCCGGAGGCTGACCGCGCCCGGATGTGCCCCACTCGACGGGTGTACGACTACCTACTGAGCGGCGAGGACAACTACGCCGCCGACCGCGCGGCAGGGGCCGCGCCGGTGGCCGCGCGCCCCGCCCTGCCGGTAACGCTGCGGCAGAACCGCCTCTTCATACGCAGGGTGACGAGCCGGAGGCGCTCCCCGCCGACCCCCAGTCGCGCCGGACCCTTGACCTGACCCAGCCGGCGGCGCTTCCAGACCCGCAGCCGACACACCTCAGCCCAGGTGAGTGCACCTCGTTCGTCAAAACTCGCCCCGCGTAGGCGATTTAGGCGTATTTCGAAGGCGGGTTACCGCGAGTTCGTCCCAACGAGACGCACCCGCCTCCCACCAAGACGAACGAGGCCCCTCGGCAATCAAGGGACGCCGCGGCGGTTGCTGTACGACGCTGCCGTCCGGCTGACTGGGAGGGAGAATCCAGCGAAGAAGACCCTCAGAGGGTCACATGCAGTGATCGACGCTTCTGGCGACAGCCGCGGGTGCGGTTCTCGGTGTTGTCGCCACGCTGGTTGCTGATCACGCCCGCTGGCGGCGTGAGAGATCAGAGCGAGACCGCGACGCGCGGCGCACCGCCTTCACTGAATACCTGACGGCTCTCTCGACAGCCAGGGATGCGTTCTCCCGGGCGGCACCTTCCCCGGAACATGCAGGCAAGGGCCACGTAGCGATGGGCGAGCACGGCGTCTACACGGCGCAGCAACATCTGGAGCTGGCGGCCGAACGGACGCTTGTCGACAAGGCGCGTCACGCCACACTCTCTGTACTCGACTTCTACGACGTGGTCGTTGCCGGCCACGACTCGGACTCCCGCGAGTACGTCCGTGCTTGGCGATCCGCCCGCCAGTCGCGGACAGCACTGATCGCGGAGATGCGGAAGGCCCTGCAACGAACGTAAGGGGCCAGGAGCAGCCACCCGGCGACCTCCGGCAGGCGTGTGCGTCCATACTCCTTGCACAGGGTGTGGACGCCCGCACGATCATCGAGACCCTGGGGCACAGCACCGTCACGCTGACGCTGGACCTCTACGCGCATGTGGTGGGCCGACTGCTCAGGAGGCGGTCAACCGCATGGACGAGCACTCGGGGAGGAGGAAAGCGGCTACGACGATGACTCCGCGGGGGCCCGCGGTCGTATGGGGAAGTCGGTTGATGCCACCCACTGATGCCAAAGGCCCCCTGAATGATCTCCAGGGGGCCTTTGACCTGTGCGCGCTCGGCAGGATTCGAACCTGCAACCTTCTGATCCGTAGTCAGATGCTCTATCCGTTAAGCTACGAGCGCCCGCTTTCGGGCATCAACGGCCCGGCTGCGTTGCGGGAACAACCTTACATGACCGTCCGCGCCACGTGAAATCCGATTCCCCCACCCCCGCCGACCTGCGGAAACCGTGTCCGCGGGGGGGCATGCAGGGAGCCCGCGCCGCACGGCACGGGCTCGCTGTCAGATGGCGGAGGCGGAGGGATTTGAACCCTCGATGGGCGGTAAAACCCAAACCGCATTAGCAGTGCGGCGCCATAGACCAGACTAGGCGACGCCTCCCGTACACCCGCCGGTCAGCAGGTGTGTGCAGATGATGGCACAGGCGGCGGGGCCGCTGCCAATCGCACCCACCGTACCGGTCACCGGGCCGCCGGGGCAAAGCCCTTGTCGGGGGCGGGACGGGGGTGGGGGCAGGGGTGGGGTGGGGGGTCGGGCGAAGGGGAGGAGGCGGGGCGGAGCGGGCATAGCATCGGTGTACGGGCCGTTTCGGTTCCGCAGGCCGATGGTCACGATGCGACAGCACCGCTGGGAGGCGCACGATGGCGTCCGTCCGCCGCAAGGTCGGAGGCGCCCGCGTGAGCATCTGGCTCACCGGGCGGGCGAAGGGACGGCGCAGGGGGCATGCGCCTGGCGTGGGGGAGGCCGATGGGCTGGATCTGGGGAAGATCGTCGCGGCCACCGTGCGGTTGCTCGACGCGGCGGGGCTGGGGCGGTTGTCCATGCGCCGGCTCGCCGCCGAGCTGGGGGTCACGGCCATGTCCGTGTACTGGTACGTCGACACCAAGGACGAGCTCCTCGAACTGGCCCTCGACCACGCCTACGCCGAGCTGGACCTCCCCGGCGAGGACGGCGGCGACTGGGCCGCCCAGCTCCGCCAGCTCGCGCACGAGCACCGGCGCATCCTCGTCGCCCACCCCTGGGTCTCCCGCCTCGCCGGCGAGTATCTGAACGTCGGGCCCCACGCCATGGCGTGCGTCGCCGCCGCGCAGCGCGTGATGCGGCGCGCCGGGTTGCCCGAGGAGTGCCTGACGGGCGGGCTGTCGCTGCTGTTTCCGTTCTCGTACGGGTTCGGGGGCGCCGGCGGGCGCTGGGCGGAGCTGTGCCGGGCGGCGGGGATGACGGAGGACGAGTGCTACGGCGAGTTCGTACGGACGCTGCGGGAGCACCCCGAGTACGTGCAGCCTCCTGCTGCTGGCGCTGAGCCGGCGGCCCCAGGGCCCCGGCCCGGGCCCGCCGAGGCGGTGCCGGTCGTCCCGGCGCCCGCCGGGCCCGTGTCCGCCGGGCTCTCCGGTCGTGAGCAGCGCGACCGCGACTTCAACTTCGCCCTGGAGTGCGTCCTCGCCGGCATGGCCGCCATGCGCGACCGCGTTGCCGAGCAGGTCCGGCCCACCATCACTCCCGCGTAAGCGCCGGCGCCGGCTCCCGGCGCGCCGGCGAGTCCGCCTGCTGCAGCCCGCTGCGCGTCCGCAGCGCCACCTCCTTGATGCACGCCACGATCACGAACGCCACCAGCGCCGCCGGCGCCGCGTACAGGAAGATGTCCGCCAGCCCGTGCCCGTACGCGCTCTCCACCACCGTGCGCACCGGCGCCGGCAGCTTCGAGAGGTCCGGGATCGCCGAGCCGCCGCCCGACTCGGCCGCGGCGCGGGACGGCGGGATGCCGAGGTCGGCGAAACCGTCGCGCAGGTAGCCGGAGATGCGGCTGCCGAGGATCGCGCCGAGGGCGGAGACGCCGACCGCGCCGCCGAGGGAGCGGAAGAACGTGACCGCCGAGCTGGCGGCGCCGAGGTCGGTGGGGTCGACCTGGTTCTGGGTGCAGAGGACCAGGTTCTGCATCAGCATGCCGACGCCCGTGCCGAGCGCGGCCATGAAGAGCGCGATGTGCCAGTACGGGGTGTCGTAGCGCATGGAGCCCAGCAGGCTGAGCCCCGAGGTGAGCAGCAGCCCGCCGGCGACGAGCCAGACCTTCCAGCGGCCGGTGCGGGTGATGACCCACCCCGAGATCGTCGAGGACAGGAAGATGCCCATGATCATGGGGATGGTCAGGAGACCCGAGGCCGTCGGGCTCTCGCCGCGGGCGAGCTGGAAGTACTGGCTGAGGAAGACCGTCGCGCCGAACATCGCGATGCCCACGAAGAGGGACGCGAGCGAGGCGAGGGTGACGGTGCGGTTGCGGAAGAGGCGCAGCGGAAGCACCGGCTCCGGCACCCAGGTCTCGACCCACAGGAACGCCAGCCCGAGCACGATCGCGCCGCCGGTCATCACGAAGGTCTGCCAGGACAGCCACGCGTACGACTCGCCGGCCAGCGTGACCCAGATCAGCAGCAGCGACACGGACGCGCTCATCAGCACCGCGCCGCGCCAGTCGAGCGACACCCGGCGGCGCACCACCGGCAGGTGCAGGGTCTTCTGCAGGACGACGAGCGCGAGGATGGCGAACGGGATGCCGATGTAGAAGCACCAGCGCCAGCCCAGCCAGCTCGTGTCGGTGATGACGCCGCCGAGTACGGGGCCGCCGACGGTGGCGACGGCGAAGGTGGCGCCGAGGTAGCCGCTGTAGCGGCCTCGTTCGCGCGGGGAGATCATCGCGGCGAGGATGATCTGCGCGAGCGCGCTGAGGCCGCCGACGCCGATGCCCTGGACGACGCGGCAGGCGATGAGCATGCCGGTGTTCTGGCTGAGACCGGCGACGGCCGACGCGGCGACGTAGATCACGAGGGCGATCTGGACCAGCAGCTTCTTGCTGGCGAGGTCGGCGAGCTTGCCCCACAGGGGGGTGGAGGCGGTCATCGCGAGGAGGGCGGCGGTGACCACCCAGGTGTACGCGCTCTGCGTGCCGCCGAGGTCCGCGATGATGCGCGGCAGCGCGTTGGTGACGATGGTCGAGGAGAGGATGGCCACGAACATGCCGAGCAGCAGGCCGGAGATGGCCTCCAGTATCTGCCGGTGGGTCATGCCGGGAGATTCGACTTTAGTTTGTTGCACTAAGCAACTGTATGGCGAATGGTTGCTGAAGGCAATCGAAGCCGGGGCGGCGGTGGCGCCGACGGGCGGAACGGTGCCTTCCCCCCGCTGACAGGGGTCCGGGGCGTTCGCTAACCTCCTGCCCCATGGCTCACAATCCGCAAGGTCAACAGCCCGATCCCGCCGACCCGGCCGGGAGCACGCAGATGTTCCGCGCCTTCGTGGACGAGGGCGGCGGCCCGCAGGCGCGGCGACCGCAGCAGCCCGCGGGCGCGGCGGCCGGTTCGGGGTCGCGCGTGGGGCTGATCATCGGGGTCGTCGTCGCCGTGGCGGTGCTGGCGGGAGTGGTGTGGCTCGCGGTGGGGTGATCCCGGGGTGAGCCGGGGGCCCGGGAGACGGGTCCCGGGGCTGCCTGCCTGAGGCCGGTCCGGGGCGGGCAGGCCCGCGCAGGGGCGCGGAAGTCCGTGTGGGGAACTCGGCGGCGCGCGTACGGAGTTCTGAGCCGCGCGGTTCCGAGCCGCGCGCGTCCGCGGCCGGGCGGCCGGCGGTCCTTGCCGCCTTCGGGGCCCGCGCAGGGCCGCGCAGGGCCGTGGAGGTCCGTGTGGGGCCGTGGGGGTTCGTGTAGGGCCGGGTGAGGTCAGTGAAGGTCCGGGTACGTCTGTCAGCCCTCCCCGCGCCCGTAGACGCGGCGTACAGCGCCGTCTACGGCCGGGGGCGTACGGCACGCAGAGACGCCCGGAACACAGCGGCGCCCGGGGGCGTACGGACCCACGGGCACACGGCGTACGAGCCGGGGCCGGCCCCGCGCCGGCCCCCGTCGTCAGTCCGCGATCAGCCCTGCCCGGAGCTGCGCCAGCGTCCGCGTGAGCAGCCGGGACACGTGCATCTGGGAGATGCCCACCTCGTCGCCGATCTGGGACTGCGTCATGTTGCCGAAGAACCGCAGCATGATGATCCGCCGCTCCCGCGCCGGGAGTTGGGCCAGCAGCGGCTTCAGCGATTCGCGGTACTCCACGCCCTCCAGCGCCGTGTCCTCGTACCCGAGGCGGTCCGCGAGCGAGCCCTCGCCGCCGTCCTCCTCCGGGGCGGGGGAGTCGAGGGAGCTGGCCGTGTACGCATTGCCGACGGCGAGGCCGTCGACCACGTCCTCGTCGGACACCCCCAGGTACTGGGCCAGCTCCGGCACGGTGGGGGAGCGGTCCAACTGCTGCGCGAGGTCGTCGCTCGCCTTGGTGAGCGCCAGGCGCAGCTCCTGCAGCCGGCGCGGGACGCGCACGGACCAGCTCGTGTCGCGGAAGTAGCGCTTGATCTCGCCGATGACCGTGGGCATGGCGAAGGTGGGGAACTCGGTGCCGCGCCGGCAGTCGAACCTGTCGATCGCCTTGATCAGGCCGATGGTGCCGACTTGGACGATGTCCTCCATGGGCTCGTTGCGGCTGCGGAAGCGGGCCGCCGCGTAGCGCACGAGGGGGAGGTTCAGCTCGATCAGGGTGTCGCGCACGTACGACCGCTCGGGGCTGTCCCCGGGGGGCAGCTCGGCGAGGCGGAGGAAGAGGGCGCGGGAGAGCGTACGGGTGTCGATGCTGCTGGAGGAGACTGCGTCGGGATCAGCCGCGTCGGGATCAGCCGCG
>NZ_JCANSZ010000076.1:0-26950 GCF_059570535.1 Streptomyces sp. CNP082
ACAGGACACCGACCACTGGCGCCGCCGCTACGGACACCGCGCTGGCGTCGAGGGCACCATCTCCCAGGGCGTCCAAGCCTTCGGCCTGCGCAGATCCCGCTACCGCGGCCTCGCCAAGACCCGGCTCCAGCACCACTTCACCGGCGCCGCCATCAACCTCGCCCGCATCGACGCCTGGCTCACCGGCAGGCCCCTCGCCCGCACCCGCGTCTCACCCTTCGCAGCACTCCGCCCCGCTGGATGAGATCCAGCGGGGCGGATTAACCAACAGCGTCCAGACGGCGGGGGCCTTCGCTTTGGCCGCCGGGCCCAGGCGGAGTACGGTCGTTCTCTGCGAACATCAGCGACACGTGCGGACGACGGCCGCCGGCGGCGGCCACGGCCTGCCCCGGACGCGCAATAAGGAGAACCCCTCGATGGCGATCGCCAAGGCGGAGCGGCTGATGTGCCTGGCGCTGTGCCTGCTCGGCACCGGCCGCCCGCTCAGCAAGCGTGAGCTGCGCACGTCCATCGAGGCGTACGTGGAAGCCTTCGGACCCGGCCGCGGCACCGCGTTCGGCTCGGACACCTCCGGCGAGGACGCCTTCAACCGGATGTTCGAGCGGGACAAGGACGACCTGCGCGAGCTGGGCATGGTCATCGACACCGTGGAGAGCCTGGACGGCGAGCCGGGCTACCTGGCCCGCCGGGACAACAACAGGCTGCCGCCCGTGACCCTCGACGCGGAAGAGGCCGCCGCCCTCACAGTGGCCGCGAAAGTCTGGCAGCAGGCCCGGCTCGCGGGTGCGGCCAGCGGGGCGCTGCAGAAGCTGCGCGCGGCCGGGATGCCGCTCGCCGGGGCCGCCGACGGAGCCGAGGCCGGCGCGGCAGAGCAGGTCAGCGCGCTGGAGCCGCGGATTCCGGTACGTGAGGCGGCGTTCGAGCCGCTGATGCTCGCCTGCCGCGACCGCCGGCCCGTCGTCTTTCCGTACCGCAAGTCCAATGCGGCCCGCCCGGAGGACCGGCACGTCGAGCCGTGGCAATTGGAGTGCTGGCGCGGCCACTGGTACCTCGTCGGCCACGACCGCGGCCGGGACGCCGAGCGCGTCTTCCGGCTCTCACGCATCACCGGCCGGGTCCGCAACCGCGGGCGCGGCTTCACCGCCGAGGTGCCGGACCGGGTGACCGTGCGCGAGACCGTCGAGCGCTGGGCCGGCGAGATCGCGGACCGCTCGGCTCTGATCCGGCTGCGTGCCGGCGCCGGCTACCCGCTGCGCGCCCGCGCGTACGGCATCCGCGAGGCCGTGCTCCCCGGCTGGGACGAGCTGGAGATCCCGTACGGGCACGGTCTTGACGCCTGGCTGGTGGAGTTCGGGCCCGACGTGGTCGTCCTGGAGCCCGCCGAACTGCGGGCCGACGTCATCGACCGGCTGCGTGCCGTGGCCAAGGGCTGAGGGGGAGCGGGGGAGCAGTGGCCAGTGCCATCGACCAGACCCGGCGGATGCTGTCGCTGGTGACGTATCTGCGGGAACGCAACGGCGCGTACCTCTCGGACGTCGCCCGCGCCTTCGGCGTCACCGAGGACGAGCTGATCTCCGACCTCGACGTGCTGCCCATGTGCGGGACGAGCTTCCGCGGCGGCGACCTGCTCGACATCGACACCGACGGCGAGCGCATCTGGTTCCGCAACCCCGAGTCCACCGGCACCGGCGAGCCGCTGCGACTGGCCGCCGATGAGGCCACCGCCCTGCTGGTGGCCGCCCGGGCGGTGGCCACGCTGCCGGGGCTGCGGACCGGCGACCGGCAGGCGCTGCTGCGGGCCACCGCGAAGCTGGAGGCCGCGGCCGGCGAGTCGGCGCAGGCCAGCTCCAGCCTGTCGGTGACCTTCGAGTCCGAGGGCGGGGTCTTCGCCGAAGTGGACCGGGCGATCTCGGAGGGCCGCCGGCTGTGGCTGCGGTACTACTCGCCGTCCCGCGACGAGCTGACCGAGCGGGAGATCGACCCGATCCGGCTGGTCTCCGTCGGGCACACCTACGTGGAGGCGTGGTGCCGGCTGTCGGAGGCGCGGCGTACGTTCCGGCTCGACCGGGTCGCCGCGATCCGGATCCTCGACGCCCCGGCCGACCCGCCGCCCGTCGAACTGCGCGACCTGTCGGAGGGCATCGTCCAGCCGTCCGCGGAGGACCCCGAGGTCGTCATCGAGGTGGGCCCCGGCGGCCGTTGGGTCGCCGAGTACTACCCGCACGACAGCGCGGAGGAGCTGCCCGACGGGGGCCTGCGGATCTCGCTGCGCGCCCCGGACCCGGCGTCGCTGCGCCGGCTGGCGCTGCGGCTGGGGCGGGACGGGCGGATCGTCGCGCCCGGCGATCTGGCGGACAGCGCGCGCGACGCGGCGGTCAAGGCGCTTGCCGCGTACGACGATCAGGGGTGAACCTCGCAATTCCGGCTTACAGGATGTTGCGTACGTATCACCTGTGCCCTTCCGGAAGCCGGTGTCGGGTCCGGCGGGCCCGGCGGCTAGGCTTCGCCCATGCTGTGGCCCATGACCGCCGTCGTGCTCGGCTTCCTCGGGCTCGTCGCCCTTGCCATTCCCGCGGTTCGAGTCGGGCTTGAGGTGCACCGGCTCGCCCGCCGCCTGGACGACGCGGCACAGCAGGTCAGCCGTCTGACGAGCGATCTTGAGCGCGCGGCGGCGGATGTCGCCCGGCAGGCGGGGCCGGGACACGACCTCCCCGGATCGGATTTCGGGAGGTAGGCTGCTGGTCGCGGCTCCGGTGCGAGGCGGGGGCCACGATTGGTGTACGACGGGGGATTGCCTGGAGTTCACCCCAGCGGGTTACGATCGATCACGCCCAAACCCACGCAGCCTCGGTGAGAAGGTAGACGCATATGCTCGGACGGCTCGGCCCTACCGAGATCATCCTCATTCTCGTCGTCGTCATCCTGCTGTTCGGCGCGAAGAAGCTTCCGGACATGGCCCGTTCGCTGGGCAAGTCGGCCCGCATCCTCAAGAGCGAGGCCAAGGCCATGAAGAACGAGGGCAAGACGGACGAGGCCGCTCCCGCGGACCCGCCGCAGCCCGCTCCGAAGACCATTCAGGCCGCCCCCGGCGACGTGACCAGCTCCCGCCCGGTGAGCGAGCCGCAGGTGAACGAGCAGCAGGCGCAGAAGCAGCAGTAGCAGCGCTGACCGATCCGCAGGGGCACACCGCGGCCGGAGACGGCCTCGCGGCACGAGATGAGGACGTGGGTTGCTAAGCGTTGCCCGCCGTAAGGAGCGCAAGGGGCGCAAGGAGAAGGACCCCGAGGGGCGCATGCCCCTCGCGGAGCACCTGAGGGAGCTTCGCGACCGGCTGGTGAAGGCCGTCGGGGCCATCCTGATCGTCACGATCGTCGCGCTCTTCTTCTACCGGGACATCATCGACTTCCTGATGAAACCGGTGCTCGACTCGGTGGGCTGTCCCACCGACACGCTCTCCGAGCTGAGCGACGCCAACGACGAGGGCAAGAAGGAAGTCTGCGGCGAGTTCACCGTGAGCGGCCTCATCTCGCCGTTCACCATCATGCTCAAGGTCTCCTTCATGACCGGGCTGGTGATCTCCACGCCGATCTGGCTGTACCAGCTCTGGGCCTTCCTGGCGCCCGGGCTGCACCAGAACGAGAAGAAGTACTCCGTGGGCTTCGTCGCCGTGGGTGTACCGCTCTTCGTCGGCGGCGCGTTCTTCGCGTACAAGATCCTGCCGGTGAGCGCCGAGGTGCTCCTGGAATTCACCCCTGACAACACCAGGAACTTCCTGCCGATCCCCGACTTCATCGACCTGCTGACCCGCATGGTCGTGGTCTTCGGCCTCTCCTTCGAGCTGCCCCTCATCCTCGTCATGCTGAACATGGGCGGCGCCGTCACCGGGCGGCGGATGCTGAGCTGGTGGCGCTGGATGATCATGGGCATCGTCGCCTTCGGTGCCATCGCCACCCCGAGCACCGACCCCATCGGCATGTTCGCGCTGGCCGGCCCGGTGATCCTGCTGTACTTCATGGCGACCGGGTTCGCCCTGCTCAACGACCGCCGCCGGGCCCGTATCGCGGCCCGGGGCCCGGCGGACGACGAGGCGTCCGACCTCGATCTCACCCCCGAGGACGTGGGGGACGTGGAGCCCGTGAGCGCCTCGGCATCGCTGCCGGAGCAGGCCACCGGCGAGGCCGACAGCGCCGGCGGTGCCGGGACCGGGGACGGTACGCCCCGCAGAAATGGTTACGACGACGCCACCTGACCGCTAGGGTCACGCGGGTGACCAGCGATATCACCGTGTTCGTCAACCCCACCGCGGGCCGCGGCCGGGGTGCCAAGGCCGCCCCCGTCGTCGCCGAGGCACTGCGCGACGCCGGCTACGAGGTGACCACCGTCCAGGGCCGCGACGCCGGCACCGCGCTCGCCGGCGCCCGCGAGGCCGTCGCCGCGGGCACCGGGGCGCTCATATCGGTCGGGGGCGACGGCATGGCCGCCCTCGCCCTGCAGGCCGTGGCCGGCACCGAGGTGCCCGTGGGCATCGTGGCCGTGGGCACCGGCAACGACTTCGCCCGCGCCACCGGGCTGCCCGTGCGCGACCCGGCCGCCGCGGCGGAGGTCGTCGTCGGCGCCCTGGAGGCCGGCAGCACCCGGGCCATCGACCTGGGCAAGGCGGGGGACACGTACTTCGGCACGGTGCTGGCCTCCGGCTTCGACTCGCGCGTCAACGACCGCGGCAACCGGATGAGCTGGCCGCCCGGCCGGTTCAAGTACGACGTGGCGATGGTCGCCGAGCTGGCGTCCTTCCGCCCGATCCCGTACAAGCTGCAGCTCGACGACGGGGCGGAGATCGAGACGGAAGCAACGCTTGTCGCCGTCGGCAACGGTCCGTCGTACGGCGGCGGCATGCGGATCTGCCACGAGGCGCGGATGGACGACGGGCTCTTCGACATCACCGTCGTCGGCCGGTGCAGCCGGCGCACCCTGCTGCGGGTCTTCCCGCGGGTCTACAAGGGCACCCACCTGACCCATCCGGTCGTCACGGTGCACCGGGCCGCGAAGGTGTCGCTGACGGCCGCGGGCGTCACCGGGTACGCGGACGGGGAGCCGCTGGGGCCGCTGCCGCTGACCGCCGAGTGCGTGCCGGGCGCGGCCCGGCTGCTGGTGCGCTGACCCGCCCGGCCGGCCCCGGACGCGCTCCCGGGCACCCCTGCTGCCCTCCGCTGACCTGGGGCGGTCCGAAAGATCGGGTGCGCTGTCGGTGGTGCCCGGTAGGCTCGTACTCACGATGACCGACGAGCACATCCCTCCCGCCGAGGCGTACGCGGCGGCCCGCCGCCGGGCCGCCGAGGAAGCCACCGCACTCGGCTCGTTCCGCGGGCTGTACGAGTTCGCGCTCGACCCCTTCCAGCTCGACGCCTGCCGGGCGCTGGAAGACGGCCGCGGCGTGCTGGTCGCGGCGCCCACCGGCTCCGGCAAGACGGTCGTCGGCGAGTTCGCCGTGCACCTCGCGCTGGAGCAGGGCCGCAAGTGCTTCTACACCACGCCGATCAAGGCGCTGTCCAACCAGAAGTACGGCGACCTCGTCCGGCGGTACGGCCCCGCGAACGTCGGCCTGCTGACCGGCGACAACACCATCAACTCCGACGCCCCGGTGATCGTCATGACCACCGAGGTCCTGCGGAACATGCTGTACGCGGGCTCCCGGACCCTCCTCGGCCTCGGCTACGTGGTCATGGACGAGGTGCACTACCTGTCCGACCGCTTCCGCGGCGCCGTCTGGGAAGAGGTGATCATCCACCTCCCCGAGTCCGTCACCCTGGTCTCCCTGTCGGCGACGGTCTCCAACGCCGAGGAGTTCGGCTCCTGGCTCGACACC
The DNA here is from genome assembly GCF_059570535.1 of Streptomyces sp. CNP082. Lineage (NCBI taxonomy): Bacteria > Bacillati > Actinomycetota > Actinomycetes > Kitasatosporales > Streptomycetaceae > Streptomyces > Streptomyces sp. CNP082. The sequence goes on from NZ_JCANSZ010000076.1 coordinate 5,864, forward strand.
GTCCGCGGCGACACCGCCGTCATCGTCTCCGAGCACCGCCCCGTGCCGCTGTGGCAGCACGTGATGGCCGGCCGCCGGATGTACGACCTGTTCGAGGAGCGCACCGGCGCCGCCGGCCGGCCGGAGCCCGCCAAGGCGGTCAACCCCGACCTGCTGCGGCTGGCCAGGCAGGAGTACTCCCGCCCGTCCGGCCCCCGCGACCGCCGCCGCGGCCGGGGCCGCGAGGCCGACCGGGAGCGCGAGCGCCGCTCCCGCTCGCGGATCTGGACGCCCAGCCGCGTCGAGGTCATCGAGCGGCTGGACGCCGAGGCGCTGCTGCCGGCGATCACGTTCATCTTCAGCCGCGCCGGCTGCGAGGGCGCCGTCCAGCAGTGCCTCTACGCGGGCCTCAGGCTCAACGACGAGGAGGAGCGCGCCGCGGTCCGCGAGATCGCCGAGCTGCGCACGGCCGCGATCCCCCGCGAAGACCTGCACGTGCTGGGCTACTTCGACTGGCTGGAGGCCCTGGAGCGGGGCATCGCCGCCCACCACGCGGGGATGCTGCCGACGTTCAAGGAGGTCGTCGAGGAGCTGTTCGCCAAGGGCCTGGTCAAGGCGGTGTTCGCGACCGAGACCCTGGCCCTGGGCATCAACATGCCGGCCCGCTCCGTGGTCCTGGAGAAGCTGGTGAAGTGGAACGGCGAGACCCACGCCGACGTCACGCCCGGCGAGTTCACGCAGCTGACGGGCCGCGCGGGGCGCCGCGGCATCGACGTCGAGGGCCACGCCGTGGTGCTGTGGCAGCGCGGCATGAGCCCGGAGTACGTCGCCGGTCTGGCCGGCACCCGTACGTACCCGCTGCGCTCCTCCTTCCGCCCCTCGTACAACATGGCGGTCAACCTCGTCGCCCAGTTCGGCCGGCACCGTACGCGCGAGCTGCTGGAGATGTCCTTCGCGCAGTTCCAGGCCGACAAGTCGGTCGTCGGCATCTCCCGCCAGGTGCAGAAGAACGAGGAGGGCCTGTCCGGCTACCGCGAGGCGATGACCTGCCACCTCGGCGACTTCGAGGAGTACGCGCGGCTGCGCCGCGACCTGAAGGACCGCGAGACGGAGCTGGCCCGCCAGGGCGCCGCGCAGCGCCGCGCCGCCGCCGCGGGCTCGCTGGAGAAGCTGCGCCCGGGCGACGTGATCCACGTCCCCACCGGAAAGTTCGCCGGCCTCGCCCTCGTCCTCGACCCCGGCACGCCCGCCGGCCGCACCAACGGCCACCGCGGTCTGGAGCACCACGACGGCCCCCGCCCGCTGGTGCTCACCGCCGGCCGGCAGGTCAAGCGGCTGGCCGCGATGGACTTCCCGGTGCCGGTGGAGCCGCTGGAGCGGATGCGCATCCCCAAGGCGTTCAACCCCCGGAGCCCGCAGTCCCGCCGTGACCTGGCCTCCGCCCTGCGCACCAAGGCCGGCCACCTGGAGCCGCGGCGGCACCGCAAGGAGCGCGCCCCCGCCGCCGACGACGCCGAGATCGCCCGGCTGCGCAAGTCGATCCGCGCCCACCCCTGCCACGGCTGCGACGACCGCGAGAACCACGCCCGCTGGGCCGAGCGGTATCACCGGCTGCTGCGCGACACCCGCCAGTTGGAGCGGCGTATCGAGGGCCGGACGAACACCATCGCCCGCACCTTCGACCGCGTCTACGCCCTGCTCACCGAGCTCGGCTACATCACCGAGGAGCACGGCCGCGAGCGGGTCACCGACGACGGCCGCCGCCTCGCCCGGCTCTACGGCGAGCTGGACCTGCTGGCCTCGGAGTGCCTGCGCGAGGGCGTCTGGGAGGGCCTGGGCCCCGCCGAGCTGGCCGCCTGCGCCTCCGCGCTGGTCTACGAGTCCCGGCAGGCCGACGACGCGCTGCCGCCGAAGCTCCCGGGCGGCGGCGCCAAGCGGGCCCTGGGCGACATGGTGCGCATCTGGGGCGGGCTCGACGCCCTGGAGGAGGACCACCGCATCAACCAGACCGAGGGCGTCGGCCAGCGCGAGCCGGACCTCGGTTTCGCCTGGGCCGCGTACCAGTGGGCGTCCGGGCGCAGCCTGGACGAGGTGCTGCGGGAGGCGGACATGCCGCCGGGCGACTTCGTGCGCTGGTGCAAGCAGTTGATCGACGTGCTCGGGCAGTTGTCCGCCGCGGCGGATCCCGAGAGCACGGTCGCGGGCAGCGCCCGCAAGGCGGTCGACAAGCTGCTGCGCGGCGTCGTGGCGTACACCTCGGTGGCCTGAGCAGCAGCGCTCCGCCGCGCGGGCACTACCCTTCCCGGGTGATCTCCTACGACGATCTGACGCCCCCGGAGCGGGAGTTGTGGGCCGCGTTTCCCGAGGGCCGCCTGGTCGACCTGCGCACCGGCGACGCGGCACGCGACGACCCCGCCGACGGCGCCGGCTGGGGCCCGGAACGTACGGTACGGGCCGCGGTCATCGCCGCGCTGCTGCTGGGCGCGCACCCGCCGCAGCCGGGCGCCATAGCCGCGCTGCGGCTGTCCGGGGCGCGGGTCACCGGAGAGCTGTACCTGGCCGGGGCGGAGACCTGCCACGAGCTGCGGCTGCGGCACTGCCTCCTGGACGAGGCGGTCGTCCTCAACTCGGCGGCCACGGCGAGTGTGCGCATCGACGACAGCGTGCTGCCCCGCATCGACGCCCGCATGGCGAGGGTCGAGGGCGTGCTGTCGCTGCGGCGGAGCCGGATCGCCGGTGCGCTGATGGCCGTCAACGCCAGGATCAGCGGCGAAATCCTCCTGCACGGCGCCCGGTTCGAGGGGGAGGAAGGCTGGTCGGTCTTCGCCGGCGGGATAGAGGTGGACGGGGCGGTCTTCCTGACCCACGGCTTCACCGGCGGCGGCGGGATCCGGCTCATCGGCGCCCGCCTTTCCGGCGGCCTCTTCCTCGACGGCGCGCGGATCGGTGCCGCGGACGGCCTCGCCCTCACCCTCGACCACGCCCATATCACCACCATCCGGCTCACCGACGGCTTCTCCCCGGCGGGCCGCCTGGAGCTGCGCGGCGCGCAGATAGCCGACCTGCTCACGTTCGACGGCGCCGGGCTCGGCGGCTGCACAGGCGTCGACTGCGCCCGGCTGCACGCCACCGACCTCCGCTTCACCCCGGCCGTTCCGCCCGCCGGGCCGGTGTCGCTCGGAGGCACGCAGGTGACCACGCTCCACGACGACCTCGACCGCTGGCCCGGCACCGTGCACCTCGACGGCTTCGTGTACGGCTCCATCCGGCCGGCGCAGCGGCCGGCGCCCGCGGCGCCGACGCCGCGCCCCGCGGCGGGGCCCGCGGCGGGTTCAGCGGCGGGGTCCGCGGCTGCGCCCGCAGGGCAGCACACCGCTGGGCAGGACTCCGTACCCCGCCGGCTCGACTGGATCCGCCGCGGCGCGGGCTACGCCCCGCAACCGTACGAGCAGCTCGCGGCCTGGTACCGGCAGATCGGGCACGTCGATGACGCCCGCCGCGTGCTGCTCGCCAAACAGCGCGCCCGCCGCCGCACCCTGAGCCCCGCGGGCCGCGCATGGAGCCTGCTGCTCGACGGGACGGTCGGCTTCGGCTACCGCCCCTGGCTGGCCGGGCTGTGGCTGGCGGCGCTCACGCTCCTGGGCAGCCTGGTCTTCGCCGCGGGGGACTCAAGGCGCGTGCGCGCCGGCGAGGGGCCGGAGTTCGAACCCTTCGTCTACGCCCTCGACCTGCTGATCCCCGTCGGGGGCCTCGGCCAGCGCGACTCCTGGTTCATGTCCGGCGGGCCGGCCCAGATCCTGTCGTACGTGTTCGTCGCCACCGGCTGGCTGCTGACAACAGCGCTGGTGGCCGGGGTGACGCGGACGCTGGAGCGGACGTAGCGGTGCCGCCCGCGCCGCCGCCGTGACCGGGTGACGCCGCTGCCCCGAACGTGGGAGGGACACGGGGTGTTGCGCCGCCGTACGGCCGCGGCCCTTGACCCTGTGAGCCATGCGTGGGACCAGACTCTGTTCCGCGGCGGTCTCCGCCGCCGCCCTGTCGGTGCTCGTGGCCGCGCCGGACGCCGCCACGGCCCCCGGCGACGAGCCGCCGTGCACGGCGGGCACCGCCCCGTACCAGCGGTGCCGGTGCGCACGGGGCGCGACGGCCTGGAGACCCGGGGCGGGTGGCACCGCATCTACTGGCGCAACATCGACCACGTCTCCACCATCTACGACGTCCCGATGCCGTACGCGCAGTTCTTCGGCGGCGGCCAGGCGCTGCACGGCACCGACGAGGACGTGTTCACCTCGGGCTCCGGGGGCTGCGTGAACCTCACGCTCGCGGACGCCAGGGCGCTGTGGGACCTGCTGCGCGAGGACGACCACGTCTACGTCTGGGGCACGAAGCCGGGCACGGGCGGCTGAGCGCCGCAGTGCCCGGATCGTGCCGCCGCGTACGCGCCGCCGGGGCCGGTCGCGGCGGACGGCGTCCAGGTCGTACGGCTTGGGGTACGGCGCCGCCGGTGCGGCCCGGTGTCAGCCGCGCAGCGTCGTCAGCAGCCGCTCCAGCGAGCCGCCGAGCCCCCATTGCTTCCCCAGCGCCGCAAGCCGCTCCGGGTCCCGCGGCGTCCGCGGCAGCCGCGGGTCGTGCGCCGGCAGCGGCACGTCGGCCGCGACCCGCACCACCTTCGGCGCCACCTCGACGTACGGCCGCGCCTCGGCGAGCCGGCGCCGCTGCGCCGGGGTGAGCCGGGAGGCGGGGTCGTCGACGGCGGCCATGATGCCGGCGAGGTCGCCGTAGGCGTCGAGCAGCTTGGCCGCGGTCTTCTCGCCGATGCCCGGCACGCCCGGCAGGCCGTCGCTGGGGTCGCCGCGCAGCAGGGCGAGGTCGGCGTAGCCGGAGCCGTCGACGCCGTACTTCTCGCGCAGGGCCGTGCCGTCCATGACGGTGGCGTTGCCGACGCCCTTGACGGGGTAGATCACCCGTACCCCGCGGGCGTCGTCGATGAGCTGGAACAGATCACGGTCGCCGGTGACGATGTCCACCGGCCCGGCGGCGTGCGCGGTCAGGGTGCCGATCACGTCGTCCGCCTCGTACGGGGCCACTCCCACCCGCGCGATGCCGAGGGCGTCCAGCACCTCCTCGATGACCGGCACCTGCGGCGAGAGCGTGTCCGGCACCTCCTCCTCGTCCGCCTCCGCCTCTCCGGGGTGCTCCTCGGCGACCCGGTGGGCCTTGTACGAGGGGATGAGGTCCACCCGCCACTGAGGCCGCCAGTCGGCGTCCATGCAGGCGACGAGGTCGTCGGGGCGGTGGTCGGCGACGAGCCGGGAGATGAAGTCGAGCAGCCCCCGCACCGCGTTCACGGGGGTGCCGTCGGGGGCCGTGACTGATTCCGGTACGCCGAAGTACGCGCGGAAGTAGAGGCTGGCCGAGTCGAGCAGCATCAGGCGTCGGGTCATCCCCTGATGATGCCGCATGCCATACGAACAAACCTGATCGCTATGTGAACTGGATCACGCCAAGGTTTGGACATCGGGATCCTGGGCAGCGGCGGAGTTGGAGTGAACCGATGGTCTATACACGGACAATTCGGTAAGTATCAGGGCAGAACCCACGTCACTCCGCGACCTGCCGACGGGGGAGGCAGGTCGATTTTTCCGTTCGAAGCGTGAGGTGTATGTGAGCAGGCTCCAGGCGGAGCACCTGTACAAGGTGTTCGGCAAACGGCCAGAAGACGCGGTCGCCAAACTAGAGGCCGGCGAGGACCGGGAAAAACTTCGCAAGAAGGGCACGACCCCGGCGGTGGTGGATGCCTCCTTCACCGTCGAGTCGGGCGAGATATTCGTGGTCATGGGCCTCTCCGGGTCCGGCAAGTCCACGTTGCTGCGCATGCTCAACGGGCTGCTCGACGCCACGTCGGGCCGGGTGCTCTTCGACGGCGAGGACCTGACGTCGCTGACCGACCGCCAACTGCGCGAGGTGCGCTCCACGAAGATCAGCATGGTCTTCCAGCACTTCGCGCTCTTCCCGCACCGCAGCGTCCTGGAGAACGCCGCGTACGGGCTGGAGGTCCAGGGCGTACCCCGGGAGGAGCGCGACAAGCGCGCCGCCGAGGCACTGGAGCTGACCGGCCTGAAGGGCTGGGAGCACCACTGGCCCGACGAGCTGTCCGGCGGCATGAAGCAGCGCGTCGGCCTGGCCCGCGCGCTGGCCACCGACGCCGACCTGCTGCTCATGGACGAGTCCTTCAGCGCCCTCGACCCGCTGATCCGGCGCGACATGCAGGATCAGCTCATCGAGCTGCAGTCCAAGCTGAAGAAGACCATCGTCTTCATCACCCACGACCTGAACGAGGCCATGCGCCTGGGCGATCGCATCGCCGTCATGCGCGACGGCCGCATCGTCCAGATAGGCACCCCCGAGGACATCCTCGTCCGGCCCGCGGACGACTACGTCCGCCGCTTCGTCGAGGACGTCGACCGCACCCGGGTGCTCACCGCCGGCTCCATCATGGAGGAGCCGCAGGACGGCCTCTCGACGAAGGAGCTGCGCGAGACCGCGCCCGTCAGCGTCACCGAGGACACCCCCGTGGCCGAGCTGTTCGGCCCGTTCGCGACCGGCGACGACGCCGTCGGCGTCACCGACGCCGACGGCGACCTGGTCGGGCTCGTGGGGCGCGGCCGGCTGCTGTCCATCCTGGGCGACCAGGCCGGCGACGACGAGGGCGAGAAGGTGACCGCAGGTGCCTGAGATCGACTTCGGGTCCCGGGTCGAGTCGGCCGTCGACTGGCTCAAGGACCACCTCGGCTGGCTCTTCGACTTCATCGACACCGTCCTGACCGGCATGTACGACGGCGTCAACGCCGTCCTCGACGCACCGGAACCGCTCGTCATGGCCGGCATCTTCGCCGTGATCGCCTTCTGGCTGCGCGGCCCGGTGCCCGCGGTGCTCGCGTTCGCCGGCTTCGCCGTCGTCGACTCGGTGCGACTGTGGCCGGAGGCCATGGAAACCCTGTCGATGGTGCTGGTCGCCACCGCGATCACCGTGGTGGTCGCCGTGCCGCTGGGCATCTGGGCGGCCCGTAACAAGGTCGTCAGCACCGCCGTCAGGCCGCTGCTGGACTTCATGCAGACGATGCCCGCCTTCGTCTACCTGATCCCGGGCGTCATCTTCTTCTCCATCGGCATCACCCCGGGCATCATCGCGACCATCGTGTTCGCCATGCCGCCCGGCGTGCGCATGACCGAGCTGGGCATCCGGCAGGTCGACGCGGAACTGGTCGAGGCCGCCGAGGCGTTCGGCACCAAGCCAGCCGACACGCTGCGCCGCGTGCAACTGCCGCTGGCGCTGCCGACGATCATGGCGGGCGTCAACCAGGTCATCATGCTCGCGCTGTCGATGGTCGTCATCGCCGGCATGGTCGGCGGCGGCGGCCTCGGCGAGGTCGTCTACAACGCCGTCACCCGGGTCGCCATCGGCACCGGCTTCGAGAGCGGCCTCGTCGTCGTCATCCTCGCCATGTACCTGGACCGGATGACCGGCGCGCTCAACCAGCGCGTCTCGCCGCTCGGCCGGCGCGCGCTCGCCAAGACCGCCGCCGCGGTCGACCGGTGGAAGTTCCTGCACTACAAGCCCACCACCGCGATCGCCACCGTCGGCATCGTCGTGCTGGCGCTGCTCGCCGGCGGGCTGAACCTGGCCGAGTCCGACGACGACGGAGGCCCCCCGCAGGCCGCCGCCTCCACGGACGTAGGCGAGGGCCGGCAGATCGACATCGGCTACATCCCGTGGGACGAGGGCATCGCCTCCACCTTCCTGTGGCAGGAGGTGCTGGAGCAGCGCGGCTTCAAGGCCGAGGCCAAGCAGCTCGACCCGGGCCCGCTCTTCACCGCCGTCTCCGAGGGCCAGGTCGACTTCCAGACCGACGCCTGGCTGCCCGTCACCCACGAGCAGTACTGGGACAAGTTCGGCGACAAGATGGAGGACATGGGCTCCTGGTACGGGCCGACGACGCTGGAGCTGTCCGTCCCGTCGTACATGAAGGACNTCAAGTCCCTTGAGGATCTGAAGGACCACAAGGGCGAGTTCGGCGGGAAGATCATCGGTATCGAGGCCAGCGCCGGGATGATGGGCATCCTGAAGGACAAGGTCGTGAACGAGTACGGCCTGGAGGACTGGGAGGTCGTCTCCTCGTCCACGTCCTCGATGCTCGCCGAACTGGAGCGCGCGTACGAGGCCGAGGAGCCGGTGGTCGTCACGCTGTGGTCGCCGCACTGGGCGTACAGCAAGTACGACCTGACCAAGCTGGAGGACCCGAAGGGCTCCTGGGGCTCGGGCGACGAGGTGCACACCACCGCGCGCAAGGGTTTCGCGAAGGACGAGCCCGTCGTCGCCGACTGGCTGCGCAACTTCACCATGGAGGAGAAGGAGCTCACCAGCCTGGAGGAGATGATCGTCAACGCCGGGGAGGGCAAGGAGCGGCAGGCCGTCCGCGACTGGCTGGAGCAGAACGAGGGCTACGTCGACAAGATCGCCCCGCTGCCCGGCGGCAACGGCGGCGCCACGCAGGGCAAGGACGCGGGCAAGACCGTGAACCTCGGCTACTTCCCGTGGGACGAGGCGATCGCCTCCACGTACCTGTGGCAGAACGTGCTGGAGGACCGCGGCTACAAGGCCAACGTCCAGCAGCTCGACCCCGGCCCGCTCTACACCGCGCTCGCCGAGGGCCAGATGGACGTGCAGTTCGACGGCTGGCTGCCTACGACGCACGAACAGTACTGGGAGAGATTCGGCGACAACCTCACCGACGTCGGCTCCTGGTACGGGCCGACGACGCTGGAGCTGTCCGTCCCGTCGTACATGAAGGACATCAAGTCCCTTGAGGATCTGAAGGACCACAAGGGCGAGTTCGGCGGGAAGATCATCGGTATCGAGGCCAGCGCCGGGATGATGGGCATCCTGAAGGACAAGGTCGTGAACGAGTACGGCCTGGAGGACTGGGAGGTCGTCTCCTCGTCCACGTCCTCGATGCTCGCCGAACTGGAGCGCGCGTACGACAAGAAGGAGCCCATCGTCGTCACGCTCTGGTCGCCGCACTGGGCCTACGGCAAGTGGGACCTGACCAAGCTGGAGGACCCGAAGGGGGCCTGGGGCGAGGGCGACGACATCCACACCGTGGCCAAGAAGGACTTCGCCGAGGACTTCCCGGAGTTCCACAAGTGGCTGAAGGACTTCAAGCTCTCGGAAGAGGAGCTGTCCTCGCTGGAGGTCGAGATCCAGAACGGCGGACAGGGCAAGGAGAAGGAGTCCGCCCGTACGTGGCTGGACGACAACCCCGAGGTCGTCGACAGGATCGCACCGCTGTCCTGACCGACGGCCGCACCACCGGCCGGGCGCCCCGTCGTCCCCCCTCTACGGGGGCGGCGGGGCGCTCCGGCGTTTTCGGGGCGGGGGAGTGCGGGTCCGCCGCTAGCGGGCCGGGGCCGCGAGGAGGCCGCCGCGGGCCACCGCCGTCCCCGTACGCACCGCGGCCGTCAGCCAGGCCGCCACCAGCAGCCCGTACAGCAGCACCGCCAGGCCGCGGAACGCCGTGAGCCCCGTGTGCTCCGCCAGGCTCGCCGCGCCCGTCACACAGGTGCCCACCGGGAACGTGAACGCCCACCAGGTCAGCGCGAACGGCATGCCGCGCCGCACGGCCCGTACGACCAGCGCCCCCGCCACCGCCAGCCACAGCAGCGCGAAGCCGAGCACCGGCACCCCGTACAGCGTCGCGAACGCCCCCGGCACCGCCGCCGAGCCGTCCGCCAGTGCGCCCGCCGCCGTCGCCGACTGCCCGAGCGGCCCCAGCACCAGGAACAGCGCCGGCGTCAGCGCGGGCGGCAGCGGCCCCCGCTCCACCAGCCGGGCGAAGACCAGCGGCAGCATCAGCAGCGTCGCCAGCAGGCTCATCCCGAACATCGCGAAGCAGCCCAGCACCAGCGTCTCCCGCCACTGCCCCGCCGGCAGCCGCGGCGCCAGCGCCGGGCCGGTCGCGGCCGACACCATCGGCGCCACCACCGGCAGCAGCCACACCGGCGAGGCGTCGCCGGGCCGCACCCGGTGGCGTACGACCATCAGATACGGCACGGCCACCGCCGCCGCCAGCCCCACCGCGCTCCCCGCCGCCCACAGCGCGGCGTGCACGGCGAACGCCGCGTCCGCGCCCGTCACCCGCGCGCCCACGGCCGTCGTCGCGGCGCCGGCCGCGAGCAAGGCCATCGACAGGCACCCGTAGAACGGCGCGACCGCCGGATCGGCGAGGTGCTCCCGGGCGCGGTCGGCGTGCCGGGCCCAGTGCACGGCGCGCGCGGCAAGCAGCACGGCGAGGAGAACGCCGGAGAGCGCCCAGACGGGCACGAGCGCGGCGGCGGGCAGGCCGACCGCGGCGCCGGCGGTGGCGACGATGGCGGTGCCCATGACGGCGGCGTACCAGTTCGGGCCGAGGTCGCGGGTGGACCGCCGCTGCCGGACGCGGGCTGCGGGGCGGGGGCGTACGAGCGTGGTGGCGGCCATGGCGCCAGCCTCGCCGGGGCCGCGGGCGCCCGGTAGAGACCGCTCCTCTCTCGGCTCATAAGCTGGGGTTATGAGTGAGTACGGGGCCGGGGACGGCCCGGAGCCGTCGCTGGCCCGCCGGGTGCCGGATCTGGCGGCGCTGGAACTGCTGCTCGCCGTCGCCCGGCTGGGCAGCCTCGGGCGGGCGGCGAAGGCCGTCGGCGTGAGCCAGCCCGCGGCGAGCGCCCGCATCCGGTCCATGGAGCGGCAGCTCGGCGTCGCGCTCGTCCACCGCTCGCCGGGCGGCTCGCGGCTCACCGATGCGGGCGGCGTGGTGACGGAGTGGGCCCGCCGGGTCGTGGAGGCGGCGGAGGCGTTCGACGCGGGTGCGGCGGCGCTGCGCGCGCGGCGTGACTCGCGGCTGCGGGTGGCGGCGAGCCTCACCGTCGCGGAGTACCTGCTGCCCGGCTGGCTGGTCGCGCTGCGCGCGGCGCGGCCGGAGACGGCGGTGTCGCTGCAGGCGGGGAACTCGGTGGCGGTGGCGTCCCAGGTCCGCTCCGGGGCGGCGGACCTGGGGTTCGTCGAGGGCTCGGGGGTGCCGGAAGGGCTGGACGGCGTGGTGATCGGGCACGACCGGCTGCTGGTCGTCGTGGCGCCGTCGCATCCGTGGGCGCGGCGGCGCGACCTGCCGCCGGCGGAGCTGGCGGGGGCGGCGCTGGTGCTGCGGGAGCAGGGGTCGGGCACGCGGCAGGTGCTGGACGAGGCGCTGGCCCCGTACGGCGGGCTGGGGGTGCCGCTGCTGGAGCTGGCGTCGACGACGGCGGTGAAGTCGGCGGCGGTCACGGGGGCGGGACCGGCGGTGCTGTCGGAGCTGGCGGTGGCGGACGAGGTGGCGGCGCGGCGGCTGGTGCCGGTGGGGGTGGCGGGGCTGGACCTGGGCCGGGCCCTGCGGGCGGTGTGGCCGCGGGGCCCGCGTCCTTCGGGGCCGGCGCGGGACCTGCTGTCGCTGACGCGGACGGGTGCGTAGAGGGGCGGGGTCCCGTCCGCTGCGTTACCCTCGTTCCAGCTTTTCTTGATCTTTGAGGCGTCCAGTGGACGCGGGGAGCGCGCGGTGTCAGCAGACGACCAGTCCTTCATACCCGGCGTGTCCGTCGACCAGCCGACGTCCGCCCGCGTCTACGGCTGGCTGCTCGGCGGCAAGGACAACTACGCCGTCGACCGGGAGTTCGCCCTCAAGCAGCTCCAGGAGTTCCCCGCCGGGCTCGATATCACCCGGGAGAACCGGCTGTTCCTCTTCCGGGCCGTGCGCTGGCTCGTGCAGGAGGCCGGCATCCGGCAGTTCCTCGACATGGGCTGCGGCCTGCCCACGGACAACAACGTCCACCAGGTCGCCCGGCGCTTCACCCCCGACGCCCGCGTCGTGTACGTCGACAACGACCCCATCGTCCTCGCCCACGGCCGCGCGCTGCTCGCCGAGGACGCCTCCACCCTCGTCATCGACGGCGACCTGCGCGACCCCGCCACCATCCTCGACGACCCGCTCGTCACCCGGCTCATCGACTTCGACGAACCGCTCGCCGTGCTCTACCTGTCGGTCATGCACCACGTACCCGACGCCGACGACCCCGTCGGCGTGCTCGGCGCCGTGCTCGACCGCGTACGGCCCGGGAGCTGCGTGTGCCTGTCGCAGGTGGTGACCGACGACCCCGCCACCAGTGCCGCGATGACCGAGAGCGTGCGCGCCAAGGGCATCCCGTGGCAGACCCGGACACCCGCCGAGGTCGACGCCCTCGTCGCGGGTCTGGAGCCGGTCGAGCCCGGGCTCGTGGATCTCGTCGACTGGCGGCCCGACCGGTTCCAGCCGCCGCTGGCCCCCGTCGACCCGGCTCTCACGCCCTACCTCGGCACCACCGAGCACGCCAAGCCCGTCTACGAGTACGGCGGCATCGTCCGCAAGCCCGGGAGCTGAGCCGGCCGGCCCCTCGACTCCCTCAGCCCGCCGCCTCCACCAGGCCCCGCATCACCCGCAGGTCGTCGCCCATCTCCGGGTGCCACTGCACCCCCAGCGCGAAGCTCCGCGCCTCCGGCAGCTCCAGCGCCTCCACCACCCCGTCCGCCGCGTGCGCCGACGCGACCACGCCGGCGCCCAGCTCCGCCAGCGACTGGTGGTGGTACGCCGGGACCGTCACCGCCTCCGGCAGCAGCGAGGCGAGCCGCGTGCCCGGCACCGGCCTGATCTCGTGGGCGCCGAAGACGCCCGGCTGTTCGCGGTGGCCCTCCAGGTGCTGGCGCAGGGTGCCGCCGCGCAGGACGTTCATCAACTGCGCCCCGCGGCAGATCCCCAGCAGCGGCAGCTCCGCCGCCAGGGCCGCGTCGATCAGGGCGAGTTCCCAGGCGTCCCGCTCGCGTGAGGTCGGGGTGACGGCGTCGGTGCGGGCGTCCGGCGCGGCGCCGTAGCGGGCCGGGTCCAGGTCCGGGCCGCCGGCGACGACCAGGCCGTCCAGGCGGCGCAGCGTTTCCGGCGCGCGGGCCGGGGCGTCCGGCGGGAGCAGCGCGGCGAGGCCGCCGGCGCGCTGGGTGAGGCGATGGTAGCCGGCGGGCAGCAGGGCGGCGGGCAGGCGCCACGGGCCCCACCGGGCCTCGTCGAGGAGGTAGGTGGAGATGCCGATCAGGGGCCGGTTCATCGGTTCCTCCTCGCCTCAGGAGCGTTCGAGTTCGGCCTCGGCCTCGGCCAGCGCCGCGAACTCCTCCTCGGGCGCGGCTGCGACCAGCCGGTGCCGACTGTAGAGGGCGAAGTACCCCACGGCCACCGCGTACACGCAGCCCGCGATCATCGCCGCCCACTTGTCCACCAGGAACGTGGCCACCAGCGCCGACAGCGCGAGCACGAACGCCACCGCGGAGGTCACCGCGCCGCCGGGCGTGCGGTACGGCCGGTGCAGCCCCGGCTCGCGGCGGCGCAGCACGATGTGCGAGAGCGCCATCAGCGCGTACGAGATGGTGGCCCCGAAGACCGCGACGTTCAGCATCCGGGCGCCGTCGCCCGTCCCGGCGGCCAGCGCGAAGCCGAGCGCGCCGGGCACCAGCAGCCCCAGGTACGGGGCCTTGCGGCGGGAGGTGAGGGACAGGACGCGCGGCAGGTAGCCGGCCCGGGAGAGCGCGAAGAGCTGGCGCGAGCCGGCGTAGATGAGGGAGAAGAACGACGCGACGAGCCCGGCGAGGCCCGCGTAGTTGACGAACCGGCTGAGCGCCGTCGCCTCGCCGTCCGGCTGCAGGGCCGCCACCAGCGGATTGCCCGCGTCCTGCACGGCGGCCGGGCCGCGGGCGCCGGACGCGGCGATGAAGGTGACGACGGCGAGCAGCAGCAGCGCGCCCATCGCCCAGGCCATGGCGCGCGGCAGCGTACGGGACGGGTCCCTGGTCTCCTCCGCGGCCAGCGGCACGCCCTCGACGCCCAGGAAGAACCACATCCCGAACGGGAACGCCGCCCAGATGCCCATGATCCCGAACGGCAGCCAGGAGCTGGCGCCGAAGGCGCCGTTGTCGACGGGGATGTCGTCGAGCGAGCCGGCGCTGAACTCGGTGAGGGCGCCCACGGCGAAGATGAGCAGCGCCGCGACCGCGACGGCGGTCACGACGAGGCTGAAGCGCAGCGCCTCGCCGACGCCCCACAGGTGGATGCCGAGGAAGATTGCGAAGCAGGCGAGGTAGACGGGCCAGCCGGAGGTGAGCCCGAAGAGCTCCAGCGACTCGACGTAGTCGCCGATGAAGATGACGATCGCGGCCGGCGCGAGGACGTACTCGATGAGGATCGCCGTGCCGGTCATGAACCCGCCCCAGGGGCCCAGCGCCTTGCGGGCGAAGCCGTAGCCGCCGCCCGCGGTGGGCAGGACGGCGGCCAGCTCGGCGAGGGCGAAGACCAGGCAGGTGTACATCACGCCCATCAGCAGCGCGGCGATGGCCAGGCCGCCGAAACCGCCCTCCGCCAGGCCGAAGTTCCAGCCCGAGAAGTCGCCGGAGACGACGTACGCCACGCCGAGGCCGGTGAGCAGCAGCGGCCCGGCGCTGCCGGCGCGCAGCGCGCGGCGCCGGAGGTAGGCGTCGTCCGCCGCGGCGTGCGGGGCGGGGCCGGAGGAGGGGCCGGAGCCGGGGGCGTCGTCGGGGGCGGCGCGGGGGCCGGGCGGTGCCGTGCGGGACTCGGTGCCTTCGCTCATTGTGCCGCTCCTGCCTCAACGGAGGGTGGGACGCAGTAATGGTGTGGCCCCATACCATTGCGGCGCGGACGTGACGAGCGCAAGCCCCGTGCATGAAGGTCCTGTTACGCCGCCCGGCCGCGGCGGCGCTCACCCGGGCGCTCAGCCAAGGAAGCCGCGCAGCAGCGCCGCGGTGCCGGCGCAGTGCTCCCGCATCAGGTCGCGGGCGGCGTCGGGGTCGCCGTCGAGCACCGCCCCGACGAGCGCCGCGTGCTGCGCCTGGCTGTGCTCCAGGTTTCTGACCAGCAGCGGGATGCAGTCCAACAGCTCGTTGACCGTGGCCCGTACGGCGGCGTACTGCGCGGCGAGCCGCGGCGAGCCCGCGAGTTCGGCCAGGGTCAGGTGCAGCAGGGTGTCCAGCCGCCGGTAGTCGCCCAGCGGCGCGTCGTGCGTGGCCTCAAGGGCGGCGCGCAGCCGGGCCCGCTGCGCCGGGGTCATCCCGGTGCCGGCGCACAGCTCCGCCGCGCCGGTCTCCAGCACCTCGCGGAAGCGGAGCACGTCCTCCAGGTCCGTACGCTCCGTGCGCCGGCGCAACTCCTCCTGCGCGTCCCGGCGTGCGGCCGTACGCTCCCGTACGAACGTGCCCCCGTAGCGCCCCCGGCGGCTCTCCACCAGGCCCTCGTCCTGCAGGACCTTCAGCACGTCCCGCAGCGTCACCCGGCTGATCCGCAGCCGCTCGGCCAACTCCCGCTCCGCGGGCAGCCGCTCGCCCGGCGCCACCAGGCCCAGGCGCAGCACCTGGAGTATCTGCTCCAGCGCCTCTTCGAAGCCGTTGCCCGCGCGCACCGGACGCAGTACGGTCCGCAGCCCGTCGCCAACCGCCGCGCTGGTGAACGCCGTCATCCCGACCCCCGCTCTGAGACCCGCCGCCTCTGCCCACTTCCCAACCAAAGGTATCCACGCCTACCTTAAGACGTCCGCAGAAGAGGGGACCGCTTCCGTGACCGACTCCGACCGCACCCCCGCGCTGCCCGTGCCCGAGCTGCGCCGGCTCGTCGACGCCGGTGAGCTCGACACCGTAGTCCTGGCCTTCACGGACATGCAGGGCAGGCTGCAGGGCAAGCGCTTCGCCGCCCCTTTCTTCCTCGACGAGGTCCTGGCGCACGGTACCGAGGGCTGCAACTACCTGCTCGCCGTGGACGCCGACATGAACACCGTCGGCGGCTACGACATGTCCTCCTGGGAGCGCGGCTACGGCGACTTCGCCATGCACCCCGACCTCGCCACCCTGCGCCGCATCCCCTGGCACCCCGGCACCGCCATGGTCACCGCCGACCTCGCCTGGCACGACGGCACGCCCGTCACCGCCTCCCCGCGGCAGGTGCTGCGCCGCCAGCTCGACCGGCTCGCCGACCGCGGCTGGACCGCGTACGTGGGCACGGAGCTGGAGTTCATGGTCTTCAAGGACACCTACGAGCAGGCGTGGAACAGTGCGTACCGGGGCCTGACCCCCGCCAACCAGTACAACGTCGACTACTCCGTCCTCGGCACCGCCCGCGTCGAGCCTCTGCTGCGCCGCATCCGCAACGAGATGGGCGCCGCCGGCATGACCGTGGAGTCCGCCAAAGGCGAGTGCAACCTCGGCCAGCATGAGATCGCCTTCCGCTACGCGGACGCGCTGACCACCTGCGACCAGCACAGCATCTACAAGACCGGCGCCAAGGAGATCGCCGCCCAGGAGGGCACGGCGCTGACCTTCATGGCCAAGTACGACGAGCGCGAGGGCAACTCCTGCCACATCCACCTGTCCCTACGCGACGCCGCCGGAGCCCCCGTCTTCGCCGCCCCCCAGGGCTCCGACGGCTCCGACGAGGGAGCCGCCCCGTACGGCATGTCCGAGACCATGCGGCACTTCGTTGCCGGACAGCTCGCCTGCCTGCCCGAGCTGACCCTCCTGTACGCCCCGAACATCAACTCCTACAAGCGCTTCCGGCCCGGCTCCTTCGCCCCCACCGCCGTCGCCTGGGGCCCCGACAACCGCACCTGCGCCATCCGCGTCGTCGGCCACGGCGCCTCGCTGCGGCTGGAGAACCGGCTGCCCGGCGGCGACGTCAACCCGTACCCCGCCGTCGCCGGGATGATCGCCGCCGGGCTGCACGGCGTCGAGCACAAGCTCGAACTCCCCGACGCCTGCACCGGGAACGCGTACACCGGCGACGCCGCGCACGTCCCCGCCGCCCTCCGGGACGCCGCCGGGCTGTGGAGCGACAGCACGCTCGCCCGCGAGGCGTTCGGCGAGGACGTCGTACGGCACTACCGCAACATGGCGCGGGTCGAGCAGGAGGCGTACGACACCGCCGTCACCGACTGGGAACGCTTCCGGTCCTTCGAGCGCATGTGAGGTCGACTCCCTTGGCAGACGCAGCAGCACCAGCACCGCCCCACGCCACCCCGCACGAGCACACCGTCGTCAACCCCGCCACCGAGGAGACCGTCGCCGCCGTCCCGGCCGCCGGACCCGCCGAGGTCGCCGCCGTCGTCGCCCGCGCCGCCGAGGCGCAGCGGGGCTGGGCCGCCCTCGCCCCCGGCGACCGCGCCCGGCTGCTGCGCCGCTTCGCCGCCGAGGTCGACGCCCGGATCGGTGAACTGGCCGGGCTGGAGGTCGCCGAGGCCGGACACCCCCTGGCCGCCGCCCGCTGGGAGGCGGGCAACGTACGCGACCTCCTCGACTACGCCGCCGGGGGAGTGGAGCGCCTCACCGGCAGCCAGATCCCGGTGGCCGGCGGGCTCAACGTCACCTTCGCCGAGCCGCTCGGCGTCGTCGGCGTCATCGCCCCGTGGAACTTCCCCATGCCCATCGCCGCCTGGGGCAGCGCACCCGCGCTCGCCGCCGGCAACGCCGTCGTGCTCAAGCCCGCCGAGACCACCCCGCTGACCGCGCTGCGCCTCGCCGAGCTGGCGCTCGAAGCGGGCCTGCCCGAGGGGCTGTTCCAGGTCGTGCCGGGCACGGGACCGGTCGCGGGCGCCGCGCTCGTGGATCACCCGCAGGTGGCGAAGGTCGTGTTCACCGGCTCCACCGCCGTCGGCAAGCGCATCGCGGCGCGCTGCGCGGAGCAGGTCAAGCGCGTCACCCTCGAACTCGGCGGCAAGAGCCCGAACATCGTCTTCGCCGACGCCGACCTGGAGCGCGCCGCAGCCGCCGCCCCCGCCTCGTTCCTGGACAACACCGGCCAGGACTGCTGCGCCCGCAGCCGCATCCTCGTGCAGCGGAGCGTGTACGAGCGCTTCCTCGCCCTGCTGGAGCCCGCCGTCCACGCCTTCACCGCCGGCGACCCCGCGGACCCCGCGACGCGGATGGGCCCGCTGATCTCCGCGGCCCACCGCGAGCGGGTCCGCGGCTACGTCGCCGAGTCCCGCCCCGCCGCCATCCGCGGCACCGTCCCCGCGGGCCCCGGGTACTGGTACCCCGCCACCGTCCTGACCGACGCGCCCCCCGACGACCCGGTCAGCCGCGAGGAGGTCTTCGGCCCCGTCGCCGTCGTCCACGCCTTCGACGACGAGGCCGACGCCGTACGCCTCGCCAACGCCGGCCCGTACGGTCTGTCGGGCTCGCTGTGGACCCGCGACGCCGCCCGCGCCATCCGGGTCTCGCGCGCCGTGGCCGCCGGGAACCTCTCGGTCAACTCCCACAGCAGCGTGCGCTACTGGACGCCCTTCGGCGGCTTCAAGCAGTCCGGCCTCGGCCGCGAGCTGGGCCCGGGCGCGCTCACGTCGTTCACCGAGACCAAGAACGTCTTCATCAGCAGCGAGGAGTGAGCACGTTGACCGACCAGACCCCCGTCTGCCGCCGGCTGCCCGGCCGCACCGCCGTCGTCACCGGAGCCGGCAGCGGCATCGGGCTGGCCACCGCCCGCCGGCTCGCGGCCGAGGGCGCGCACGTCGTCTGCGCCGACGTCGACGAGGCCGCGGGCGCGGCGGCTGCCGAGGCCACCGGCGGGCTGTTCGTACGCACCG
This sequence comes from Streptomyces sp. CNP082, assembly GCF_059570535.1. Taxonomy (NCBI): domain Bacteria; kingdom Bacillati; phylum Actinomycetota; class Actinomycetes; order Kitasatosporales; family Streptomycetaceae; genus Streptomyces; species Streptomyces sp. CNP082. The sequence continues at coordinate 24,566 of NZ_JCANSZ010000076.1, forward strand.
ACGTGACGGTCCCCGACGACGTCGAGGCGCTGTTCCGGACCGCGTACGACACGTACGGCTCGGTCGACGTCGCGTTCAACAACGCCGGCATCTCGCCGCCCGAGGACGACTCCATCCTGGCCACCGGCATCGACGCCTGGCGCCGCGTGCAGGAGGTCAACCTCACCTCCGTCTACCTGTGCTGCCAGGCCGCCATCCCGTACATGCAGCGGCAGCGGCGCGGCTCGATCGTCAACACCGCCTCGTTCGTGGCCGTCATGGGCGCCGCGACCTCCCAGATCAGCTACACCGCCTCCAAGGGCGGCGTGCTGGCCATGTCCCGCGAGCTGGGCGTGCAGTTCGCCCGGGAGGGCATCCGCGTCAACGCCCTGTGCCCGGGACCGGTCAACACCCCGCTGCTCCAGGAGCTGTTCGCCAAGGACCCCGAGCGCGCGGCCCGGCGGCTGGTGCACATCCCGGCGGGGCGCTTCGCGGAGGCGGAGGAGATCGCCGCCGCGGTGGCGTTCCTGGCGAGCGACGACGCGTCGTTCGTCAACGCAGCGGAGTTCCTGGTCGACGGCGGCATCGCGGGCGCGTACGTCACGCCGCTGTGAGCGCGCTCTAGACCCGGACTTCGCGGGTCGTTGATTCGTATGGTGTGACTGGTCCGGGGGTGTCCCGGGTCGGTCGTTCGGCGTTGGGTGGGGTGTGTCGATGACTTCCCGGTCCCCGCGGCCACGGTCTGTCCGTCAGCGCCTTGATGTGGTGGTGATGTCCGTGGTGGAGAAGCGTCTGGGCGCTCTGCCTGTCGCTGCCGAGTTTCTGCGCCGGTTGGATGTCGCGGGGGTCGTCGACGAGGTGTGCCCGGGGGGTGCGAGCGCGCATCTGACCCATGGGCAGGTGGTCGAGGCATTGGTGGCCAACCGGCTGACCTCGCCGGCACCGCTGGTGAGGGTCGGTGACTGGGCCCGCACCTGGGCGGTGGAGGAGATCTTTGGTATCGAGGCGGATCTGCTCAACGACGACCGTCTGGCCCGGGCCCTGGACGCGATCGCCCCGAAACTGGAGGCCATCGCGGGCACCGTCGGCGCACGGGCCATCTCCGAGTTCGGCATCGATGTGTCGCGGCTGCACTGGGATATGACCAGCATGTCCGTCCATGGCGCCTATCCGGTCCAGGACCAGGACGAGCAGTACCCGGTCATTGCCCACGGGCGTCCCAAGGACCGGCGGGTGGACCTTAAGCAGGTCCAGACGGGGCTTGCGGTGTCCGCCGACGGCGGCATCCCCGTCCATGCCCGGGTCCTGGGCGGCAAAGCGGCCGAGGTCAGCCAGGCCGTCGGGGCGATGAAGGACCTGCAAGGCATGGCCGGTGAACAGAAGTTCCTGATGGTTGCCGACTCCAAACTGGTGTCGTACGCCAACATCACCGCGCTTTTGTCGGCCGGGGTGGACTTCATCGCCCCCGTCCCGGCTGCCCAGGTCAAGGACGAGGTCTATGCCGCGCTGGATCTCACCCAGGCCCAGGCTGTGGACTGGGTGCCCGGGCGGGACGCGGGCAAGCCCGCCGACCAGCGGGAGAGCTACCGGGTTCTGGAGGACGTCCATACCCTGACCGGGCCCCGCAAGCGGGACCCCGTGCACCGGGTGCGCCGGGTCCTGGTGCACTCCACCGCCGTTGCAGCGGGCCAGCGCAGAGCCCGCGAGAAGCGTCTGGCCCGGGCCGGTGAGGAGATGGACAAACTCGCGAGTGCAGCCGGCGGCCGGCACTACAAGACCGGCTCGAAGATCACCGCTCGCATCGGAGTCATCGCAGCCAAACGCCATGTGACCTCCTGTCTGCGCTGGACGATCACCGAAGACGAACACGGAAAGCCCACCCTGGCCTGGCACTTCGACCAGGAAGCCTTGGCCTCCGAGGCCGCCGTGGACGGCTGGTACGCGCTGCTGACCAGCATCCCGGCCGAGCGGGCCAACTCGGCCCGGATCCTGGTCCACTACAAGGGCCAGGGCGCGGTCGAACGCCGCTACCACGACTTCAAAGGCCCCCTGGCGGTCGCACCGGTCTTCGTGCAGCACAACCGGCGCGTCGCCGCCCTGATCCAGGTCATCTGCCTGGCCCTGCTCGTCTTCTGCCTCATCGAACGCCAGGCCAGACGCGCCCTCGGCGGCGACCAGACCATGACCGGCCTCTACCCGGACAACCGCCGAGCCCGCCCCACCGGCCGCATGATCTTCTACCACCTCGGCGAACTCACCCTGAGGATCGGCAACCTCACTGACCCGCCCACCGTCCAGATAACCCGCGGCGTCCAACTCCACCTCCTCGACCTACTCGATACCGACATCGGACAAACCCGCTGGCCACAGACCTGAAAGGTGACCCGCGAAGTCCGGGTCTAGAGG
>NZ_JCANSZ010000077.1:0-3053 GCF_059570535.1 Streptomyces sp. CNP082
CTCGACGTGCGGGTGCTCCTCCACGTACGCGGCAAGCCGCTCCGCGGCCTGCGCCAACGCGCCCGCCGAACGGGCAGAAACCACCACCGGCACCGCAACATCGGAGCCGGGCTCGGCCGCCTCGTCCGACGCCGGCTGGGCCGGGGCCGCTTCCAGCACCACGTGCGCGTTCGTGCCGCTCATGCCGAACGANGACACCGCCGCACGCCGCGGCTCGCCCGTCTCCGGCCACTCCCGCGTCTCCGTCAGCAGGGCGACGTGGCCGGTGTCCCACTCCACGTGGGTCGAAGGCTGATCCACATTGAGGGTCTGCGGGAGCAGGCCGTGCCGCAGGGCCTCGACCATCTTGATGACGCTCGCGACACCGGACGCACCCTGCGTGTGGCCGATGTTGGACTTGATGGACCCCAGCCACAGCGGATTCGCTTCGGTGTGCGCCTGGCCGTACGTGGCCAGCAGCGCCTGCGCCTCGATCGGGTCGCCCAGCGTCGTACCCGTACCGTGCGCCTCCACCACGTCGATCTGCTCCGCGCTCAGCCCGGAATTGGCCAGCGCCTGCGCGATGACACGCTGCTGCGACGGCCCGTTCGGCGCCGTGAGTCCGTTCGACGCACCGTCCTGGTTGATCGCGGAACCCCGCAGCACCGCCAGGATCGTGTGCCCGTTGCGCTGCGCGTCCGAGAGCCGCTCGACCAGCACCAGGCCGACGCCCTCGCCCCAGCCCGTACCGTCCGCCGCGTCCGCGAAGGGCTTGCAGCGGCCGTCAGCGGCCAGGCCGCGCTGGCGCGAGAAGACCTGGAAGGTGCCGGGCGTCGCCATGATGGTTGCGCCGCCGGCCAGCGCGAGGTCGCACTCGCCGTTACGCAGCGCCTGCATGGCCAGATGCAGGGCGACGAGGGACGACGAGCACGCTGTGTCCACCGTCAGAGCCGGGCCCTCAAGACCGAAGGTGTACGCGATCCGGCCGGACGCCACGCTGCTCGAGCTGCCCGTGGCGATGTAGCCCTCCAGCCCCTCCGGGTTCTGGTGCAGCCGCAGCAGGTAGTCCTGGGAGATGACGCCCGCGAACACGCCGGTGCTGCTGCCCTTGAGACTGGTGGGGTCGATGCCCGCCCGTTCGAATGCCTCCCACGAGGTCTCCAGCAGCAGCCGCTGCTGGGGGTCGGTGGCGAGCGCCTCGCGCGGGTTCATGTGGAAGAAATCCGCGTCGAACAGGTCGGCGTCGTGCAGGAACGCGCCGTGGCGGGTGTACACCTTGCCCGTCGCGTCGGGATCGGGGTCGTACAGGTTCTCCAGGTCCCAGCCGCGGTTGGCCGGGAGGTCGCCGATGGCGTCGCGGCCGGTGCTGACAAGGTCCCAGAGCGCCTGCGAGTCGCGTACGCCGCCGGGGTAGCGGCAGGCCATCGAGACGATCGCGATCGGGTCGTCGGTGGTGGCGGTGGTGCTGGCGCGGCTCGGGGTCCGGGAGGTGAGGGACCCGGTGTCGAGGAACTGGCCGAGGAGGTGGCGGGTCAGTGCCTGGGGGGTCGGGTGGTCGAAGATCAGGGTCGCCGGGAGGCGCAGCGAGGTCGCGTTCGTGAGGCGGTTGCGCAGCTCGACGGCGGTCAGCGAGTCGAAGCCCAGCTCCTTGAACGGCCGCTGCGGGTCGATGGCGTCCGGGGTGCCGTGGCCGAGGACCGCGGCCACGTTGCTGCGGACCAGGTCCAGCAGCCGGCGCTCCTGCTCCGCTTCGGGGAGCGCGGCGAGCTGCTCGGCGAGCGCGTTGCCGTCGGCCGCGGCCGAGGTGGCGGCGGTGCGGCGGGCCGGGTGCGGGATGAGGTCGCGCAGGAGCGCGGGGAGACGGGGGGCGGTGCGCAGCGCGGCGGGATTGAGGGGGAGGCAGAGCTGGTACGCCTCGGGGCCGGCCAGGGCCGCGTCGAACAGGCGGAAGGCGTGGTCCGCTTCGAGCGGGGTGGTGCCGTGGGTGACGTTGCGGACCTCGTTGTCGCTGAGGTGGCCGGTGAGGCCGGTGGCCTCCTTCCAGTAGCCCCAGGCGAGGCTGGTGGTGGGCAGCCCGTGGCGCGTGCGGTGGTGGGCGAGGGAATCGAGGTAGGCGTTGGCGGCGGCGTAGTTGGCCTGTCCGGGGTTGCCGAGGGTGCCGGCGGCCGAGGAGTAGACGACGAAGTGCGCGAGGGGCAGGTGCCGCGTCGCCTCGTGCAGGTGGTGGGTGGCGTCGACCTTCGGGTCGAGGACCGGGTGCAGGTTCTCAGGGGTGAGCTGGGTCAGGACGGTGTCGCTCAGTGCGCCCGCGGTGTGGATGACGGCGGTGAGCGGGTGTGCGGTGTTGACGGCCTCGATCAGGGCGGTGACCTGGTCGGAGTTGGTGACGTCGCAGGCGGTGATGGTCACCTCGGCGCCGAGTTCGGTGAGTTCGTCGCGCAGGGCGGCGGCGTTGGGGTGGTCGGGGCCGCTGCGCGAGGCCAGGTGCAGGTGGCGTACGCCGTGCTCGGTGACGAGGTGGCGTGCCGTCAGCCCGGCCAGAACACCGGTGCCGCCGGTGAGGAGAACCGTGCCGTCCGGGTCGAGCGGGCGGGGGAGCGTCAGGATCAGCTTGCCCGTGTGGCGGGCCTGGCTGAGATGGCGGAGAGCCTGCGTGGTGTGCCGTACGTCGAACGCGGTGGTCGGCAGCGGGGTCAGCCGGCCCTCGGCGAACAGTTCGGTCAGGTGCGCCAGGATCTGCCGGATGCGGTCCGAGCCGGCCTCGATGAGGTCGAAGTTCCGGTACTGGACCTGGTGCTCCGCCTGGACGGCGTCGGCGTCGCGGACGTCCGTCTTGCCCATCTCGATGAACCGGCCGCCGGGGCGTACCAGGCGCAGCGAGGCGTCCGTGAACTCGTGCGCGAGCGCGTTGAGGACGACGTCCACGCCCTGATCCGGGCCGTGGGTGCGGAAGTGCTCCTCGAAGTCCAGGCTCCGGCTGGAGGCGATGTGCGTGTCGTCCAGGCCCTGGGCGCGCAGCAGGTGGTGTTTGGCGGGGCTGGCGGTGGCGTAGACGTCGGCGCCGAAGTGGCGGG
>NZ_JCANSZ010000077.1:3564-25375 GCF_059570535.1 Streptomyces sp. CNP082
GCGGCGGAGCCGACGCCGCCGGTGGCGGCGTGCAGCAGCAGCGACTCGCCGGCTTCCAGGCGGCCGAGGTCCTTGAGCGCGAAGTACGCGGTGAGGAAGGCCACCGGAATCCCGGCCGCCTGGGTGGAGGACCACTCCTCCGGAACGGGCGTGAGGAGACGGTGATCGGTGATCGCCCGGCTGCCCGCACCTTGGGGCATGAGCCCCATGACACGGTCGCCGACCGCGACCGACGTGACGTCGTCGGCGACCTCCGTCACCACTCCGGCACCCTCGCTGCCCAGGGGAGCGTCGCCCGGGTACATGCCCAGGGCGATGAGCGTGTCGCGGAAGTTCAGCCCGATCGCGTGCAGTTGTACGCGGACCTGGCCGCCGGTCAGCGGCGCGTCCCACTCGGGGGCGGGCCGGCAGGCGAGCGCTTCCAGCGTGCCGTCACCATCGCTGGCCAGCTTCCACGTGCTCTCCGGCATCTCCAGCACGCCGCTCTCGGAGCCAGTTGCGCGCATGAGGCGCGCGGCCAGCACCTGGCCGCCGCGGACGGCGGTCTGGGGCTCGCCGGTGGCGAGGGCGTCCGCGAGGTGCGGGATGTCAGCGGCGTCGGCGTGGGGGTCGATGCCGGCGGCGTCGGTGTCCACGACGTGGATGCGGTCGGGATTCTCGTTCTGGGCACTGCGGAGCAGACCCCACAGCGGGGCGTGCGCGAGGTGCGGGGCCTCCGCGGGATGGGTGGCGACGGCCCGGTGGGTGACGACCGCCAGGCGGCGGTCGGTCTGGTCGTTGGCGGCGAGCCAGTTCTGTACGTGGACGAGCAGCGCTTCGGTCGCGACGTGGGCCGCGGCCGGGGTGTCCTCGTCCGCGGGCGCGGCGACGTAGACGTCGTACCGCTCCAGCTCGGCGGCCTCGTCCTGGTCCGCCTGGGCGGGGTTCCAGGAGAGGTGGAAGAGGCTGTTGCGGGTCGCGGCGCCGGTGTGGGCGCTGCTGGTCAGTGCCGAGGCGTCCACGGCCCTGGTGTTGAGGGCCGCGATGGTGGCGACCGGGGCGCCGGTGGGGTCCCAGGCGCGTAGCGCCAGGTCGTGGCCGTCGGCGCCGGTGGGGGTGAGGGTGGCGCGGAGGTGGGTGGCGCCGGTGGCGTGGACGGACACACCGGTCCACGCGAACGGCAGTCGCAGCCGCGCATCCGGCCCGGCCTCGGCGCCGGCCTGAGCCGCGAGGGGGTGGAGGGCGGCGTCGAGCAGGGCGGGGTGGATCGTGTGCCCGTCGGGGCCGGTGTCCTCGGGCAGCGCGATCTCGGCGTGGAGCGTGCCGTCGGGCTGCGCCCACGCCGCGGTGACGCCGCGGAAGGCGGGCCCGTACTCGTAGCCGCCCTCGGCCAGCCGGGGGTAGACCTCCGAGACGTCGAGCGCCTGCGCGCCCGCCGGCGGCCACTGGGTCAGCGGCTCGGCCGGCGTCGCCGGTTCGGCGGTGAGGGTGCCGGTGGCGTGGCAGGTCCACGGCTCTGGCTCGGCGTCGTCGTCGGTGTGGGGCCGGGAGTGGATGGTGACCTGCCAGCCGTCCGAGTCCGGGTGCGGGCCGGTGGTGACTTGGAGGTCGCGGGCGCCGGTCTCCTGGAGCACGAGTGGTGCCTGGAGGGTGAGTTCTTCGAGGTGGGTGGCGCCGGTGTGGTCGCCGGTGTGCAGGGCGAGGTCCACGAGNCGCGGCAAGCCGCTCCGCGGCCTGCGCCAACGCGCCCGCCGAACGGGCAGAAACCACCACCGGCACCGGCAGAGACGACTCGGCCTCGGCCGCCCCCGTGTCCGTCGCCGCCTCCGGCGACGTCTCACCGTCGCCCGCCTCCGCCTCGTCCGGTGCCGCAACCGGCGCGGCCTCCAGGATGAGGTGCGCGTTCGTGCCGCTCATGCCGAACGCCGACACCGCCGCGCGCCGCGGCTCGCCCGTCTCCGGCCACTCCCGCGTCTCCGTCAGCAGCGAGACGGCGCCCGACTCCCAGTCCACGTGGCTGGTCGGCTCGTCCACGTGCAGCGTGGGCGGCAGTACTCCGTGCCGCAGTGCCTCGACCATCTTGATGACGCCCGCAACGCCGGCCGCGGCCTGCGTGTGGCCGAGGTTGGACTTCACGGAGCCCAGCCACAGCGGCTGTTCGGCCGAGTGCTCGCGGCCGTACGTCGCCAGCAGCGCCTGCGCCTCGATCGGGTCGCCCAGCGTCGTACCCGTACCGTGCGCCTCGACCGCGTCCACCTCGCCCGCGCTCAGCTTGGCGTTGGCCAGGGCCGCCTCGATGACCCGGCGCTGCGACGGCCCGTTGGGGGCGGTGAGGCCGTTCGACGCACCGTCCTGGTTGACCGCGGAACCCCGCACCACTGCCAGAATCTTGTGCCCGTTGCGCTGCGCGTCCGAGAGACGCTCCAGCAGCACCAGGCCGACACCCTCGCCCCAGGCCGTGCCGTCCGCCGCCTCGGCGAACGCCTTGCACCGGCCGTCAGCGGCCAGGCCGCGCTGCCGCGAGAAGACCGTGAAGGCGGACGGGCTGGTCATCACGGTGGCGCCGCCCGCCAGTGCGCTGTCGCACTCGCCGTTGCGCAGCGCCTGGATCGCCAGGTGCAGCGCGACCAGGGACGACGAGCACGCCGTGTCCACCGTCACCGCCGGGCCCTCGAGACCGAAGGTGTACGCCACCCGGCCCGACGCCACGCTGCCGGCGCTGCCGGTCGCCGCGTAGCCCTCCAGGTCGCCGGTGGCGCGGTAGAGGCGCAGCAGGTAGTCCTGGGAGTTGAGCCCCGCGAAGACGCCCGTCCGGTCGCCCTTCACCCCGGCCGGGTCCAGGCCCGCCCGCTCGAACGCCTCCCAGGCCGTCTCCAGCAGCAGCCGCTGCTGGGGGTCCATGGCCAGCGCCTCGCGCGGCGAGATCCCGAACAGCTCCGCGTCGAACTGCTCCGCCCCCTCCAGGAAGGCACCCATCCGCGTGTAGCTCTTGCCGCTCGCCGCCGGGTCCGGGTCGTACAGGTCCTCGGCCCACCCGCGGTCGCGCGGGAACTCCACGATCCCGTCCCGGCCGGCGGTCACCATCCGCCACAGGTCCTCCGGCGAGGCCACGCCGCCGGAGTAGCGGCACGCCATGGAGACGACGGCGATGGGCTCCGTGGACTTCGACTCGACCTCGCTGAGACGCCGGCGGGCCTGGCGGAGCTCCGCGGTCACCCACTTCAGGTTGTCCAGAAGCTTCTGCTCGTTCTTCATCAGCGCAAGCTCCTTGTCGAGGCGCGGAGAGGTACCGGGTGGTTCATGGGCTGCCAGGGGTGTGCACGGTGGTTCATGAGCGGTGGGTACGGGCGGGGGGAGTCATGACTTGCCGAACTCCGTCTGGATGATGTCGAGAAGGTCGTCGACGGACGCGGACTCCAGGTCGCTGTTCGCCTCACCGCCGTCCGGGCCGGTGCCCGATGCGTGGCCGTTGTCCGTCTGGTACGACGCGCCCGAGGCGGAGCCGTCGAGCCGCTGGAGCATCGTCCGCAGCCGTTCCCCTGCCCGGCGCCGCACCTCCTCGTCCGCCAGTGCGGTGTCGTTCAGCGCCCCGTCGAGCCGCGCCAGGTCGGCCAGCAGCGACTGGCCGGCGGCGTCGGCGCCGCCGAGTTCGTCGCGCAGGCAGGCGGCGAGGTCGTCCGGCGTCGGGTGGTCGAAGATGACGGTCGTCGGCAGCCGCAGCCCGGTCCGGGTGTTGACGCGGTTGCGCAGCTCGACGGCGGTGAGCGAGTCGAAGCCCAGGTCGCTGAAGGGCTTTCCGGGCCGTACGCTGTCGGCCGACGCGTGCCCGAGCACGCCCGCGACCTCCGCGCGTACCAGGTCCAGCAGCTCGCGCTGCTGCTCCTCGCGGGTACGGCCCGCCAGCAGCGACCGCAGCGCCGCGGCGGCGTCGGTGCCCGCGGCCTCCGGCTCGTCCGCCGCCCGCGTGTCCATGGCCGCGCGTGCCTCCGGCAGCTCGCTCAGCAGCGGGCTGTGCCGCCGTGAGGTGAACGCGAGGGTGAACGCCGACCAGTCGATGTCGGCGATCGTCACGGGAGGCTCGTCGCCCCGTACGGCATCCGCCAGGGCCGCCACCGCGGCAGCCGGGTCGAGGCCGCGGATGCCGCGGCGCAGCAGGCGCCGGGAGTTCTCCTCGGCGCCGGCCATGCCCTCGCCGTGCCACGCGCCCCAGGCCACGGCGGTGGCCGGGAGGCCGAGGGCGCGGCGGTGCTCGGCGAGCGCGTCGAGGTAGGCGTTGCCGGCGGCGTACGCGCCCTGCGCTCCGCTGCCCCACACGCCGGCGGTCGACGAGAACAGCACGAAGGCGCTGAGGCTGCTGCGGCCGTCCGCGTCCCGGGTCAGCTCGTGCAGGTGGCGGGCCGCGAGGGACTTGGGGCCGAGGACTTCGGCGAAGTGCTTGGCGTCCAGGTCCACAAGACCGCGGTCCACGCTGACGCCGGCCGCGTGCAGCACGGCGGTGAGCGGGGTCTTCTCGGGTACGCCGGCCAGCAGCGCGGCGAGGGCCGCCCGGTCGGTGACGTCGCAGGCGGCGATCGTCACCGCGGCGCCGGCCGCCGTCAGTTCGGCGCGCAACTCGTCGGCGCCGGGGGCGGCGGGTCCGCGGCGGCTGGCGAGGAGCAGGTGCTCCGCGCCGTTCGCGGCCAGCCAGCGGGCGGCGTGGGCGCCGAGGCCGCCGGTGCCGCCGGTGATGAGGACGGTGCCGCGGGGCGGCCACTCGGCGTCCGACTTGCGGGCGGGCGTCGTACGCCGGAGCCGCCGCGCCCGCGGCCCGTCGGCCCGTAGCGCGATCTGGTCTTCTGCCGGCGCCCCGGAGCCGTCCGGTGCGCCGCCGAGCAGCGCGGCCAGCTCCGCGCGCCCGCGCGCGCCGAGGTCGGCCGGCGCGTCCGGGAAGTCGATCAGCCCGCCCCAGCGCGCGGGCTCTTCGAGCGCCGCGGCCCGGCCGAAGCCCCACACCAGGGCGGATTCCGGATCCTGGAGCGGTTCCTCGTCGCCTACGGAGACCGCCTTGCGGGTGGCGGCCCACAGGGGAGCGGTCACGCCGGTGTCGCCGAGCGCCTGGGTGAGGAGGACGGTCGCGGTCAGCTCCTCGGGTACGTCGTCGGCGGCCGGGTCCGCGGAGGCGCCGGTGCCGGCGCGTACGGCCAGCAGCGACAGGATCCCCCGCGGCTGCCCGGTCTCCTCGATCCGGCGGGCGAGGTGTTCGGCGAGCGTGGCGCGCGCCGTGCCCGCGGCGATCTCGACGGTGGCGACCTGCGCCCCGGCATCCCCGAGCGCCGTCGCGCAGAACTCCGTCCACTCGCCGGCCCGTCCGTCGGCCGGCACCGCGAGCAGCCAGGTACCGTCCAGCACCGCGCCGCCGCCTCGGGGCAGGCGCGCCCAGGACGTCCGGTAGTGCAGGCCGGTCTGCGCCGGGTCCGCGGCGGCGGGCGCGACCGGGTCGATCCAGTACCGGCTGCGCTGGAAGGTGTACGTGGGCAGCTCGACCGTGCGCCCGCGCGGCAGCACGTCCGTCCACCGCGGGCCGGCGCCGTGCGCGTGCAGCTCGCCCATGGCGTGCAGCAGCGCGGTGGGCTCGTCGAGCGGGGCCGCCGGCGCGTCGCCGTCCGGAGCCTTGCGCGCCGGGCGCAGCGCGGGGACCACTGCGGCGGCGTCGTCGGTCGGCAGGATCGCGCGGGTGAGCGTCGTCAGGGTGGCGCCCGGGCCGATCTCCAGGAAGGTGGTGGCGCCCTCGCCGGCGAGGTGGGTGATGCCCTGGTGGAAGCGGACCGGCCGGCGGATGTGCTCGGCCCAGTACCCGGCGTCGGTGAGCTGGTCGGCCGTGGCCTCGGCGCCGGTGAGGTTCGACACCACCGGGAGGGTGGGCGCACGGTACGTGAGCCGGGCCGCGGTGCTCGTGAACTCGGCCAGCACGGGGGCCATCTGCGCGGAGTGGAAGGCGTGGCTGACCTTCAGCGCCCGGGTGCGGATCCCGGCCGCCCCCAGCTCCGCGGCGAGCGCGGCCAGCGCGTCGGCCGGCCCGGCGAGCACCGTCGCGACGGGGGAGTTGTACGCGGCGATCTCCGCCCGCTCGTGCCGCGCCAGGTACTCGGCCAGCGCCTCCGGCCCGGCCTGGGCGGCGAGCATGCCGCCTGTGCCGTGGGGAAGTTCGTTCATCAGCCGCGCGCGGGCCGTGACGAGCCGGGCCGCGTCGGCGAGGGACAGCACGCCGGCGACGTGCGCGGCAGTCACCTCGCCGATGGAGTGGCCGATCAGGTGATCGGGCTGCACGCCCCACGCCTGCAACTGGCGGGTGAGCGCCGTGTGCAGGGCGAACAGGCCGGTCTGGGTGTAGAGGGTCTGGTCGAGCAGCGTGGTGCCGTCCTCGGCCGCGTCGGCGAACATCACGTCGCGTACGGGGAGGTCGAGGTGGGCGTCGAGCGCCGCGCACACCTCGTCCAGCGCCTCGGTGAACACGGGCAGCTCGCCGTACAGTCCGCGGCCCATGCCGGGGCGCTGGCTGCCCTGGCCGGAGTACATGAACACCAGGCCGCCGGGCTGCTGCTCGCCGTGAGTGCGGATCACGCCGGGCGCGGTCCGGTTCTGGGCCACCTGGCGCAGGCCGTCGAGGAGTTCCGTACGGTCGCGGCCGAGGACGGTGGCGCGGTACGGCAGGGCGGTGCGCCGGGAGGCCAGCGACCACGCCAGGTCCGGGGCGCTCAGCTCCGGCCGCGCCTGGACGCTCTCGGCCAGCCGGGCGGCCTGGGCGGTCAGACCCTCCGGGGTCGCGGCGGAGACCAGCCAGGGCAGCGCGGCGCCGGACGACTCCGATGACTGCGGTGTCCCGGCCGGCACTTCCTGCGCAACGGCCGGGGCCTCCTCCAGGATGACGTGCGCGTTCGTGCCGCTGATTCCGAACGCGGACACGCCCGCCCGCCGCGGCCGGCCTGCCCCCGCGCGCGGCCACTCCCGCTGCTCGGTGAGCAGCGAGACGACGCCCTCGTCCCACTCGACGTGCTGCGACGGCTCGTCGACGTGCAGGGTGCGCGGCAGCACTCCGTGCCGCATGGCCTGGATCATCTTGATGACGCCGGCGACGCCGGCGGCGGCCTGGGTGTGGCCGAGGTTGGACTTCACGGAGCCCAGCCACAGCGGCTGCTCGGCCGAGTGCTCGCGGCCGTACGTGGCCAGCAGCGCCTGCGCCTCGATCGGGTCGCCCAGCGTCGTACCCGTACCGTGCGCCTCGACCGCGTCCACCTCGGCGCCGGTCAGCCTGGCGTTGGCCAGGGCCTGCCGGATGACGCGCTGCTGGGCGGGGCCGTTGGGTGCGGTGAGGCCGTTGGAGGCGCCGTCCTGGTTGACGGCGGAACCGCGGAGCACCGCGAGCACCTCGTGCCCGTTGCGCTCGGCGTCCGACAGCCGCTCCAGCAGCAGCACGCCGGCGCCCTCACCCCAGCCCGTACCGTCGGCGGAGTCCGCGAAGGACTTGCAGCGGCCGTCGGGGGCGAGGCCGCGCTGCCGGGAGAACTCCACGAAGACCGCCGGCGTCGACATCACCGTCGCGCCGCCGGCCAGCGCCAGCGTGCACTCGCCGTTGCGCAGGGACTGCGCCGCGAGGTGCATGGCGACCAGCGACGAGGAGCAGGCGGTGTCGACGGTCAGCGCGGGCCCCTCGAAGCCGAAGGTGAACGCGATCCGCCCCGACGCCACGCTCGGTGCGCTGCCGTTGCCGACGTACCCCTCGTACTCCGCAGGGGTGCGCAGCAGCAGCCGGCCGCCGTAGTCGCTGTACATGATCCCCGCGAACACGCCGGTCGAGGAGCCGCGCAGCCGGTCGGCGGGGATGCCGGCGCCCTCGACGGCCTCCCAGCACAGCTCCAGCAGCAGCCGCTGCTGCGGGTCCATCGAGGCCGCCTCGCGCGGCGAGATCCCGAAGAACTCGGCGTCGAACTGGTCGGCTTCGTGCAGGAAGGAGCCGGAGCGGGTGTACGTGGTGCCCGGGCGCTCCCCGCTCGGGTCGAAGATCGTGTCGATGTCCCAGCCGCGGTTCTCGGGGAACGTGCTGGTGCCCTCGGCTCCCCGGCTGAGCAGGTCCCACAGGTCTGCGGGGGAGGCCACGCCGCCGGGGTAGCGGCAGGCCATGGCGACCACGGCGATCGGGTCGTCGTCGGCCGCGCGGGCAGTGGGGGCCGGCACGGCCGGGGCGGTGTCCTCGGCGGCGTTCAGCAGCTCCGCGCGCAGGTGGTCGGCGAGGGCCTGGGGCGTGGGGTGGTCGAAGACCGCGGTGGCGGGGAGCCGGCGGCCGGTGGCGGCGCTGAGCTGGTTGCGCATCTCGACCGCGGTGAGCGAGTCGAAGCCGAGGTCGCGGAACGTCTGCCCGGGGCTTACCGGTTCGCCCTCGGGCAGGCCGAGCGCGAGCACGGCGGTGCGGCGTACGAGCGCCAGCAGGGTACGGTCCTGCTCGGCGCGGCTGAGCGCGCCGAGCCAGGAGAGCGGGCCGGCGGCGGCCGGGGCCGCGGCGGCGGTGCCCTCGGCGGGAGCGGCGGGCGCCGGTGCCTGCGCGCGGAGCACCGCGGGCAGCGTCCCGGCGCGGGACTGCGTGCGCAGCGCTTTGCGGTCGAGGACCACGGGGGCGGCCAGTGCCACGGGACTGCGCAGCGCCGCGTCCAGCAGCGCGAGCGCCCGGCTTGCGGGCATGGCGCGTACGCCGGCGCGGGCGATGCGCGCCCGGCTTGCCCGGTCCAGGCTCTCGCCCATGCCGCCCTGCTCCCACAGCCCCCAGGCGAGGCTGACGGCGGGCAGCCCGCGGGCCCGGCGGTGCTGGGCGAGGGCGTCGAGGAAGCTGTTCGCGGCGGCGTAGTTGGCCTGGCCGGGGGTGCCGACCACCGACGCGAACGACGAGAACAGCACGAGCGCCACCCGCGGCCGGTCCGCGGTGAGCCGGTGCAGGTGCCAGGCGCCGTCGGCCTTCGGCCGCAGCACGGCGTCGAGCCGGTCGGGCGTCAGCTCGCTGACGGTCGCGTCGTCCAGTACGCCTGCCGCGTGCACCACGGCGGTCAGCGGGTGCTCCGACGGGATCTGGCCCAGCGCCTCGGCGAGGGCGTCAGCGTCGGCGACATCGCAGGCGGCGAAGGCCACCTCGGCGCCGAGTCCGGTGAGTTCGGCGCGCAGCTCGGCCGCGCCGGGTGCGGCCTGGCCGCGGCGGCTGACGAGGAGCAGGCGGCGTACGCCGTGGGCGGTGACGAGGTGCGCGGCGACCTGCCCGCCGAGCGTGCCGCTCGCGCCGGTGACCAGGACGGTGCCCGCGGGGTCGAGGACCGCGGGGCCGTCCGGTGCGATCCGGGTGAGCCGGGGGGCGAGGAGGCTGCCGCCGCGGATCGCCACCTGCGGTTCGCCGGCCGCCAGCGCGGCCCGTACCGCGTCCGCGGCGCCCAGCGCCGACTGCTCCTCTGGGCCGTCTGGGGCATCGTCGACCAGCACGATCCGGTCCGGGTGCTCCGACTGCGCCGAGCGCAGCAGCCCCCACACCGGGGCACACTCCAGCGCGGGTACGTCCCCGGCCGCGTCCGCGCCGACCGCGCCACGGGTGACCACGGCGAGCCGGCTGTCGGCGAAGCGGTCGTCGGACAGCCACCGCTGCACGGCGGCCAGCACCCGGGTAACGGTCGTACGCGCCCTCTCCGCCGTCGCACCGGCGTCGCCGCCGTCCGCGGCGGGGCACCGTACGACGAACACGCCGGACCGCGCCGACTCGGCACCGGCGGACTCAAGCGCCCCGGTGAACTCGTCGAGGCCCGTCTCCCGCAACTCCGCGCCGTCTGCGGCCTCCGGCGCCGCGTCGAGCCGCCGCCACTCCACCCCGTACAGCGGGTCGGCGGACACCGCGCCGAGGCTGTCGGCCGGCACCGGCCGCAGCGCCACCTCGTCCACCCGCAGCACCGGCGTGCCCGCGGCGTCGGCGAGGTCCAGCGCGACGGTCTCCGGGCCGGTGGGCGTCACCCGGGCGCGCAGCGCCGCCGCGCCGGGCCGTGCCAGCAGCCGTACTCCGGACCAGGTGAACGGCAGCCGCAGCTCCGTCCCCTGCTCGTCCAGCAGCGCGACCGTGTGCAGCGCGGCGTCCAGCAGCGCCGGGTGGATGCCGTAGTCGTCGACATCCGCGTGCTGCGCCTCGGGCAGCGCCAGGTCGGCGTACAGGTGCTCGCCCGCGCGCCACACCGTGCGCAGCGCGCGGAAGGCCGGGCCGAAGCGCATGCCGCGCTCGTGCAGCCGGTCGTACAGGTCGTCCACGACCGCGGCCGGCTCACCCGCCGGCGGCCAGGCCGTGCTGTCCCACGCGCCCGACGCCGGCGGGGCGTCGGGCGCCAGAGTGCCGGTCGCGTGCAGGGTCCACGCGGAGTCCGCGGCGAGGTCCGCGCCGTCCTCGTCCGCCTCCGGCTCGGGGCGGGCGTACAGGGACAGGGCCCGGCGGCCGTCGGAGTCCGGGGCGTCCACCGCCACCTGGAGCTGGAGCGCGCCCTCCGCCGGCAGCGTCACCGGGTGGCGCAGCGTCAACTCCTCGACGCGCGCGCTGCCGACGTGCCGCGCCGCGCACAGCGCGATCTCCACCGCGCCCGTGCCCGGCAGCACCACAGTGTCGCCGAGCACGTGGTCCGGCAGCCAGCCGGGAG
The DNA here is from genome assembly GCF_059570535.1 of Streptomyces sp. CNP082. Classification (NCBI taxonomy): domain Bacteria; kingdom Bacillati; phylum Actinomycetota; class Actinomycetes; order Kitasatosporales; family Streptomycetaceae; genus Streptomyces; species Streptomyces sp. CNP082. Next base: position 14,226 of record NZ_JCANSZ010000077.1, read on the forward strand.
TACGCGCGCTGATCCGGCCGGTGAACACCGCCCCCGGCCGCTCGGCGTCCGCCGTCTGCAGCACCGCGCCGAGCAGCGGGTGCCGCGTGGCCCGTACCCCGGGCTGGTCGGCGGCCGGACGCGCCTGCCGCAGCCAGTACGGGCGCCGCTGGAACGCGTACGTCGGCAGCCCGACCGGCCGGCCGTCGGCGTGGAGCGGGCGCCAGTCCACGTCCGTGCCGTGCACGTGCAGCCGGGCGACCGCGGTGAACAGGGCGGGAACCTCGGGGTGGTCGCGGCGCAGCGCCGAGGTGACCACGGCCGGTTCGGCGCCCGGCTGCGCCGGGGCGGCGTCGTCGAGGACCGCCTGCGCGAGGGTGCTGAGGGTGGCGTCGGGGCCCAGCTCCAGGTACGCCGTCGTGCCCAGGCCGGCGAGTTCGGCGACGCCCTGCTGGAAGCGCACGGGGCGGCGGATGTGCTCGGCCCAGTACGCGGGGTCGAGGTGCTGCTCGCTCGTCGCGGGCAGACCCGTGACGTTGGAGATGACGGGCACCTCCGCCTCGCCCAGGGTGCGGCGGCCGAAGAGGTCCGCCAGGTGGCGCGTGAAGGCGTCGAGCACCGGCTCGGTGTGCGCGCTGTGGAAGGCGTGCGCCACCTTCAGCCGCCTGGCGCGGACGCCGGCGTCGGTCAGCTCCCGCGCCAGCTCGTCCAGCACGTCGAGCGGTCCGGCCAGCGTGGTCGCGGCGGGGGAGTTGTACGCGGCGATCTCCGCCCCCGCGTGCCGCTGAAGGTGCCCGGCCAGCGGCTCGGGGCCGGACTGCACGGCGAGCATGCCGGTGCCCTCGGGGAGGGTGTGGAGGAGTTTGGCGCGGGTGGCGACCATGTCGGCGGCGACGTCGAGCGGGAACACCCCGGCCACGTGCGCGGCCGACAGCTCGCCCACGGAGTGCCCGACGAGGTGGTCGGGCCGTACGCCCCACGACTGGAGCAGCCGGGCCAGCGCGGTGTGCACGGCGAACAGCGCGGGCTGGGTGTAGAGCGTGTGCTCCAGCAGCGCCGCCCGCTCGGTGTCCGCCGCGGCGAACACCACCTCGCGTACGGGGACGTCGAGGTGCGCGTCGAGCGCCGCGCACACCTCGTCCAGTGCCTCGGCGAACACCGGGAACGCCTCGTACAGCCCGCGCCCCATGCCGGGGCGCTGGCTGCCCTGCCCGGAGAACATCAGCGCCAGCCGCCCGGTCTGCTGCACGCCGGTGACCAGCCCGGTGGCCGCGTCGCCGCGGCCGAGGGCGTCGAGCCGGCCGAGCAGTTCCCCGCGGTCGGCGCCGACGAGCACCGCGCGGTGCCCGAGCGTGGCCCGGGAGGTCGCCAGCGCGTGGCCCACCGCGTCGGCGGCCAGCTCCGGGCGGGCGCGGACGTGCCCGGCCAGCAGGACCGCCTGGGCGCGCAGCCCGTCCGCGGTGGCGGCGGAGACCAGCCAGGGCCGGACGGGGCCCGCGGACGGCGCCGGCGGCTCCTGCTCGTCCGCCGGGGGCTGTTCCACGATCACGTGCGCGTTGGTGCCGCTGATCCCGAACGCGGACACCGCGGCCCGGCGCGTACGGTCCTCACCGCGCCACGGCAGCGCCTCGCCTAGCAGCGCGAGCTTCGCCGGGTCCCAGTCGACGTGCGGGCTGGGCGTGTCCGCGTGCAGCGTACGGGGCAACTGCCCGTGCTCCAGCGCCAGTACCAGCTTGATCAGGCCGGCCACGCCCGCGGCGGCCTGGGCGTGCCCGACGTTCGACTTGACCGAGCCGAGGTACAGCGGCGCCCCGGCGGTGGCCCGGCCGCGGCCGTAGACCTCCAGCAGCGCCTGCGCCTCGATCGGGTCGCCCAGTTCCGTGCCCGTGCCGTGCGCCTCGATCGCGTCGATGTCGGAGGCGCCCAGGCCCGCGTCGGCGAGGGCCGCGCGGATCACCTTCTCCTGGGCCTGCCGGCTCGGCGCCGTCAGCCCGTTGGAGGAGCCGTCGGAGTTGACGGCGCTGCCGCGGATCACGGCGAGCACGCGGTGGCCGTTGCGGCGGGCCGCGCTCAGCGGCTCCAGCAGCACCACGCCCGCGCCCTCGGACATGCCCATGCCGTCGGCGCCCGCGCCGAACGCCTTGCAGCGCCCGTCGGCGGCCAGCACCTGCTGCCGGCTCATCTCCGTGAACGGCCCGACCGTGGAGAAGACCGTCGCCCCACCGGCCAGCGCCATGGTGCACTCGCCGCGGCGCAGCGCCTGCACCGCGAGGTGGATCGCGGTCAGCGACGTGGAGCACGCGGTGTCCACGCTCACCGCCGGGCCCTCGAGACCGAGGGTGTACGCGAGCCGGCCCGACAGCACGCTGAGGACCGTGCCGGTGAGCAGGTGCCCGCTCACCTGCGGGGCGGCGTCGCCCAACTGACCGCCGTACTCGGTGGGGTTGCTGCCCACGAACACGCCGGTACGGGAGCCGCGCAGCGCGTGCGGGTCGAGCCCGGCCCGCTCCACGCTCTCCCACGCCAGCTCCAGCAGCAGCCGCTGCTGCGGGTCCATGGCCAGCGCCTCGCGCGGGGAGATACCGAAGAAGGCCGCGTCGAAGCCGGCGACGTCACCCAGGAAGCCGCCCTCGCGCACGTACGAGGTGCCGGGCCGGCCGAGGTCCGGGTCGAAGTGGTCGTCCAGGTGCCAGTCCCGGTTCGCGGGCATGGCCGAGATGGCGTCCCGGCCGTCCCGCAGCAGCTCCCACAGCCCCTCGGGAGTCCGTACGCCGCCGGGGAGGCGGCAGGCCATGCCGACGACCGCCACCGGCTCCCGCCGCTGCTCCTCGACCTCCCGCAGCCTGCGCGTGGTGCGGCGCAGGTCTGCGGTGAGCCGCTTGAGGTAGTCGCGCAGCTTGTCTTCCTCGGCCATGGCCGGAACTGCTCCCTTCCGGCGCTGGTCAGCCGGTTGTCGATGCCGTCGGTCCCGGCTCCGCCGGGCCGAACTCGTCGTCGATGATCTTCAGCAGGTCGTCGGTGCTGAGCTCGTCGAGGTCCGCTTCGTCGTCCTCGCGTACGCCGGCCGCCGCCGTGCCGCCGCCGGTCAACGAGGCGGCGAGCGCCTGCAACCGGTCGTGCACGGCCGCGCGCTCCGCGCCCTCGACGGGCGCGGTGTCCAGCGCCGCGGCCAGCCGGTCCAGCTCCTCGTGTACGGAGCCGGGCGCCGCCTGCTCGCCGCCCCCGTCCAACTGCCCCGCCAGGAACCGGGCGAGGGCCTGCGGGCTGGGGTGGTCGAAGACGAGCGTCACCGGCAGCGCGAGCCCCGTCGCCGCCCGCAGCCGGTTGCGCAGCGCCACCGCCGTCAGGGAGTCGAAGCCCAGCTCCTTGAACGTCCGCCCCGGCGTGGGCCGGTCGGCCGGGCCGTGGCCCAGCACCGTCGCCACCTCGGCGGTCACCACGTCCAGCACCTCGCGCCCGCGCGCCGCCTCCGGCAGCCGGGCCAGCTTCTGCAACCGCTCCCCGGCGTCGCCGTCGCCCGTCGCGGAGGTGCCGCCCGCCGCCGACCGCCGCAGTGCGGCCCGGGCCGCGGGGATCTCGTCCAGCAGCGGCCGTGGCCGGGCCGAGGCGAAGACCGGGGCGAACGTCTCCCAGTCCACGTCGACCAGCGTCACCGGCCGCCCGCCGCCCGCGCCGCCCAGTTCCCGGCCGAGGCCGGTCAGGGCCAGCTCCGGGTCGAGCAGCGGCAGGCCCTGCCGCGCCAACTGCGCCTCGTCCAGCCCGTCCGGCAGCTCCTCGCTGCGCCACGCGCCGAAGGCGACCGACGTCACCTTCCGGCCCTGGCCGCGCAGTTGCTGCGCGTACGCGTCGAGGAAGGCGTTCGCCGCCGCGTACGCGCCGTGCTCGCCGCTGCCCCAGACGGCGGCGATGGAGGAGAAGAACACCAGCTCCGCGGGGTCGTCCGGACCCATCGACTCGGCCAGGTGGACCGCGCCGAGCGCCTTGGCGGCCAGCACGTCCGCCACCCGGGCCGCGGAGGCGCCGGCCAGCGGCTCCAGGTGGGTGGACGTCGCGGCGTGCACCACCGCGCGCACCGGCCCGCCCAGCTCCGCGGCCTGCCGCAGCAGTGAGCGTACGGAGTCGCGGTCGGTCAGGTCGCAGGACAGCGCCGTGACCCGTACACCGAGCCCGCCGAGTTCGCCGGCCAGCGCCGCGTGGCCGGGCGCGTCGGGTCCGCGGCGGCTGGCGAGCACGATGTGCTCCGCTCCGCCGGCGGCAAGCCAGTGTGCCAGGTGCGGCGCCAGCGAACCGGAGCCCCCTGTGACCACGACCGTGCCGCTCGGCTGCCACACCGGGCCATCGCCCGTCGCGGGTGCGGGCAGCAGCCGCCGTACGTGCATCCCGCCGGGGCGGATCGCCACCTGGTCCTCGTCGCCGGCACCGCCCGCGAGCACCGCGCACACCCGCAGCCAGTCACCGTCGCCGGGCTGCTCCGGGAGGTCGACCAGGCCGCCCCACAACTGCGGCTGCTCCAGCGCCACCACACGGCCAAGACCCCACGTCTGCGCCTGCACCGGGTGCGCGAGCACGTCGCCGTCCAGGGCGCTGACCGCGGCGCACGTCAGCGACCACACGGGCGCGGCGACGCCCAGCTCTGCCAGCGCCTGTACGAGCCCGAGGAGCCCCGCGACCCCGGACGGCAGCGCCGCGTGCTCCGGGTGCGCCCGCCCGTCCAGCGCCAGCAGCGACAGCACCCCGTCGACCGCCTCACCGGCCAGCGCCGCCGACACGCGCCGCGCGACGTCCGCGCGGTCGTCGGCTGCCCGTTCGTCCAGCTCGACCACGGTCACCCGCGCGCCGCGGCCACTGAGCGCGGCGCCCGCCGCGTCGGCCCAGGCGGCAAGCCGCTCGTCGGCGCCGGTGCGGGTCACCAGCAGCCAGTGCCCGTCGGGTCCCGGTGCCCGCCGTTCGGCCGCCGGTCGCCAGGCGACCTCGTAACGTTGACCGGAGAGCGCCGCGTCCGTACGGGTCCGGGTGCGCCAGCGGTGCAGCGCCGGCACCACCTCGCGCAGCGCGTCCTCGCCGACCTCCGGCAACTGACGGTGCAGTGCCTCGGTGTCGGCCTGCTCGACCAGCGCCCAGAACGCGTCGTCCGTCCCGCCGCCGCGGCCGGCGGGCTCGTGCGGCACGCGGTCCTCGCGGTCGGCGAGCCAGTAACGGCGGCGCTGGAACGGGTACGTGGGCAGCGGCACCGTCCGCGCGCCGGGGAAGACGACCCGCCAGTCCGGCACCACGCCGGCTGCGTACGCCTCCGCCAGCGCCTGCTTGAAGCGCGGCTCGCCGTCCTCGCCGCGGCGCAGTGTGCCCAGCGCCCGGCCCTCGGTCTCCTTCGCGTCGAGGACCTGCTCGACGGCGGGCACCAGCACCGGGTGCGGCCCCATCTCCAGGAACACGGTGTGCCCCGCGTCGATCAGCCGCTCCACGGTCTGCGCGAACAGCACGGGCGAGCGCAGGTTGCGGTACCAGTACGCGGCGTCCAGCGACGCCGTGGGCATAGGCTCGCCGGTGACGGTGGAGTAGAACGGCACCTCCCCGGCCCGCGGGGCGATCGACGCCAGCTCACGCAGCATCTCCTCGCGCACCGGCTCGACCCGCGGCGAGTGCGAGGCGTACGCGATGGGCACCGTACGGGTCCGCGCGCCCCGCTCCTCGCAGTCGCGCATGAACGCCCGCACGTCCGCGTCGTCGCCCGCGACCACCGTCGCCGACGGGCCGTTGACGGCGGCCACACCGACGTCGCCGCCGAGCTCCGCGAGCCGCTTCTCCACCTCCGCCAGGGGCAGCGACACCGAGGCCATCGAGCCGTGTCCGGACAGGGCGTGCACCACCCGGCTGCGTACGGCCACCAGGCGGGCGCCGTCCTCCAGCGACAGCGCCCCGGCGGCCACGGCCGCCGCGAACTCGCCCTGTGAGTGGCCCACGACCGCCGCGGGCGTCACGCCGTGGTGCCGCCACAGCTCCGCGAGCGAGACCATCACCGCCCACAGCAGCGGCTGCACCACGTCGTCCCGCTCCCACGCGGCGTCGTCTGCGGGAACGGCCAGCTTCTCGCGCAGCGCGTAGCCGGTGTGCGGGGCAAGGGCCGCGGCGCAGCGCTCCATCGACGCGGCGAACACCGGCTCGGACTCCCACAGCCCGAGTGCCATGCCCGGCCACTGCGCGCCCTGCCCGGAGAACACGAACACCGGGCGCGCCGCGCCGGACACCGCGCTGCCGCGCACCAGCCCGCGGGCGCCGCGGTCCGCGGCCAGCGCCTCCAGCCCTTCGGCCAGCCCGGCATCGTCCCCGCCCAGCACCACCGCCCGCTCCTCGAACGCGGCCCGCGTCGTCGCCAGCGACCAGCCGACGTCCGCTACGGCGGGCCGCGGCTCGGTGCGTACCGCCTCGGCCAGCTCGGCGGCCCTGGCCCGCAGCGCCTCGCCCGTACGGGCCGACAGCGTCCACAGCGCCGTACCGCCGGAGCGCGCCTGCGCCGGCGCCTCCGGCTCCGCGGGGGCCGGCCCCTGCTCCAGGATGACGTGCGCGTTGGTGCCGCTGATGCCGAACGCGGAGACCGCCGCCCGCCGCGGCCGGTCCGCCTCCGGCCAGGCGACGTCCTCGGCCAGCAGCGCGACGCCGCCCGCGTCCCAGTCGACGTGCCGGGACGGCGTCTCGGCGTGCAGCGTCCGCGGCAGCCGGCCGTGCCGCATGGCCTGCACCAACTTGATGATCCCGGCCACGCCGGCGGCGGTCTGCGTGTGCCCGATGTTGGACTTCACCGAGCCCAGCCACAGCGGCTGCTCGGCGGTGTGCTCCCGGCCGTACGTCGCCAGCAGCGCCTGCGCCTCGATGGGGTCGCCCAGCGACGTGCCCGTGCCGTGCGCCTCCACCGCGTCGACCTGCCGCGCCGTGAGCCGGGCGTCGGCGAGCGCCTGGGCGATGACCCGCTGCTGCGCGGGGCCGTTGGGCGCGGTGAGGCCGTTGGAGGCGCCGTCCTGGTTGACCGCGCTGCCGCGGATCACCGCGAGCACCTGGTGCCCGGCCGCCCGCGCGTCGGAGAGCCGCTCCAGCACGAGCATGCCGGCGCCTTCGCCCCAGCCGGTGCCGTCGGCGTCGTCCGAGAACGACTTGCACCGCCCGTCGGACGCCAGCCCGCGCTGCCGCGAGAATTCCACGAACATGCCGGGCGTCGACATCACCGTCGCCCCGCCGGCCAGCGCCATGGTGCATTCGCCCGCGCGCAGGGCGCGCGTCGCCAGGTGTACCGCCACCAGCGAGGACGAGCACGCCGTGTCGACCGTCAGCGCCGGGCCCTCAAGACCGAGCGTGTACGCGATCCGCCCGGAGGCGACGCTCGGCGTGGTCCCGGTCAGCATGTAGCCCTCGGCGCCGGCGCTCGCCTCGTGCAGCCGCGGCCCGTAGTCCGCCGCCGAGGTGCCCGCGAACACGCCGGTGGCGGATCCGCGCAGCCCGTCGGCAGCGATCCCCGCCCGCTCCAGCGCCTCCCAGGCCAGCTCCAGCAGCAGCCGCTGCTGCGGGTCCATCGCCGCGGCCTCCCGCGGTGACACCCCGAACAGCCCGGCGTCGAACTCCGGCAGGTCGTAGAGGAACCCGCCGCGGCGCGCATAGGTCGTGCCTGCCCGGTCCGGGTCCGCGTCGAAGACCGCCGCCAGGTCCCAGCCCCGGTCGGCGGGGAACTCGCCGATGGCGTCCCTGCCCGCCGAGACCAACTCCCACAGCGCGTCCGGCGACACCGCGCCGCCGGGGTAGCGGCACGCCATCCCGACCACCGCGACCGGCTCGTGCTCGCGCTCCTCCAGCGACTCCAGCCGCTGCCGGGTCTGCCGCAGGTCGGCGGTGACCGCCTTCAGATAGTCGCGGAGCTTTTCCTCGTTGTTGCTGGCCATCGAACGCCTTCGTGGAGACGGCGCCGGCGGCGCCTGCGGACAGGCACCGCGCGGCGGGTACGTACCGGCTGAGCGGCAGTGGACGGGGCGGGTCGGTGGCCGCCCGCGGCGGCGCGTCGGGCCTGCCGGACCGACCGGGCCGCGCCCTCCCCGCGGGCGCGGGACCCGCGCCCACGGGGAGGGCAGCTACGGGCCGACGCGGGCCCCGTGGGTTACGACGTGGCCGGCTTGCGGGCCGCGGACACCACGTAGTCCAGGGACTTCAGCTCCTCGGCCAGCAGGTCCTGGTCGCGGTGGGCGACGGCCACCATCTTGTAGAAGAGCTTGCTGGACCGGCGCTTGAACGTCGGGTCCTGGAGCCGGCGCACGTGGTACTCGCGCCACGGCTCGTAGACCTCGTCGCGGATCGACCTGACCTCGACGTCCTCGAAGCCCGCGGTCTCCAGGAGCTCGCCGTACCGCTTCCGCGGGTACCAGTTGGCGTCGTCGATCATGACGCGGATCCACTTGATGGCGTGCGAGCGGATGTCCGCCTTCGGCTTGCCGCCCTCCATCGGGATGATGTCGGCGGTCACCAGCACGCCGCCCGGGCGCAGCACGCGGTGGGCCTCGGCGAAGAAGTCCGCGCGGGTGGCGAAGTGGAAGGCCGACTCCAGGGCCACCACCTTGTCGACGCTGTTGTCCGGCAGGGGGATCGCGGTCGCGGAGCCCTCACGGAAGTCGATCCGGTCCGTCAGCCCGCGCTCCCTGGCGCGGTCGGTGGCGATCCGGATGTGCACCTTGGTGATGTTGATGCCGATGATCTTGCTCGGCGCGTACTTCTCGATCCAGTGGAAGTCCTGGTCGCCGTAGCCGAAGCCGACGTCCAGGATCGTGTCGTCCGGCTTGAACTCGGCCGTGTCGGCGACCTCGTCGGCGAGGGCCTGCGCCGCCTCGTCGAGCTTCGTGCACCCCGGCCAGTAGCCGAGGTTGTAGTAGTTGGTGTCCTCGACGACCAGCCGGTCCGGCGGGTACATCTCGTACAGCCGCGCCGTCTTCTTCTCGGGGTCGGAGGTCGTACGGACCAGGAAGAGGTTTCCCAGCATCCGCATGTCCTGCCACAGTGACAGCTTCACAACGGCAATCCCTTTCTGCGATCGGTCGCCGACCGAGACGGCCGCGGAATCCACATCTGACGAAACCCGAAACTAGGAGCCCCGTCTAAAGACGGCCTTGGTCCGAACTAGTCCAGCGCCAAGCGCTTTGGCGCGGCTTTGGCGACGGCGTCGAACATGCACTCCCCGGTGCCGGCAGACCCGCACCGCAGTCGCGAAGGAGCACACCGATGCTGGACGAGGACGCGCGCAAGCAAGTCGCTCTGGAGTACTGCCGGCGGATCAACAAGGGCGACGTCGACGGCGTCCTCGGGCTCTTCGCCGACCCGATCCACGTCGAGGACCCGGTCGGCGACAAGACCTTCATCGAACGCGCTGCCTACCGCGCCCACATTGCCCAACTGGTGTCGTACGGCGTCCACGAGACCCCCGGCGCCCCGGTCGCCGGCCTGGACCGCGAGCACGTCGCCCTGCCCATCACCGCCGAACTGCGGCCGGCGGGCGTGCCGCAGGGCAAGATCGTGCGCATCTCCCTGATCGCGGTCATGCGGATCGGCGCCAGCGGCCTCATCCGCCACATGCGGGTCATCAGCGGCCGGACGGACATGTCACTGCACGACGCGGCCGAGGCCGCGGACGCCGGGAGATTCGCCTGAGTGTACGGGCGGGGCTTGAGTGTACGGGCGGTGGACGTCCGGGGCTTCGGAGATTCTTAGGGCCCCCTTTAGCCGACGTGCGGACACTTCCCGAAAGTACGCCTTCGCCTTTCGTCACAACGGGAACGAGAGCGGATGTCCAAGGAAGAGAAGCTCGTCGAGTACCTCAAGTGGGTTACCGCCGAGCTGCATGAGGCCCAGCAGCGACTGTCCGTCCTGGAGACCGGGGACCGGGAGCCTGTGGCGATCGTTTCGATGGCCTGCCGGTACCCGGGCGGGGTGCGTTCGCCCGAGGATCTGTGGCGGCTGGTCGCCGACGGCTCGGACGCGATCTCCGGGTTCCCCCTGAACCGCGGCTGGGAGCTGGACGGGCTCTTCGACGCCGACCCCGACCGATCCGGCACAAGCTACGCCCACGAGGGCGGCTTCCTGTACGACGCCGCCTCGTTCGACGCGGCGTTCTTCGAGATCAGCCCGCGGGAGGCGACCGCGACGGACCCGCAGCAGCGGCTGCTGCTGGAGACCGCGTGGGAGGCGTTCGAGCGCGCCGGCCTGGACCCGCACAGCCTGCGGGGCAGCAGGACCGGCGTGTTCGCAGGCGTCATGTACAGCGACTACGTAGCCCGGCTCATGGACCGGCTGCCCCCGGGGTTCGACGGCTTCCTGGGCAACGGCGGTGCCGCGAGTGTGGCGTCGGGTCGGGTGGCGTACACGTTTGGTCTTGAGGGTCCGGCGGTGACGGTGGACACGGCGTGTTCTTCGTCGTTGGTGAGTATGCACTTGGCTGCGCAGGCGTTGCGTAATGGTGAGTGTGAGCTGGCTCTTGCCGGTGGTGTGACGGTGATGGCGACGCCGGGTGTGTTCGTGGAGTTCTCGCGGCAGCGGGGGCTGGCGCCTGACGGCCGGTGCAAGCCGTTCGCCGATGCGGCGGACGGCACGGGCTGGGGCGAAGGCGTCGGCCTCGTCCTCCTGGAGCGCCTCTCCGACGCCGAGCGGAACGGGCACGANNTCCTTGCGGTGCTGCGNGGNTCGGCNGTCAACCAGGACGGCGCNTCCAANGGNCTNACNGCNCCNAACGGNCCNTCNCANCAGCNNGTNATCGANCAGGCNNTGGCNAGTGCGCGGTTGAGTGCGGGTCAGGTTGATGCGGTTGAGGCGCACGGTACGGGTACGACGCTGGGTGACCCGATCGAGGCGCAGGCGTTGTTGGCCACGTACGGTCAGGCGCACACCGAGGAGCGCCCGTTGTGGCTGGGTGCGGTGAAGTCGAACATCGGGCACACGCAGGCCGCGGCGGGTGTCGCCGGTGTCATCAAGATGGTCGAGGCCATGCGCCACGGGGTNCTGCCGCGCACCCTGCACGTGGANGAACCCTCCAGCCACGTCGACTGGAACACCGGCCATGTCGCCCTGCTCACTGAAGCCCAGCCCTGGCCGGAGACGGGTGAGCTACGGCGCGCGGCGGTCTCGTCGTTCGGGATCAGCGGCACCAACGC
>NZ_JCANSZ010000078.1:0-25024 GCF_059570535.1 Streptomyces sp. CNP082
GCGGCTTCCGCCACGGAGCAAGAGCCGCGGATATGGCCTGGTCAAGCCCACTCTTGCGGACCGTTTCCACGAGCAGGACCGAACCGGCCTGTGAGACGACCTGTCGGCCGTCGTCCCGGACACGCAAGCGAGGGTACGACCCGATACTCTTCTTCACCTGAGGAGTGCAGCTTTCCTGACGACGAACAGGACCCTAGACAAGTCCCATCGTCCCAGGTCAGATGCACTCCTCGCTCATTTGATCAGCCAACGGACAGCCCACCTCGCGAAAGCGCGAGGTTAAGGAGTACGCCGACAGGCGCAGGTGGTGGATCTCTTCGGTGAGGTCGACGGAGGGGTCAGCGGGCGCTCCGGGGTGTCGTCCCCCTTGGATGGGAGGAGAGGCAGGGGTCAGCGGGTCGGCGTGCGTGCCGCTGTGGTGGCCGGACGGCTGGCTGGGCGGGTGGTGGGCTTCGGGGGCCGTTCCCGGCCGAAGGCGGCGGTCAGGCCGCGGCGCCCGTCGGGGGTGAGGTGGATGCGCTCGTCGTGCAGCAGCAGCGGGCAGGGGGCGCGGGTAACCAGGCCGGCGGATTCCAGGGAGCGGATGGTGCTGATGGACAGGCGGATGCCGTCGCGGTGGAGTTGCGGCTTGCCGTTGGCGATCGTCACCTCGCCTTGCGCGACGGCGCGCAGCGCGGCGTGCTGGGTGGGCGACAGCGAGGGCGGCTGATGCTGTGGGGGCGCGCCCCAGCGGCGCCGGTCGGTGACGAACAACTCGGCGGTGGCCAAGGCGTCGGGGGCGCCGAGTGCGGTCAGCTCCCGCACGAGTTCGACGCGGCGGCCGGCCTCACCGAGGGCTTCCTGGTGGCTCAGGGGCGGGATCCCGGTGAGGGCGGGGATTCCGGCGCGGGTGTCGTCGATGATGTTCACGGCGTCCATCAGGTGGTCTGTGGAGTCGCTGACCAGGTAGGCGAGCTGCCACACCCGTGCGTACACGGCGCGGATCGCGGGGCTGTGGTACATCTGCTGGGCCTTGAGGATGTCCACGATGTCCATCGCCGAGTTGGCCAGGCGCTGGGTGACGGCGGCGTGGTGGGTCAGGGCGGTGGCGGGGCTGGAGCCGGACAATCCGTGCCGGGCCAGGGTCACCCGGAGCTGGGCCAGGTCATCGTTGTGGCGGGTGAACTGCATGGCCAGGTCGAGAAGGTGCTCGGCAGGCGCGGTCGGGTTCATCGGGGACCGGGTTCCGTTCTGCTGTGGGGTCACCAGCTGCTTGGCGCGGGCATGCGGTTTCAGGGGGCTTGCCAGAGGAAGCGGGTGACGTGGTCGTTGCCGTGACTGGACCGGGGGCGGGAGGGGGTGTGCCATCCGGCCCGGGGCGGACGGCTGGCGATCAGGTGCCGGCCCGCGCCGCGCAGAGAGGCGCCGCTCTCGCCCGCTTGCGTGTACGTGATCAGACGCCGGTATCCGAGGGCCTTGGTCGCGCGCCACGATGCCGCGTACAACAGGGAGTTGGCGTTGGGTGCGCCGTCGCTGGCGGTCGGGATTACCAGCAGGGTGGTGCCGTCGTCCAGGTGCCGTGCCTGTGCCACGGGGCGGCCCACCACGGCCACGGCGCGCAGGACGCCGCCCTCGTCGGTGGCACCGACGGAGAAGATCTGCCCGACGGGCGGCCGGTGGTGGCGATGCCACAGGCGGACGAACTCCTTGGCGTCGCGGGAGCGGACGGGCACCAGGTGAAGGCAGGTCTCGCTCACGCTGCGGGTCCGAAGTCGGCTTGCGTGGGCGTGTGTTTCGCGATGGCGCGGGCGGTGATCGCCTTCGACGCGCGGGCGGAGGCTGCTGACAGGTCCGCGGCGCCTGGTTCGAGGTACCAGGGGCGCAGGGTGAGCATGGCGGCGCGCATGCCGGTGGCGAAGCACAGGGCCATGCCTTTGGGCAGGGCGCGGATGGCGTCCGCGGGCAGGATCCGCTCCTGCCGCATCGAGATCGACGTGGACTTGCCGGATTCCGAGTGGGAGGTGGAGGTGGTCTCGACGTCGTGGTCGCCGATGAGCCGGGACAGCTTGTCGGCGAAATCGGGGTCGTCGATCCCACTGCCGATGATCTTGATGGTGGCTGCGCTCCACAGGGCGTCCATGCCCGCGTCGCCCCAGACCTTCTGGCCTTGGCGGTAGGACTGCAGGATGGTGATCGGGATGACTCCGCGTGAGCCGAGGTGGCTGTACAGGTCGGGCAGGTCGCTGATTTTGCAGACGTTGGCGGCTTCGTCGAGGATCGCGATCAGCGGGGGGTCGAGTCGTCCGCCGGCGCGTTCGGCCTGGGTGGTCGCGGCGCGCATCACGCTGTCCGCGCATGCGGCGATCAGGGCGGAGGCTCCGCCGCCGCCGTCTTTCGACAGCAGGTACAGCGAGTCGGTCGAGGTGACGAAGGCGGCGGGCTTGAACTCGGGGACGTCCTTCTGGGGGGTGATCCAGGAGGCGATCTTGTGGTCGAGGAGGGCGGCGGCGTACTGGCGGGCGGTCTCGTAGATGCCGTCGCGGGTTTCGGGCGGGCCTTCGACGGTGCCTTTGAGCTGGGCTGCGACCGCGGTGTGGCCGTGGTCGCGCAGGATGTCCAGCGGGGTGCGGTCGGCGGGGAACGCGAGCCATTGCATGACGTCGGTGATGGGGCGTTCGTCGAGGGCGGCGGCGAGGAAGAGCTGGGCGAGGATGTTGGATCCGGCCTTGGACCAGAAGTCGCCCTGCGCGCTGGCGTCGACGGAGGCGGCGAGGAAGTGGCCGGCGAGGCGGCCGGCGCCGTCGAGGGTGGTGGCGTCGGCCAGCGGGTTCCACCACATGGCGCGGGCGGCGTGGGCGATCTGCTGCGGGTCCATCGACCAGGCCCGTCCGACCGTCGCCCGGGCGGCGAGGGTGGCGGTGTAGGCGTCGCCGGCGGCCTTGTTACTGGTGAGCAGGACCGGCCCGGGTGCGGCCAGGATCGCGGGGATCGCCAGGCCCGTGGTTTTCCCGGAACGGGGCGCCATGATCGCGACGGCTACGTCCTCGTAGCCCATGCGGACTTCGTGCCGGGTGGCGTGCAGGTTGCCCAGCAGGACGCCGGTGTCGTGGGCTTCGATGTGCTTGCTGGTCTTCAGGCTCGGGCGCAGGGAGCGGGCCTTGGCGGTGGTGGCTTTGGCCATCAGCGGTTCGATATCCCGCGCCCCGGCCAGTTCGGGCGTCTTCTTCTTTCGGCCGCTGCGCTTGCGGTGTCGGATCCACAGGACGATCCCCGCCGCTGCCAGTGCGAGGAAGACGGCGGCGGGCGCGATGCGGGCGCCGATCAGCAGGGACGTCCTCCTCGCGTCGGGCCAGAGCTGTTCGGGGTGCAGGAGGGCGTCGGTCGGCTGGTAAGGGGCCTGGTCGGTCCCGGTGAGGTGGGCGGTGATGTTGCCGCACAGCCAGGCGAGATGGGACAGCGGGACGACGACGGCGACGGCGCCGAGGATCAGGCGCAGGATGAGGTCGTACCCGTCGGTGGAACCGTTCGGGGAGGAGGGAGGGGGCAAGGGGCAGGTGCTTCCGGGCGGGGGCGCGAGGGGTCAGCGGGTGCGGCGGTTCTTCGGCTGTGCTGGCTTCGGGCGTGCTGGCGGGCCGGTGAGTCTGCCGGCGAGGGAACGGACACGTTCTTCCAGGGCGGTGGCGAGGAGGTCGGCGCGTACGGCCACGGTCTGGCGGGTGATGAGTTTCGGGTCGTGGATCGGGAGGCTGCCCCGGGGCCCGGTACGCAGGACGGGCGTGGTGTCGACGAGGGCGGCGGTGAACGCGCCGACCAGGTGCGGGCTGACGTGGCGGGGATCGCCCGGGTCGGCGAGGTGGCGGGGGCTGGTGTCGTAGGGGATCTGCCAGGCGTGCGTGTCGGCGAAGGCGGCGGTAAGCCGGTCGGTCAGCGGCACCAGGCGCACCCTGGTTCGTTCGCGCCGTACTGCCAGAGGTCGCGGAGGTCGTCGAGGAGGTGGTGGAGGGCGTGCTGGTCTGCCTGCGCCGACGCGGCGGCGCGAAGCTGCGCGATCAGGAGGCCGGCCTCGGTGGTGCGGGGGATATCCGGGTGGTCGTGCAGGGCCCGGGCCAGGGCGCGAAGGGTGTCGGCGAACTGGACGGGCAGGCCGGTGTATTCGTCGAGGAGGGGCTCGACGAGGGCGAGGGCTTCGTCGGGGTCGGGGCCCTGGCGCAGGTAGTCGGTCAGGCGGGACAGCGTCTCGGTGACGGCGCGCAGGTCCTCGGCGGTGGGTTCGGGCATCGGTCTCCTCGGGTGTGGGTGCGGGGTCAGCGGCGGGTTCGTGCGCCGGCGGGCGCGTAGGGGCGGGCTGGGGTGGTGCGCGGCCGGACGCGCTGGGCGCTGCTGGGTGTCCAGGCGGCGGCGCGGGCGGCCGTGATCCTGGTCTGCTGCCAGGCGCGGAGCTGGGAGGGCAGCACGGACACCGACCAGGTGCGGATCTGCGCGCTGAAGGGAACGCGCCCGCGCGGGCGCATCACCGGTTCGGGGCTGGCGAGTTCCGTCGTGAAGGCTTGCACCAGGTGCATCGGGGTGCTGATCGAGAACTGGGCGCTCCACCCGTTGCCCTGCGCATCCTTCGCCCCGGCCCACCACATCGCCTCTCCCTCGGACTTGTGGTGGTACTGCATCCAGGCGCTGCCGTCGGGGCTCGTCGCGCTGTAGTGCCGGCCCTCGGCACGCGCGTTCCAGCCCTGCTGCTGCAGGGGCGCCCAGACGTCGGGTGCGTGCGCGTTGCGGGGGCGGGTGAGGGCGTCGGTCAGCCCGGCGACGATCTCCACCGGTGTCTGCCGGCCGAGGTGCGCCCACCAGCCGTCGTCCCGGCCGTTGGCGTCCGCGTAGATCGCCCATCCTCCGGGCAGGACGTGCGGGTTGTAGGCGAGGCGGATCGTGCGGTCGGGGCTCTCCATGACCAGAGGGCCGCCCGCCTTCGACTTGTCCTGCCATCCCGAGGCGTGCAGGAAGTGTGAGACGTGCCGGATGTCCCCGCCGCCGGCCAGAGCGCGGGGCTGGACGAGGTAGTGCTGCTCGGCCTCCTCACCCGCACCCCAGCCCGGCACCGGCCCGTGGCCCTTCCACTGCTTCTTCTTCACCGGCGCCGCCGGGAGTCAGGCAGCGGGGGAGTCGGCGGCGCCGCTTCCGCCGGGGTGGAGGGGGTGCTCACGTGGCGCATGGTGTCGAGGTGCCCGTCCAGGTCGAGAGCGATGTCGTGGAGCGTGTTCGAGGCACGGCCAAGAGCCAGCCACACCTCCGGCGGGAGAGCGCCGCGTGAGGTCTGGTCCTTGGCGAACATGGCGCTGACGACCAGGAGGTGGGTGACGCTGCCGAGGAGACCTTGCTCCGGCTCGGGATCCACGACCTGCGCGATTGCTTGTGCACCCTGGGCGGGAGGGAGTTGCGAGAGCTGGTCGGCGAGCAGTGCGATTCGGTGAGTGATTTCGTCGGTCAGCCGCTCGGCGTACGGATCGGGGTGGGGCATGCGGCTCCAGGGCGGGAGACGGTCAGTGGTGGTGGCGGTGGCCGACCCGGCGGACTTCGGTGGCGGCGGGTTCGGGGCGGGCGCCGGCCAGCAGCCGGGCACGGTCGCAGGCGGCCGGGGTGCAGGCGCGCATGTAGCCGCGGAACAGGGCGGTCGCGAGCCGGGGCCTGAGACGGTGGGTGATCGGCGGGGGAGTGCGGGGTGCTACGGGATTCTCCGAGGGGGCAGTTGGCGATGGGCGTGGCGCGGGTTCAGCGGCGGTGTCCCGGCGGGGTGGCCGGGGGTTGCGGTGTCGTCGTGGTGGCTGCTGGAGGCGGGGTACGTGCCGCGTGGGTGCGGGCGCGCCGGATGTGGTGCGCGACGTCTGACAGCGAGTGGGCTGCGGCCCCGAGCTGCGCGAGGGAACCGGTCTCGGTGTCGGCGTCGAAGAGAAGGGGAGCGGTGAGCCATGCCCGGACGACCACTTTCTCGGTGAGGGGCAACAGGCCCTGAGACGGGGCCGCTATCTCGGTCAGGATCTCGGCGATCTCCGTGCCGGTCTCGGCGCTGGAGGCCCGCTCGGCGAGCTGGTCGAGGTAGCGCAGCGCGGCGTCGCGGTCGCTGTCCGGCGTGGCCAGTGTGTTCAGGGCGGGGTCGAGGTAGACGCTGTAGCCAGCGGTGAGCAGGGCGTGCGAGGCGGCGGTGGCTTTCACGCGCTGCTGCTCGGCGGTGAGGGTGTGGGTGTGGGGAAGGCGGTGGTAGTCGTGGCGCCGGCCGTGAGAGCCGTGAGAGGGGAAGAAGCCGCCCAGTTGGAGGATGGCCGCCGCTGGCTTGGTTCCGCCGATGGCGAGGACCAGCTCGGTGCGGGGGTCCTTGGTGAGGGTGACGTACTCCGGCAGCGTGAAGGTGGGCTCTGTCTGCCTCACCTCGTTCTGCCGGCCGGTGTCTGGCGGGTTACGGGGGACGGCGAGGTGGCTGGGGCGGACGCGGACGCGGTCCGGCCCGTGGGGTGCTGCAGCGCTGTGGCGATGCCCAGGGCGTCGAGCTGCGGGCCGATCGCGCGCACCGCGCGCGCCTGGGCCCGGGTGTCGTCGGCGCCAAGGCTGTAGATGCCGGTGTGCGGGTTCTGGATGAACCCGGCCGCGGTCAGGACAGGGCCGGCGGCTTCGCCGACGGGGGCGGTGGCGATGCTGCCGTCGGGCTGCCAGGTCAGCACGAGCCGGTCGGGCTGGGACGGCTGGGTGCCGCCCAGGGAGTTGTGCCGGACTTCGGCGAGCGCGGTGTCGTAGCGCACGAGGAGGTCGCTGGTGACCTGCTCGGCGTCCAGGAAGGGATCGCCGGCCAGCGCGATGCCGTTGGGCTCGCGGACGGTGCGGTATGCCACGTCGGGCAGGGCGCGGGGAGCGACGGCGGCGATGAGGAACCCGTCGGATGCGTCGTGGCGGTCGAGGAGGGCGAGCTGGGCGCCGTCCGGGCGGCTCAGGACGGCGGCCCGGCGCAGGGGCTGCTCCGCGAGAAAGGCGGCAGCCAGATCCAGGTCCCAGATGCGCTCGGCCAAGTCGGCGAGATCGGCGTGGTAGGACAGGTCGTCCTTGTCCTCGGCTGGCAGGTGGGCGGTGGTCCAGGTGCCGGGAAGCTGGTCGGCGAGGACGTCGGCGTACGAGGCCAGGCGCCCGGTGTCGTGATCGTGCATGGTGTCCTTGACGGGGCTGGGGCGGGTCAGTGCCGCGGCGCGGGCCCGCTGGGCGGCGCGGGCGGTGCGCCGGCGGGCTTGAGCGGTGAGGAGCGGGCGGCCAAGCGGTCCCGCTCGGATGCGGGAGCCTGCCCGGTGCGGGCGCTGCGGGCGGGGTGCGGGTCGTTGCGGTCACAGAGCACGTTGCGGGTGTGGCTAAGGGCGCTATGCAGGACCCGCAGGTGGTTGTCGGCGAGGTAGCGCAGGCGTCGGGCGAGGTGCGGGTCTGCCGCAGCGTTGAGACCGTCGTGGAAGTCGGCGGCGGCACGAAGGACGTCGTCCAGCGCGCCGAGGATGCCGTCGTCGGCCGCTGTCACCTCGGTGAGCACGCGGGCCGCCTGCGCAGAGGTGGTGGCCTGGTGGAGGAGGTCGGCGAGGCGGGCGACGCCGGCGCCCAGCGGAAGATAGCCAGCGGGCCGTGCGGCGGTGTCTATGGTCTCGTCGCAGTCGACGTGGTAGCCGGCCCCGCGCAGCCGGGCGACGGCTTCGGCGCCCAGACGCTCCTGGTCGTCCTCGGTGAGGCCGGCGGGGGTGCGGTGGCAGGTCTCGTTCAGGCGGTGGACCGCGACGAACCCGGTGCTGCAGGATGCTGTGCGCGACGGGATCGCCGCCGCGGGCGAGGAGTTCACCGGTGCGCGGGTCGCGACGGATATCAAGCAGCCGTTCGGCGTTCTTGGCGAGGGGCAAGGAGAAGGCGCTGTTCTACCGTGAACGGTGGGCAGAGGGCTGCTCGGCTGCTGATGCGGCGGGTCCGCAGGGCTGGGCCATCTCGTGTGCGGTGGTGTCCAGGTCTTGCTGGACGGCGTGGATGCGGCGGGCGATCAGCTCCAGACGATGCGCCGTGCCGATGTCGGCGGTGGTGGGCCGGCGGGGCGCCTGCCGGGCGGTGTGTTCCACGAGGCCGCGGACGGCGGCCAGCGGACCGGACTTCTCGTCTGCGAGCTGGGCGAGGACGTCCGCGAGCTGGGCACGTGCCGTGGGCAGCGGGCGGCCGGGCGACGGGGTGCTGTCGGTATCGACGTCAGTCAGCCGGAGGTCCTGCTCGATACGCCGGGCCTCGTCCGAAACGCGCTGCGCGATGCCGGCCGGTGGGTCGTACCACGCTCCGTCGAGCCGAATGAGGTTGGCGATCAGGTCCAGCCGTCCCGGCTGCGCCTGGACGGCGATCCAGTGGCACTTCTGCGGCGGCGTGCTGCCGGGGATCTCGACGCCGGCGGCGCGGGCGAGCCGGTGGGCGACTTCGGCCCACTCCGGGCGGGCGAGGGTGCGGTCCTCGCGGGTGAACCGCACATGGAGGTGGAAGAGCGCATGCCGGTCGCCCTGCGGGCTGACAGCGAACGGGTGCTCCAGGTACGGGTCGTTGAGGTGATCGGCCCACTGCGTGAACGTCCACGTCCGCTGCTCGCCGTCGTGGGTGTAGGCATCGAGGCTGGGCCAGTGGGCGACAACCGTGCGCTCGGTGAACACCTCCTCCGGTACCGTCGGCCGCCCCAAGGCCCGGATGAGGGCGACGACGGCGGTGTGAGCGCGCGGGTGTATGCGGGGGATCACCAGCCGCTCCGCTTGTCCGCGACGTGGATCAGGTAGTTGAGCGCGTTGATCCTGTACCAGCCGCAGTCGATGATGTCGCCGCTGCCGGCGAACTTCGGCAGGAAGGTGTCCTCCATGGCACGTAGGTGGATCAGGCAGTCCGGGCAGCGGCGCGAGAGGTGCACGAGGTAGCGGGGGTGGGCGGTGACATAGGACTGCGTGCCGCCGGTCGCGTTGCGCAGCCGCCACCCGTTCTCCTCGGTCGGGGTGTGCCACGACGGGGCGACCACCCGCATCGCATCTCCCCACAAGTCGCCACCGGCGACGCCCTTCAAGACGACGACGGTTTCCCCGGCACAAAAGTGCTGTGCCGTGATGTCCCGGTCGGGCGTGAGCGGGTCCGGCGTCGGGGCGAGTACCGGGGTGGGCGGTGGGGGCACGGGCATGCGGTTCCTTCCACGAGAACCAGACGGGGCGGAGGATCAATGGTCCGGAGATTCGCCGGTTTGCCTAACCGGCGATCACCGGCTATGTTCCCCGCCGCTCAGCGGAACGGGTTCTGTGTCCCGCGGTCGTCTTCTCCTGCGGCATCGAGGAGTTCGGGCAGGTCACAGCCGTCGGCGTCGCGCTGATCGATCCACCACCCTGCCCGGGTGATCGAGCGGGCCTTGTCCTCCTGCTCTGCCCAGTCCGTCTCGTCCCAGGTGCCTTCGGCGACCAGCGCGGTGTACGCCGCGGCCATCAGGTGGTGACGGGTGCGCTCGCCCCAGGCCAGGGCCTTGGCCGGGCCTTCCAGCGGCGGCATGTCGAACCGGTGCGCCCAGTCGGTGGCGGCCTGCTGCTCCTCGGCACGGCGGGCCGNGAGCCACTCCTGCCGGGAGGCTGTGTCGGCGTCGCGGGCTGCCTTCCAGCAGTCGGGGCAGTCCCGCTCGGCGAGCCAGCGGGCGAACCCGGCGCGCCGGTCGGCCGGGCGGTCGGACAGGTCGTGGACGGCGTCGTGGGTGCAGGAATGCTCGACGGTCCAGTGCGTACGGATTGCCATGTGGTTGTTCCTGCTTTCTGTCTTCTGCGTTGTCTCAGCGTGTCCTGCGGATGGCGTCGGTGGCTGCCGTGGCGATGGCGGCGGGAGCGCTGGAGGGCTGGGGCAGGTGCAGCAAGGTGGTCCCCGGCAAGTGGTGGGACTCGGCGGTCAGGGTGAGCTGGAGTACGGCGCAGCCGGCGGTCGTGAGCTGCTTGACGCGGGTGACGGCTTGAGCGGTTTCGTCGGGGGTGTAGATGGCGTCGGTGACGATCACGAGGAGGCGGCCGGTGCCGGGGCGGCTGAGTTCGAGGCCGTGGTCGAGTGCGTCCAGGGCGTTGGCGAGGTTGTGACTGCTGCCGTTGGCAGCGAACGTTGTCACGCGCTCTGGTGCCCGGTGGGTGGGTCGGTTCAGTGCGGTCAGGTGGGTGTCGTAGGCGATGGTGGCGGTGTGGGAGTCGGGGTCGGTCAGGGCTGCTGCGCGTGCCACGATCCAGGCAGCGGACGCGACGGGTGCGCAGGCGGCACGCATGGAGCCGGAGACGTCGACGGCGATACCCACACGCAGCGGTGGTGTGGGGGAGTTCCGGCGGCGGGTGTGGGTGAACGGTTCCGCGGTGGGGACCGACCCGGCCGCGCGCTGAGCGTCGCGGGCGAGGGCCGCGCGCATGTTGAGGCGGCCGGGCGGGGTGGGGCTGGTGGTCCGCTCCTCGGTCCGCTCGCGGTAGGCGGCGGCACGCAGGGCGCGGCTCAGGCGGGCGGCGGCACTCTTCTCGGCGGTGGTGGGCCTGCGGGTGCCGGTGACCGGGTTGCTGTAGGGCGCCGGTGTGCCGTCGGGGGTGACGGTGGCGCCACGGGCGTTGAAGACCGACTTGGCGGTGGCGGCGGCTTTGCGTCGCTGGCCGGCCCGCTGGGCGCGGTCCTGAGCCTGCGCCTTGGACTGCGCGGCCATGGCGCTGGTCGCTGCGGCCTGTGCCGCGAGGTCGGCGGCGTCGGTGGCTGCCGCGCTGTCCATGACGACCCCCACGGCGCCGGACAGCAGATCGGTGAGGTTCTCCGGCACGGGCAGGGCGGGGGCCGCGGTGTCCAGAGCGTCGCACCATTCTTTCGCGTGCGCGAGCATGGTCGTGGCGTCGTGGTCGGCGCACTTGTGCGCTGCGGTCCAGATGCGGGTGAGTGTGGCCAGCAGATTTGCGCCCAGCACCTTTTCGCACAGATCGGCGACGGCCCGGGTCTCGCCAGGGTCCAGGATGCCGACGTCACGGCGGCCGAGGACCAGGGCCGCCACGGCGGCGGCGTGCTCGATGCCCTGGAAGGTGGGGTGGGCGATGTCGGGCATGACCAGGGTTCGGGCACTGGTGCGCAGGTACGTGCGGTCCGTGGGCCGCGTGATCAGGTGTGCGCCTTCGACACGGCTCTCCTCCAGCAGGAGCGCGGCCTCGACGACACGGGGGTTCGCTCCGGCAGGCCCCGTCCAGATGGAGTGGGCCGCGTGCGCGGCCTCGTGGACGAACACTCCCCAGGCGGCGGGATACCGCTCCTCGTCGCCCACGATCCGCGGATGGATCTCCTGGGGCTTAAGCGGTGCGAACAGGCCGGCGTCGAACTCGACCTCGCCCAGAGTGGGGAAATAGGCGGCCGGTGCGCCGCTGCGCGTGCCGGGGCGGCAGGTGACGAGGAGGTCCTGGCGGCCGGAGAGGGCGACCAGCCGATCGCCGAGTTCGGCTCCCACGCGCAGCCACGCGCCGGGGGAGGTGCGGGGTTGCGCGGGCGGGGCGCCGTCGTCGTCCCATCGCGCGAGGTCGGCGTCGTCGTCCGGCGTGGTGGCGGGGGACTGGACGTGGTGGTGGACGCTCACCGCGAGCGGCCCCGGAGTGCGGAGCCGGTGCTCGGGGGCTGCCGGACGGCCGAGGCGGGGAGCTGCTTGCCGAGGGTGAGGGGCGCGATCTTCTTGACGCCGACGGCCTTGATGACGGCGTCGGCGACGGCGTCGCGATCCTCCACAGGGGCGATGCCGACCAGGTTCGCGAGCGCGGCTTTGGTGCCGAGGACGGCCTCGGTCCTCTGGTAGCTGAGCAGCTCCCGAAGCTGGGGGGCCCAGCCCAGCTCCCCGAGTTCGACTTGGCGGGAGAGGTGTCGGGCGACCCGGACCACCCGGGCATCGATCCTCAGCGCCAGAGCGAGGTCATAGTCCGTGCCGACCTGGATCTGCACGCTGAACCGACTCGACAACGCCTCCGTCAAAACCGCCCCGTGGACGCCGGGATTGTGGCCCGCCACCACGTAGAAGCCCGGCTCGGCCTTGATGGTCTCGCCCTTGTGGGCCTTGACCTGGATCTGCCTGCGCCCGTCCATCGCGGGATACAGCGCCGCCAACACCATCGGTGAGATCAAGGTGGCATCGTCGATCAGCAGGGCGCGGCCCTCGGTCATCGCGGTGACCAGCGGACCGTACTGGAAGACGTAGGCTCCCGCGTCGTCCTGCGTGTACTCGCCGATCAAGTCGCCGACCGTGGTGTCGCCGTCACCGGCGACGGTGAGCAGGTCCGGGAACGCCGCCTCGACCAGACTCGTCTTGCCGGTGCCCGGAGGGCCGTAGAGCAGCACCGGCACGTCGGCGTCGCGCAGCCGATTCAGAGCTTCGACGTCGGGCAGATCGGCCAGCTCCCGGGGGTGGTAGACCTGGCCCCCCGCGCGGCGGATCGGGCCGGTCTGCCTGGGCGTGGCTGCTGCGGGAATGGTCGTGCGGGCCGTGGCCGCCCGGGCGCGCGGAGAGTGGGTGCCCGGTGGGCTGATCACAGCGGTCCGCGCGGCTGCGGCGGTTTTCGCGTTCGCGCGGAACTGCGGTTGTCCGGTTCCGCCTTGGTCGGCCTCTCCGCGTCGCACCAGGGTGAGGGCGGCGTTGCGGACGGCGCCGTGGGAGTGGCCCAGATGCCTGGCCATGTCCCCGATGGTGAGCGTGTCCGCCGGCCGGTCGGCCAGCAGTCCGGCTACCTTGGCCCGTAGTTCGCCGCCCTTGGTGCGCGCTGGACTGGTGGGCGTTCCGGGTGTGGTCAAAACGAGGCCCCTTCAACAGGTGCGGGTGCGGGCGGGGTTGGCGATGCGCCGGAGAGGCTGGCCGCTCTCGGAGCGGATCACGAACTGTGCCGACATCGGTGACCGGGCCGACCGGGGCGTACCGTCGGCGCTCACGGGCCGACCGAGGGCTCGGTCCAGGTGCAGGGGATGGCCGGCGACGAGCAGCTCGCTGGCTGCCCAGCAGGCCCGTGCGTCGGCTCCGTACCGGGTTCCGTCGCTCGGCAGGCGCAGCCTGGCGTCTCTTCGAAGCCGGCCTGGAGCAGGATCCGCCGGGCGGCGGCGTTGTAGCCGGTGGTGGTGATCTCGCCGGTGATGGTGTGCCGGATCGTCATGAACGGCTCTGCTGGTGCTTCGGGCAAGGCGGATCTCCAATCGGTGGTGGCGGGAAAACGTCGGGGTGGCCCCCCGGGGGTTCACTGGGCACGGTGACGGCCCCGCGCGGGGCGGCGGTGCCGGCCGCGGCGGGGCCGGTCGCAGGCGGTCGTGAGGTGGCGGCGGGCGGCGAGCAGAACGGTCAGCGCGAACGCGGCGCCGGCGGTTGGGAGTGCGGCGCCGGCGAGGGGCTGCTCGGCGAGGCGTCCGGCCAGGGCGGTGCCGACCGAGGCGCCGGTGCCGATTGACAGCAGCAGCCAGGCGTACGCCTCGCTGGTGCGTCCTACGGGCGTGAGCGCGTCGGTTGTCACGAAGGCGCAGGCGATCACCACGGTCAAGAGCGCGCCCGGGAGCACGATCGCGGCCATGGCCGCGTACGGGCCCGGCAGGGCGAGCAGCGGGAGCCACCCGGCCAGGAACCCCCCGGCGGCGGCGATCAGCCGGCCAGTGGTGGTGCCGGGCCAGGTGCGGCGTCCGTAGATGAGTCCGCTGAGGAAGCTGCCGGCCGAGAACACGGCGGGCAGGGTGCCCGACAGCATGCCCTGCTGGTGACGCTCGGCCATCGCCAGCGCCCACACGTTCATGGCGCCGATCGCGAACCCGATCCCGACCAGAGCCACGAACAGCAGCACCAGGCCCGGGTTGGCCAGTCGACGCCCGGGCCCGGCCGTCGCGCCGACGGCGGTGGTGGCCGGGCGCCAGCGGCGCGTCGGCGGCGCAGACGCGACGACGACGGCGCCGACCAGGCCGAGCGTGGCGGTGGCGGCCAGCGCGAGGGCTGCACTGTGGGTGGTTGTGAGGGCGGCGGCCAACGGGGGGCCCGCGATGTACAGCAGCCCTTGCGAGCCGGTGTCCAGCGCGAGCGCGGCATGCCGCAGACCGGGGTCGGGCAGCACGCTCGGCCACAGCGCGCGCAGTCCCGTTTCCAGGGCGGGTGTGGTCAGCCCGGCGGCCACGACGACCGCGGTGGCGGCGGCCGGCCCGCCGTATGAGCCGGTCAGCGGTAGGGCTGCCAGGAGCGTCGAGTTGGCCAGCGCGGTCGGCAGGTGTACGGCGGGTTGTCCGTGGCGGTCCATCAGGCGGCCCTTGATCGGCTGGGCGAGTGAGGCCGCCAGCCCGTACACGGCGCTGAGCAGCCCTGCGAAGGCGAGGCCGCCGTGGGCTGCGACCGCCCACCAGAGGATCGCGAGAGGTGCCATGCCGTTGGGCAGGCGGCCGACGAGGGTGGCGCCGAGGAGCCGGGCCACGTGAGGGCTGCCCAACACCGCGCCGTAGGTGATGCGCGGCGCGGCGGTTGTGGTCAAGGACAACAGGCGTTCTCTCGGCAGGGGGGCTAGCGGCGGGGTGCG
Source organism: Streptomyces sp. CNP082 (assembly GCF_059570535.1). Taxonomy (NCBI): domain Bacteria; kingdom Bacillati; phylum Actinomycetota; class Actinomycetes; order Kitasatosporales; family Streptomycetaceae; genus Streptomyces; species Streptomyces sp. CNP082. The sequence continues at coordinate 14,550 of NZ_JCANSZ010000078.1, forward strand.
GGCGCGGAGGCAGGCGGCGGAGCGGCCGGGGCGATGCTCTGCACGGCCGGACGCGGGCCGGTATGCGGCTGGGGTGTGCGGTGCGGCGGGAGCACCGCGACGGTGGCGGCGAGGTCCTCGGCTGCCTCGCGGACTTCGCCCGTCAGGAACCCGAGCTGTCGGCCGGCGGCGGCAAGGCGCGCGGCGATCTCCCGGCCCCGCGCCGTCTGAAGCGCCGCGGCGAACCGGCTAGCGGTCTCCAGGAGCTCTTGCAGGCGCGCCATGGGGCCTGCCTGGTAGCCGCTGCTGGTGGCGCCGAGGACCGCGTTGGCCGCGGCCGGCGCCTCCTGGGCCTCGACGACGTCCCGGATGAGGCGTTGCAGCGGCACCTCGGGTGCCGACGCCGCACGGTTGAAGCGGGAGGACCTCGGGTCGAGGACCCCCGCGGGGACCGGAGCGGGCAGCGCCTGCATGGCCGCGTTCTCGTGTGCGTAGCGGCCGATGACCTGGCAGGTCGGGGTATCCGGGTGGCCGCGGAGCGCGACGACGGGCAGGTTGCGGCTGTCGGGCAGGCGGGCGAGGGTGATCTGCTGGCCGTCGGCGGCGTACCAGGAGTCGGTCAGCTCCAGCTCGCCGCGCTGCAGGACGTCGTGGACCGCTTCGCTGGAGGGATGCTGTTCCTCGCCGGTCAGTGTGACGGAGGGCCGCTGCTGCCGGCGGGCGAGGACGGCGGCGATCGAGCCGTGGTCCGCCCAGACGGCGAGGTGGGGCCACACGACCCGGTGCTGGGCGCGTTCGGCGGCCGAACCGGGATCGGCGGGATGTTCCAGGGACCGGTGGATCGTCGCGGCGGACGTTTCCAGGACATCCAGCAGCCGGCGCCAGTCGGCGACGTGCCGTGCCGGCGGCAGCTCGTCGAGGGACTGCCGGGCAGTGGCGAGCAGAGCGGCTGCGTACGGGGCGAGATGCTCGGCGTACGCCTCGACGGCTGCCTGGTCACGGCGGGCGAGAGCGGCAGCAGCGGCGTCGGCATAATCGATACGGCCGTAGCTGTCGCTGGCCCTGTCGAGTGCCCTGTCCGCCTCGCGGGCGATGGCGAACATCGTCCGGCGGAATCTGTTTGCTCCCAGCGCGAGAACATCTGCCTTCGGAGGGGGAGAACCTTCCGAGTTCGGCGCGGTGCCCGATGCCATCAGACCTGCCTGCTCGGGAAGGGCTGGCGCGGCTGGGTGCGCATCGCGGTCTTCGAGCCGCGGCCGGCGGGCGCGGTCGACGAGGTCCTGCGGGTGTTGACGGCCTTGCTCAGGCTGGCGCCGAACCGGTGCGCGAACTTCCGCGCCGACGTCTCTAGCTGGTGATACGGGTTCTGGGCGGTCATCTGGCCGGCGTGCTTGCGGGAGCGCGCGGCGATACCCGGTTCCTGGTTGCGCTCGCACCACTTGGCCGCGGTCTCCGGGAACCGGTGCAGCTCGGAGAGGCCGCTGTGCCCGTTGCCCAGGATGTCCTGCGCGACTGTATTCAACTCGGCGGCTGTGCGGACCCGGTAGAGGTGCCGGGTCCAGTCGCTGATGCGCTGACCGGCGTCCTCGGCGGGGAGCGGGGCGCTGAACTCCCGTGCGTCGTGGGCGGCCCAGCGGTGCAGGTCGTCGGCGCCCGGTCGGTTCTCGCGATGGGCGGCGACCGGCTCGGTGGTGGGGCCGGCGCTGTCGTACAGCTCGAAGGCGGGGTGGGGCATGGACAAGCGAGCCCTCCGTGCGGCTATGCGCGGTCCGTCGGTGCGGAGCCGGCGGGCGGGCCGGAGGCATCGGTGCGGGCGCACCTGTAGCTGATCAGGCGGGACGGGGCCGCCTTCGCCGGCACGGTGGCGGCGTCGATGCAGACGAACGTGTAGGTCACCGACGTGCGCGGGATGCCTTGCAGCCAGGCGTTGTCGTCCTTGTCGGGGTTGATCTGAAGCCCGGAGTGCGCGACGGCGTCGGTCTGCCTGTGCGTGTGGGCGAACAGCACCAGGGCGCCGCCGTCGGCGGTCTCCAGCGCGTAGGCGTCCTTGAAACGGTTGGCCCCCGCGGCGAAGGAAGTGGTGCCCGACTCCCCGAATTTGCCGGTCGTTTCGTCGTGGACCTTGATCTGCTGCTTGCTGGCCTTCGTCGGGTGGAACACCTTGTCGCCGGTGTTTGTCCCACCGGTCGCGAAATTGTCGATCACCGCGGTGCGCAGCACGTCGGGGTCGGCCGCGAGGTGCTTGTTGCCGGTGGCGGCGACCGCGATGGCGTAGCCGTCCTTGTCGAGGGCGACGTCCGGCAGCGTCGTGCCGTTGAGGTCGACGACGGAGACCAGCTCCCACCGCTTGTCCTTCGGCTGCTCGGCGAAGACGGCGATGCGGCTGGGGTCCTTGCCCTTCTCGCCGGAGAGCGCGGCGGCGAACCAGCGGTCCTGGCCGGCGGTGAAGCGCGGGAGGTACAGCTTGGCGCTGGAGGTGTCGTACGACCACGGCTTGTACGGTTTGCGGTCGGCCTTGGGCAGGCCCTCGGTCTCGGTGTAGTCGGAGACGGACATCGCGTATATCGGACCGTCTTCGACGGTGTCGAGCAGGGCGCGGTCGCGGTGCGCGTTGGCCTCGTTGTTGATCTTCGAGTAGTGGGTGATGACGGCACGGGCCTGCGCGTCACTGAGCGCGGGCACCGGCTTCGGCGCGGCGGGCGTGGTGGGGTTCGTCTTCGCGGTCGGGGCGTCGCCGCCGCTGTTGCAGGCGCTGGCGGCCCCAGAGAGCAACGCGGCACAGACGAGTAGAGGCAGGGCGCGGCGGGTGGTGTGGATGGGTGTGCTCCATGGGGACTCGGGCGGGTTCAGCGGGTGCGGGTGGTGCGCAAGATGCGCGGCGATTGGTGCGGCAAGCGGTGGCGGGTGGACGACTCCGACCCCCGCCGCGGGTCTGGGGGACGGGGCGTGTGCTCAGCTCGGTGCCCGGGGCTGTGGTGCGCCGGTAGTGGACCGGGAGCGGTGCCGGGGCGGCTGGGTGCGCATCGCGGTCTTCGAGCGGCGGCCGGCGGGCGGCCTGGTGGGCGCCGTCCCGCGGGTGTTGACGGCCTTGCTCAGGCTGGCGCCGAGGCGGTGCGCGAATTGCCGGGCCGCCGTCTCCAGCTGGTGATATGAGTCCTGGGCGGTCATCTGGCCGGCGTGTTTGCGGTAGCGGTAGACGGGGTGGGGGAGCAGGATTCCGTCGGCAAGGCAGGTCACCGCGAGGGTGCAGTAGTCTTCGCCTTGGACGAGGCCGCCCATGGGTGCTGCGCGTACGAGGTCGGTGCGGGCGAGGACGGTGGTCGGGCCGAGCGGGATCGTGTCCGACGGGTCGGGCCAGAACCGCCAGACGTCGCCGGCCCGGTGCCGGCCGGGCGGGGTGGGGCACCGCCACAGCGTGGTGGAGCCGTCCTCGTGGAGGTCCTCGCTGTATCCCGCGCACCAGCCCACCCCGGTCTCCTCCAGGGCGCGCAGCCGCACGGCCATGGCATCGTCGGTGAACTCGTCGTCGTCATCAGCCCAGTTGACGAACTCCGTGCGGACCTCGTTGAGGGCGAGGTTGCGGGCGCAGGCGGCGCCGACGTGCCGGGGCAGTGGAAGGGGCCGTACGCGCGGGTCGGCCGCGAGAGGTTCGGGGAGTGGGGAGGTGTCGGCGCCGTCGAGGGCGATGACCGCTTCCCACGGCACGGTTTGCCGGGTGAGGCTGGCGTGCATGGCGGTGAGGTAGTCCAGCCGGTCGGGCTGCGCCCGGGTGGCGATGACGACCGTGATCTTGGCGGGGTCGGACGCGGACAGGGGCTCTCCAGAGGGTGGCGCTGGTGACGGACGGTGCGCGGGCCGGCGAAGGTGCGCGGCCCGGCCGGGGTGGTGGGTACCGGGGGTGATGCGGGGCGGGTGCGTACGACGGGGGCCGGGCTTCCAGAGTCGGTAGAAGTCGCTGAACGGGGTCTGCGGGTCGGTGCGCCAGTCCACGATCGGGCCGGCGGTGCGGGTCTTGCGCGTGGTGGTCGGCGTGACGAGGCGGCGTGCCGTCGGCGCACCGCCGGGGTCGATCACTTTTTCGAGTGTGCGGCTGGGGTGTTCGTCGCCGCCGGTCAGCGCGTGACGCAGTTCTTCCGGAGCGCCGCGGAGGAGGCCGGTGCCGAGGTCTGCCAGCCGCTTGCTGAATCCGGCAGGTCGTCGATGCGGTGGCGGGCCAGGGCCTCGATGTCACCGTGGAAGCGGTAGCGGCAGCTGGTGAGGAGAAGCGGCGGGCGTGCGCTGGGGTATCCGTCGTAGTGGACGTAGACGCCGGCGTATCCGGTGGCGGTGGGGCGGGCGATGGGGGAGGGTGTGGCCACCTGGGTCTACCGTCCTCGTGTCTGGCCGTCGGACGGGGTACCCGGCGAAGCCGAGGGCAGTCCCGACGGCCGGCCCGGTGCCGGAGAAGGGGGACGGGGGGCTGGTGCGGGATCGTACTCGGCGCGCAGGCGGGCGAGGTCGGCTTCGTCCGCGACGGCCAGCACTTCAAGGGCTCCGCTGGCTGCGGCCATCAGGCGTTTGGGCGGGGAGCCCGCGGGGGCGTCGCGGTGCCGGTCGCGCCACTGCGCGGCCTCGACGAGGCAGTCGCTGACGGCCTGCAGCACGGGTGCGGCAGCGTCCAGCAGGTGCTGGGTGACGGCGCTGACCTCGGCAGGGGTCCGGGCTGCTGCTAGTGCCGAGCGGTAGGCGGCCAGGTCGAGTTCCGGCAGGGCGCCGCTGGGGAGCGGGTGGTCAGCCAGGAACGGCGCGGCGTCTACGCGGGCCCACCTGATCAGATCGAGGCGGGTCGCCATGTGGTGCCTGGCGGCCTCGATCTGTTCGGTGTCACGGCCGACGTTGTCGTGCGCCTCGAAGTCGGGGTGCGAGAGCAAGAAGTCTCCGGGTCGGGGCGGTCAGGGGGAACGGGCCGGTCCTGGGCGATGTGGCGCAGGAGGGGCGGCGGCTGGAACCGGCGGGGTTTCCGGGGTGTTCAGGCTGCTCGCGGCCTGGTGCAGGCGGCGGGAGGTGGCCGCGAGGTGGGCGTGGGCTGCTTGGATCCAGTCGAGTTCCACGGGCGTGGCCCGCTTGGTCCGGTTCCCCACCGAGTCGAACGGCGCAGTGTGGTCGATCGCCCGGGCTCCGGCCGGGGCGATCACTTCGCTGAGCGCGGCCAGGGCGCGTCCCGTGGAGGCAGCCGCCAGTGTCAGCTCGGTGATCATGAATTGTTCGAGTGCGGTTCGCCGGCCGCCGACGCCGGTGATGCGGGTCATGTCCGCGTCGTGGACCAGGTAGGTGAGCAGGCGCGCGATGGCGTACGCGCTGTCGTCGAGGTCGCACAGGCGCGGGGGGTGGTACGGGTCTGCGAAGGGCACCTCATCGGCCGTGTAGTGGGTGCGCTCGGCGAGGGTGCGCAGATGGTAGACCGCGTTGCGTACGTCGGCCGGAGGGTGCTCAGCGGGCACGGCGAGGGTGCGGGCCCCCGCCCGTGGGTGGGGCCGGGGCCGGCTGCGCGGGGTCCCCGCCGCGGCGGAGGTTCACGCCGATGCCCCGCACGGTGAGCGAGCGGGCGACCGCCTGGATGCGCCGTGCCTGGTCGTCCCCGTCGTATCCGGCGGGTAGGACGAGCGCTCGCCGGTGGGGGACGTAGCAGAAGCCGTTCATGAACAGCGTGGCGCGGGCCGCGGGCGGCACGCTCGCGTACGGCGCTCCGAAGGTCCCGTCGGGGTACCAGGTCAAGGTGACGATCTTGTTGACCGGGGACGGGGGCGGCAGCCGTGGCGGGTCGGGCTGTGCGGCGCGGTTGCGCTGTAGGCCCTGTAGGGCTGCGGCGTAGGCGGGAAGGAGCCGGCGGGCTATCAGCGCGGCGGCGTGCACCGGATCGGCGGGCACCGTGATGCCCCTGGGCTCGTCGACGTCGACGAGATGATGCTCCATGAGCGTTTCGTCGTCGGGCATGAGGGCAGCGACGACGAACTCGCCGGATCGCAGCGGCCGGTGGGTGACGTACAACTGCTGACCGTCGGGGCCGTGCAGCAGCACATCGTCGGTGTGGACGTAGTCCTCGATGAGGGATGCAACATGGCCGGCTTCGTCCCATAGCCGTTCAAGGGTGGCGAAATGCTCCGGGCCGGTGGTGGTGGGGTTGAGCTGGCTGGTCCAGTTGCCGGGAAGCCGGTCGGCCACGGCCGGGGCGAAGGCGAACAGGTCGGGGCGGTGCGGGGGCATGGGGTACCTGGGCAAAGAGGGGTCAGAGACGGCGCGGTATGGCGGCGGAACGTGAGGCGGCGGGGGGTACCGCGGGACGGCACGGTTGTCTTCGTCGGTGGCCGGTGCTGAGGGGCGCTGGCGGTAGTTGTGTGCTGGTAGGTGTGGATCAGGTCCTTGAGGTGCTCGACGGCATCGGCGCGGCGAGCAGCCAGGATGTCGAGGGCGACTGCGCTGTGCCGCAGGATGCCCGGCGAGTTGATCTGCGCACGCCCCTGTGCGACGCGGTTGAGGTCCCCGGCCGCCCGCCGGGCCAGGGCGGTGAGCTGCTCGTGCACGTCGTCCAGGCGGCGGGATGTCGTCACCACGAGCCGAGCGAGCATGTCCTCCGCACTGCCCGGGGCGTGGAGTTGGCACAACATCGCGGGAGTCGTCCCCAGGTCGGTGGCGATCGCGTGCGCGCCGGGCGGATCGCTCCCGCGGCGCGGGGCCGGAGACACCATCTGAACGGACCCGCCTCCAGCAGCTACGGCTGTTGTGGCGCGTGGCGGGCGGGGCGGGGACTTCGGACCAGCGGGGCCGGCTTCAACTTGGGACGGGGCTCGTCGCCGGACTCGTACTCGGGGGCGTCGGAGCCGCTGTGGTGGTCGTGGCGCTGCAGAGGATCTCCTTGCCAGGTTGCATGAGGCGGGTAGCCGGCTCAGGGACTAGCGGCGGGGACCGCTCGGGCCAGGTGGCGGTGGTGCGGGGCTTTCGGGTCGACCGCGCTTCTTGAAGAAGCGGTGGAGGTCGAGGTGCTCGTCGAGTTCCTCGCCCGCGTCGCGCAGCAGTTCAGATGCACGCCGCAGATGGGCGCGTGCTGTTGCGTGCTGGATGACCATGCGGTCGTCGCGCTGCGCCCTGTCGGCTGGGCCGGAGGCGCGGTGCAGGAAGTGGGCGATCTCGGCGGTCTCGGCGAATAGCGGTGCGGCGTGGCCCGCCATGGTCACCGCGGTCGCGAGACGGCCGAGTACGGCCCTGCCCGTGCGATTGGTGCTGTGAGGGCTGCGGGCGAAGTCGGCCGTCAGCCTGGTGACGTCACGGGAGAGGTCTTGTGCTCCGGCGGCGTGCTGGAGCAGCTCTGCGTACGAGGGCGTGTCCGGCACACGGCCGTCGGCGTCGAGCAGATGGGCCCGCGCGCTTGCGTCGAGGAGTTGGGACGTGAGGGTGCCGAGCGCGCGGATGAGGCGGAGGGCCTCGGCACGGGGTATCAACTCGCGCTGGATATCGAGGTTCAGGAGGTGAGTGCTCCTTCCGGGTGCGGCGCCGGTTCCTCGAAGGGCGCCGACTCGTCCTCGTGCAGCAGGTGCTGCATCAGAAGGTTCCCTTTCTTGGGGAGCCCTGTTGTCCGTCCGTGCGTGCGCGCCGGTGTTGCGGGCTTGTCGGGAACAGCGCTGCGCTGCGGGGCGCCCTGGTTGTGGGCGGAGCTGTGGGCGGGGCGCGACGCGGCCGGGTCGGTGAGAGTGAGGTAGAGCGTGAACTGGCAGACCCTGTCTTTATTGCGGTCACTCCGGCGTGGGCGTGACGGCGATGGGACGGCTGCCGAGCAGCGAAGCGTTGATCTTGAACTGGTCTGCGGTGGCGTAGATCGCGGCGCGAGCGCGATCGATGTCCTGTTGCAGGAACAGGAGCAGATCTTTAGGAGCTTCGGCCTGCGCGCCCGTGGGAGGCGTAAAGAAATGGTGGTGGGAGCTGATGCGGTCCATGGCCTTGGCCAGGTAGCGGTGGGCGAGCCCGAGGGGTGCTGCGCACTGGCGGATGGCCGCCGCGTGTGCGTCGCGGTCGCTGCCCTTGCCGTTGAAACTGGTGACCAGGTCATTGGCGATGCAGGTCGACTCCCAGGTGATATGTACGAGCGCCGCACCGACCGTGTTGCTGATGGCTTCGCCTGTTCCGCCGGCAACGGCCCGAGGGAGTCGGTCTGCGAGCCTTTCGAGGCTCCGCGCCGATGTCCGGAGGTAGTCGGGGTTGGTTCTGCGGATGCCGTAGGGGTAGGTGGAGGTGTCGTACATCCTTCTCCTATATATGTCCCGGAGTCGGTCGAGATCGCTATTTTGCGCAGAGAGTCATGTTTCAGTGCATGCGGGCGTCGGTGTCGAACAGCGCCAACTCCCGGCCGTGCAGGAGGTGCTGCACGATGAAGCTGCGGCCGGCGACTTTCCACAGGCCCCTGCCGCGGCCCAGGTGGGAGACGGCGTCGGTTTCGACGGTGGTCATGCCCAGGAGGGTGGCGGCGGTGTGGAGTTGGTCAGCCTCTTGGCGGTAGATGATGCGGGTGGAGCAGTCGGCGAGGAGGCCCTCGGCGAGGGCGCGGCTCTGGGAGCCGGTGTCGCCGGCGGTGAGCAGGTCGGACAGCCGGTGGATGATCAGCATGTTGGCGATGCCGAGGCCGCGGCTGAGTTTCCACTGCGCCTGCATGCGCTTCAGCAGCCCGACGTGCCGCATCAGGCGCCATGCCTCGTCGTAGATGATCCAGCGCCGGCCGCCGTGCGGGTCGGCCAGGGCCGCTTCCATCCAGGCGGAGGCGCAGGTCATCGCGAGGACGAGGGCGGTGTCGTCGCCGGAGCCGCCGAGCCGGGACAAGTCGATGGTGAGCATCGGAGCGTTCGGGTCGAAGGTGACTGTGGAGGGGGCGTCGAACATGCCGGCCAGGTCGCCGTGGACGAGGCGGCGCATGGCGTGGGCGAGGTCGCGGGCCGCTTCTGCGAGGCGCCCCGCCACGGTCCCGGGTTCCCCGGCTTCGTGGAGTACGCCGGGGTTGTTGAGGGCGGCGGCGATGTCGCCGAGGAGCGGTGGCCAGCCGGTGTCGGCGGCGTGGGTGACGGCGTGGTCGAGGGCGATGTCCAGGGCGGTGTGCTCCATGGGCATCAGGTCCCGGCCCAGGACGGTGCGGGCCAGGGAGCCGAGCAGGAGCAGGCGCCGTTTGCGGATCTCCCCGGCCCAGTCCGTCTCGGCAACGCCGTCGGGGCGTGGGGCGGCGTCCAGGGGGTTGAGCCGGCCGGGGAGCCCAGGTCCGAGAGCAACGGTCCGGCCACCCAGGGCGCTGGCGACGGCGGTCCATTCGCCCTTGGGGTCGCAGGGGATGTAGACGCGGTATCCGAAGGCCAGGGAGCGCAGCGCGATGCTTTTGGCCAGCGCGCTTTTCCCCTGGCCGATCACCCCGGCCAGCATGAGGTTCGGATTCGTGAAGCCGGCGATCTTGCCGTACAGCTCGAAGGGGTCGAAGACGAAGCTGGCTTCGGCGTGGACATCGCGTCCGATGTAGATGCCGTCGGCGCCCAGGCCCCCCTCGGCGAGGAAGGGGTACGCGCCGGCGGCCACGGCCGTGGTCATGCGGTGGGCGGGCAGCTTCAGCCGGTTGTTGCGGGCAGAGGAGGGCCCGGGGCGCCCACTTGCGGGGTAGAGGGCGACCGCCGCCTCGCTCCCGGCCGACGCGGGTTCCGTCTGCTGGATGTCGGCCTGGGCACGTACCTCGGCAGTGGCTTCGGCGAGTCGGCGGCGGGCTGCTTTGCGGTCGGCGCGGTCGGTTCCGTGGGGGGTGAACAGCGGTGAGGCGGAGGCGCGGACGGCGCGGCGGGCGGGCCGGTGGTTCATCGCGTGCAGCTAGTGGTGTGGGGCTGCCGGTGGTCGGTGGGGGTGGTCTTGCGGCGGATGCTGTGGCCGGCGGCGAGGTGCCGCTGGCAGATCGTGAGCACCGGCGGCCCTTCGGGCAGCCGTTCCGGACGGCACGCTCGGGCCTCGGTGTCGTCTGCGGCGGTGATGGTGGGCAGGAGGTGGAAGGCGTCGTGGAGTTCGGCGGCGGCTTGCCACAGGCGGGTGTGCGCGGCGGCCAGGCGGCGGCCGGCCGCCGGAAGCCGGGGCCGGGTGGTCTCGGCGAGGTGGTCCAGGAGCTGGTGCACGGCGGTCAGGTGCGCGTGCAGCACGTCGAGATGCGGGCGGTCCGCCGTCGGGGCCGGGTCCGGTCCCGGGCGTGTCAGGGCGCGGGTGTGGTGGCGGATCCCGGCGCTGGCGGCGCGGAGGTAGGGGTGCGCGTCGTCGGTGTGCGTGCGCGAGGTCATTAGTGCAGGCTCCTTCCTGCGACACCTGCGAGGGTGTGCGTGCAAGTCCGGTGAGAGTCGGGGTGACGGCCTAGCGTGGTCGCTCCGTGAGGGCCCCTGTGACACTGCCGCCCCCGGCTCTCCTGGAGCTGCCGACCGGCAACAAGGGGACGCGCCGCAGAGCGCCAGTTAATGACC
>NZ_JCANSZ010000079.1:0-24950 GCF_059570535.1 Streptomyces sp. CNP082
CAGCGCGGCAAGGCGATCGGCGTGTGGACCGGCGTCGCCGGAGGCGGCGGCATCCTGGGCATGTTCCTGTCCGCCTTCCTCGTCGACGTCGCCGACTGGCGCTGGCTGTTCGCCCTGCCGGTGGCGCTGATCGCCGTGGCCCTGGCCATGACGCTCAAGACGGTCCCCAACTCCCACGAGCGCTCCGGCCACCGCTTCGACACCGTCGGCGCACTGGTGTCCGCCGTCGCCGTGGTCGGCCTCATCTTCGTCCTGCAGGAGGGGCCCGAGCGCGGCTGGAGCGAGCCCGTGACCCTGATCAGCCTGGCCGTCGGCCTGGCCGCCACGGCCGGTTTCGTGTTCTGGGAACTGAACCGCCGGGACGCCGCGCTGCTGGACGTGCGCCTGTTCCGCGAGCGCGGGCTGGCGGGCGGCTCGACCACCCTGGTCGTGGTCTTCGGAGTCCAGGCCGGTACGTCCGTGGTGCTCTTCCCGTTCCTCCAGGCCGTGCTCGACTGGTCGGCACTGCTGTCCGCGGCAGCGCTGATGCCCCTGGCCATCGCGATGATGATGACCTCCGGCCTGGCCCCCAAGATGGCCGTGCAGGTCGGCCCCCGCCCGACCATGGCGGCGGGAATCACGCTGATCGGCGCGAGCCTGGCGCTGCTGGCGCTGCTCGTCTCCGTCGACGGCGGCTACCTGTCGATCCTGCCCGGCATCATCGTCATGGGCATCGGCCTGGGCCTGGCCATGGTGCCCTCCACCGAGGCCATCACCCGCTCCCTGCCCGGCGAGAAACAAGGCGTCGCCTCCGCCCTCAACGACGTCACCCGCGAACTGGGCACCGCACTGGGCATCGCCATGCTCGGCGCCATCCTGACGGCCGGCTACCGCAGCGACGTCGACGACAAGATGCCCGACGTCCCCGAAGAGACCGCGGCCACCGCACGGGAGGGCATCGCCAACGCCATCGAGGTCTCGGGCAGTTCAGGCCCCCACGCCCGGGACCTCATCGACGCCGCACGCCAGTCCTACGTCGCCGGATGGCAGCAGGCCATGTGGGTGGGCGTCGTCATCATGGGCGTGCTGGCCGTCTACATCGCCCTGCGCGGCCCGGAGCGGCCCGCCCCCGGCAGCGCCCCGGACCAGGCGGCGGGGGAGACCGAGGCCGTAGCAGCCGGCTGACCGCGCCGCAGACAGCAGGCTCCCCTCCCGCCAGGCGGGAGGGGAGCCATGTGAACCGCCGCTCACAGGCGCCGGCAGGTCACGCGAGGGCTTCAGCTGCCGATGCTCTGCGGATACCGGAAGAAGTCCGGCGCGTCATAGCGGCGCTTGACCGACACCAGCCGGGGATAGTTCTCGGCGTAGTACGACTCCCGCCAGTCCTGCCGGTCCGGATTGGGAAAGCCCAGGTAGGACTCGCCGCTGGAGAGCGGGTCGATGACATCGAACGCCTGGGCGGGCCACACCATGGCGGCCTCGGCCTCCTCCTGGGGCGGCTGCGCCTGGGCCAGCAGGGACGCGAAGGCCACGAAGAACTCCGCGCCGCGGTGCACGAACGCGGTCGCGTCGCGGGCAGTCTCCTTGCCGGCGCCGCCCAGTGACGTGAAGTACAGGTAGGTCGTCAGGCCCGGCCGGCGGTTGGCGTCGAAGACGGACAGCAGGTCGGCCACCCCCGAGCTGCCCGTGGGACGGTCGAGCAGCCGGGTCCGCTCCCTGAGGAAGGGGGTGCGCGGGATCCTGGCATCCGGATTCGACCCGGCACGGTGGCACTCGCTCAGCGTGAACTGCTCGCAGCCGTAAACGGCCTTCATCGCCTCGTGGTACGCAAGCTCGGCCATGTGCACGGCGGGCGCGGCACCCGACATGCCCGCCAGCTCGTTCAGGGCCTGCTCACACCCCGCCTTGGGCCCGTGGTAGCCGCCGTGGACCCGGATGACCGGCACGTTGCCCTCGGCGCCGTCGCGCAACAGCACGGTCAGGGTCGAACCCAGGTCCCCCGGGCCGTGAGAGGACCACTCCTGCCAGGCCGTGATGATCTCCTGGGCCCTGTCCCACGGCCAGGTGGAGTCGAAATACACCATGGCCGGCGCCGCCACCGGCCGCACCTCGAAGTCGGTGACCACGCCGAAGTTGCCGCCGCCGCCACCGCGCAGGGCCCAGAACAGGTCGGGGTGCGCCGTGTCGCTGGCGCGCACGATCTGCCCGTCGGAGAGGACCACCTGGGCCGAGACGAGGCGGTCGCTGGCGTAGCCGAACTTGCGCACCTGAAAGCCGATGCCCCCGCCCGGTATGTAGCCGCCCATGCGCACGGTGGCGCATGTGCCCGTGACCACCTGCCTGCCCCAGGGCGCGAGCGCGGCCAGCGCATCGACGCTCTGGATCCCCGGGCCCAGGCGCACGGTGTCCCTGCCGGCCAGGGCGTGATCCAGCCGGGAGACGTCAAGGACCATGCCCCCTCCGGTGGACCAGCCGGCCAGGCTGTGGCCGCCGCTGCGGGTGTGGACCTGGATGCCGTGGTCACCGGCGAACCTGACGGCCGTACTCACATCCCGGGGCGTCTCGCAGTAGACGACCGCCTGCGGCATGACGGCGTCGAGCTCCACCAGCACACCCTGCCGGGCGTAGGCGTACGCCTGGTCCGAGGGCAGCACCACATCTCCCCTGAGATGCCGGCGCAGCCGCTCCCAGGTGCCCTCACTGCCGTATACCGGCCCCGCCGATGACCCGACAGCGGCTGCCGTCAGCGCGAGGCCGCCGCCACCGCGGAGAAGGGACCTTCGACTCAGCATCTTTCCTCCAGTTGACAGGGATCCAGAACTGACAGGTGGCGGGGGTCTCCGCCTCGGGAGCCTACAGGTCCCCTAACGCCTGGACACCGGGCTGGACCCGGGCCCCCCAAGCGAGTTGACGACCCGTCAGGAACCGCCGGGCCGCCGCCGGTCCGGCCGGACAGCGGCTCCGGACACACCGCTCACCAAAAGCTATCCACTCTCAAGTAAGAGCTGCTATCGTTTAGCTATGGCCGTCAAAAATCGTTGGTTGGCTCTGATCGGTATGACGATCAGTGTCCTTGTCATCGGATTTGACACGACGATCCTGAACGTCGCCCTGCCCACCCTGGCCGCCGATACCGGCGCCTCCGCCGGCGAGCTGCAGTGGGTCATCGACTCGTACGCCGTCGTCTTCGCAGCCGCCATGCTCCCCGCGGGCCTCCTGGGTGACCGCTTCGGGCGGCGCAAGCTGCTGATCGCCGGGCTCGTGGTCTTCCTCGTCGGTTCGGTCATCGGCACGTTCGTCGACACCCCCGGCGCGCTCATCGGGGCCCGCGCGGTCATGGGCCTGGGCGCCGCAGTGATCATGCCGCTCACGCTGTCCCTCATCCCGACCCTCTTCAAGGGCGAGGAGCAGACCAAGGCCATCGCGATCGTCGCCGTGGGCATGTCGATCGGCATGCCGCTCGGCCCGCTGATCGGCGGCTGGCTGCTCGACCACTTCTGGTGGGGCTCGATCTTCGTCCTGAACATCCCGCTGGTCGCCATCGGCATCATCGCCAGCGTCCTGCTGATCCCCGAGACCAAGGACCCCTCAGCCCCCCGGGTCGACATGGTCAGCACGGTCCTCGGCATCCTCGGCCTGGGCGCCCTCGTCTACGGCGTCATCGAAGCCCCCACCGAGGGATGGGGCGACCCGGTCATCCTCGCCGCGATCACCGGCGGCGCCCTGATGCTCGTCGGGCTCGTCATGCGCGAAAAGCGCCAGCCCCGCCCGATGGTGGACCTGGAACTGCTGCGGAATGCGACCTTCGGCTGGAACACGCTCTTCCTCATCCTGGGCATGTTCGTGTTCATGGGCCTGCTGTTCGTGCTGCCGCAGTACCTCCAGGTCATCCAGGGCAACGACGCCTTCGACACAGGTCTGCGCATGATGCCGCTGATGGCCGGCATGATCGTCGTCGCCAGGATCGTGCCGCCGCTGGCCCCTAAGATCGGCACCCGGCCGCTGCTGGTCGCCGGCCTGCTCATCATGTCCGTGGCGATGTTCCTCGGCGCCGCCACGGACGAAAGCACCGGCTACGGCTACGTCGTGGTGTGGATGATGCTCGCCGGCCTGGGCATCAGCCTGGTGATGGTGCCGGGCCTGGACACCGCCCTGTCGGTACTGCCCCAGGGCAAGGAAGGCACCGGCAGCAGCCTGAACACCACCTTGCGCCAGGTCGGCGGCGTTTTCGGCATCGCCCTGCTGGGAAGCGTCCTGAACGCCGTGTTCACCAGCGAGGTCGACACCAGCACGGTGCCGGCACAGGCAGCCGAGAGCGCCGAGGAGTCCGTGGTCGCCGCCCAGGCAGTCGCGGCGCAGCTGGACGTACCGCAGCTCGCGCAGTCCGCCGAATCCGCCTTCCTCAGCGGCATGAGCGCAGTGCTCCTGATCTGCGGCATCGCCGGCGTCCTCGCCGCCGTCCTCGCCGCCTTCAAACTGCCGGAAAGCCGGGAGAACAGAACCACCGGCGACAAGCCGGCGGACCAGGCAGAACCGGCAGGCCCGGCAGACGAGGCCCCGCAGGAGGCGGCGAAGCAGACGCTGACCACGACGCTGTCCGATGCGGCGAACGGCGCGGGGAAATGAGCCAGATGCCCTCGGCCGAGACCGACACGGCGGCGGCTCCCGGTGCGGAAGCCGGCCTCAGCCTGCGCGAACGCAAGAAGCTGCGCACCCGCCAGGCGATCCGCGCGGCGGCCCGCCGGCTGATCGACGAGCGGGGATACGACAGCACGACGATCGAGCAGATCGCCGCGGCTGCCGAGGTCTCACCCAGCACCGTCTTCCGCTACTTCCCCAGCAAAGAGCACATCGTCCTGACCGACGACTACGCCAACTTCACCATGGCCGTCCTGCGTGAACGCCTCACGGACGAACCGCCGCTGACAGCCATGCGCGGGGTGCTGACCGACATGGTGCGCGGCTTCACCGACGACTTCAGCGAGGACTACCGGTGGCGCCGGCAGCTCGTACGCCACGTGCCCGCGGTGCGGGCCCTGGTGGGCGAGTCCCAGGACAGATGGATCGACACCGTCAGCGAGGTGCTGGCCGAACGGGCCGGCCTGCCCGCGGACAACCTCGAACTGCGGGTACTGGTCGGCGCCGTGACAGGCGCCCTCCACCAGGTGCTGTGGGGAGACCGCAGCGACGACACCGACCTGGTGGCGATGGTCCAGCGAGCCCTGGTGGTACTGGAACACCCCGACACCCTCGGGAAGCCCGGCACCACCGGATAAGACGTCGCGTGACGTTTCCCCCGGCGACACGCGGCAGCGCCCCCCGGCACTCGGCACCGAGTGCCGGGGGGCCCTTCTTCCCCAGCGGCTTCAACCGCGGCTTCGGGGACGGCGGCGCCCTCGGCTCCTGAACCCGTACACCCGGCGGGACTTCGGCGCATCCGCGCGCCGGCCCGGATCCCGCCGCAGCGGGATCCGGGCCGGCAGCGCTCATCTCACGCGGGGTCGGGCTCGCCGAACCAGCGGCGCAGGGCCGCCTCGAGCCCCTCCGGGCCGGTGCCCGCCCAGGCGATGTACCCGTCAGGGCGGACCAGGAGCGCGGTGACCTCGTCGAAGGGGGAGGGCAGCTTGCCGACGACGGTGGTGACCCTGCCCTTCCACCCGCCCGCAGCCGCCCGCACCTCGGGGGAGTCGGCCAGGTCGAGCAGGACGCCCTGTGCCTGGTGCAGCAGTCCGGGGGTCTTGACCGGCCCGTCCGGGGTCTCAAGCGTGCGCGGCGGCAGCCGGTAGCCGGCCAGCGCGTGGGCGTCAGGGCCGGTGTCGTAGCGGATGTCGATGTGGCTGACCGCACCCGCCAGATGCCGCTTGACCTCGTCCAGAGCGATCAGCTCCGTGTACAGGTCGCGCAGCGCCTGGGTTTCGTCGCCGCCGAAGATGGTCATTCCCTGGGCGCGGGTGTTGGACAGCAGCCGGGCGCCCACCGGGTGGCGTTCGCCGTGGTACGTGTCCAGCAGGCTCTCGGGCGCCCATCCCCGGACGGTGGCGGCGAGCTTCCAGCCCAGGTTGACCGCGTCCTGGATGCCGGTGCTCATGCCCTGGCCGCCCGCGGGCAGGTGGATGTGCGCGGCGTCACCGGCGAGCAGGACACGGCCCTTGCGGTACTCGGCGGCCTGGCGGGTGGCGTCGGTGAAGGAGCTGACCCACAGGGCCCTGCCGCCCGAGATGTCCTCGCCGGTCACCCGCAGCCACGCCTCGGCGACCTCGGCGAACCCGGGGTTGTCCGTGAGGTCCTCGGGCGAGGTGCCGTACTCCGAGAGGATGATGCGGGCCACGCCGTCGGGCATCGGGAAGACCTGCACCAGGCCGCCGGGCAGCCGTTCGCCCAGGACACGCAGCCGCACCCCGCTGTCGACCACGTCGGCCAGGTACATCAGCTGGGTCCCCGACGTGCCGGGGAAGTCGATTCCCGCGGCCTTGCGCACCGCGCTGCGCGCGCCGTCGGCGCCCACCAGGAACCGGCCGCGCAACTGCTCCTGCCCGCCGCCGGGGGTGGAAACGGTGGCCGTGACGCCTTCCTCGTCCTGCTCCATGGCGAGGAACTTGCGGCCCCGGCGGATGTCGGCACCCCGTTCGAGCGCCCATGCCTCCAGGATCGCCTCCGTCTGGGACTGCGGGATGCCGCGGGCCCCGAAGTGCGCGTCCTCAAGGATGGTGTAGTCGAACGGGACGCCCCCGAAGTGGCCCATCGGGCTGGTCTCCAGGTCGCCGTAGCGGGAGACGAGGCCGCGCTGGTCCAGGGTCTCCAGGGTGCGCGCGGTGAACCCCAGGGCGCGGGACTGGCCGGTCGGCTCCTGCAGTTCCTCGGCGACGATGACGCTCGCCCCTCCGAGGCGCAGCTCGCCGGCCAGCATCAGTCCGGTGGGGCCCCCTCCGACGACGATGACATCCGCGTTCGCTGTCCTGTCCATGTGGGTTCTTTCCTCACTTTGCGTCGGGGCGGTGCTGTCCCCGGGCTGCCGTGCTGGGGGCGCTGCCCTCGGGGGCGGCGCAGCCGGGCACCGCCACGACGGGGACGGCAGGCGAGGCCGGGAGAACGCACCCTCCCCCCGAAGAGGCCGTCTCTCCCAGCTTGTCAGTCGACCATGCGGACCTCGACCCGACCTCGCATCCGCCTGGAAGACCGCTGAAGACCTCACCCCGGGGTGCCGCTGCCCGCCCCGCACCGCCGCGGCACTCAGTGCGCCGCCGGCCGCCCGCACACCGCCCGGCTCCGGCCGCCGGCCCCGGGGCCCTGTCCCTGGAAGCCGGGCCGGCCGGACGCATCCGGAAGGACACCCTCCTGCCTGGAGTGACCCACGTCACTCAGTGCCGACCTTGGCTGGTAGCAGGCGTGCGTGTCACTATTCCTGCACGCCTCCCCTGCCTGAAATCATTTGCAAGACGGTGGTTTGGGGTGGCGTTCGCCGGTTCAGCCAGGCGACATCCCGTGCTCGCGACGCAGCCGGCCGCCGGCCGGCCCTCAGTGCTGCCCGCCCCCTGGGCGGGCGGGGACCACGGCGCGCGGCGGACCCGTCTGCTTGCTGCCCGTGCCGTCCGGCAAGCCGGCGCGTCCTTCACCGGAAGGCGTCCCGGGCGACGGTGTCCCCGACGCCGGCGTCCGGCTTCGCACACGAGTCCGCGACCGAATCACCTCCCCGCACCGGCCCACGCCACCGCACGCGTCAGCGGCACGCCGACCCGGCGTGCAACACCCGCCAGACGTCCGCCCGTTCGGCTGCCGGCCTCCGGTCGGCGAAGCCGGCGCCGCACCTGAGCTCACGCCGTCTGCGCCGAGAGGCGGCAGGTGACGACGGCCTGCCGCCAGCTCGACGTCTCCTCTCGAGAAGTGGATTCCGGATATGCCGAGGCTATGCAAACCGGCGATGAGTGCGCCGGAACATGTCATCACAGTGGAAGAGACTCTGGAATTTGCCGAACAGGCACACGCCGGGAAACCTCAGCTCCCGCTGGCACTTCGCCTGATCAGGAACACGGGAGTGCAAAAGCGGCACATCGTGCAGCCCATCGAGAAGACCCTCGGCCACCCGGGTCTGACCGAACGCAACCGCATCTACGAGGCCGAGTCGAAGAAGCTGTGCCCCCCGGTCATCGAAGAGGCCCTGGCCAACGCCGAGGTGACGGCGCGTGACATCGACGCGATCCTCTACCTGTCGTGCACGGGGTTCCTGATGCCGTCGCTGACGGCCTGGCTGATCAACAAGATGGGCTTCAGGTACGACACCCGGCAGATCCCCATCGCGCAGCTGGGCTGCGCGGCGGGCGGCGCGGCCATCAACCGGGCCCAGGACTTCTGCGTGGCCCACCCCGGCAGCAATGTGCTGATCGTCGCGTGCGAGCTGTGCTCGCTGTGCTACCAGCCCGACGCGGACGACATCGGCTCGCTGCTGTCCGACGGGCTGTTCGGCGACGCGGTCGCCGCCGCCGTGGTGCGCGGGACCGGGGGAGTGGGCATCGAGCTGGAGCGCAACGCCTCCTACCTCATCCCCGACACCGAGGAGTGGATCTCCTACGACGTGCGCGACACCGGCTTCCACTTCCAGCTGGACCGCCGGGTGCCCGGCACCATGGAGCCGCTCGCCCCGGTCCTGCGTGAGCTGGCCAAGGACCACAGCTGGGACGCCGGCAAGCTCGACTTCTACATCATCCACGCCGGCGGGCCGCGCATCCTCGACGACCTCGCCAAGTTCCTCGAGGTCGACCGCAGCGTGTTCCGGCACAGCTGGTCGACGCTGAACGAGTACGGCAACATCGCCAGCGCCGTCGTACTCGAGGCCGCCCGCCGGCTGTTCGAGGAGGACGCGCTGGCCCCCGGCGCCAACGGCATGATCGCGGGCTTCGGCCCCGGCATCACCGCCGAGATGGCGCTGGGCACCTGGGCGGCCGACGTTCCGCAGGCCATTGCCTGAGCACCGCACGGACCGAGGAAGCGAAGCGTATGGCTGAAGGGTTCTTATCCTGCCCGCCTGGTGATCTCGATGGCGTGATCAGCGGCGATGGCACGGCCGGTGCGGCAGCGGATGCTGCGGGGAGCTGCCGCTGCCCGGCGGGGGTCCGCCGGGCCCGGGGCCCGCAGGCGGGCGGGGCCGCGGGTGCGCGGCACCCGGGCCCGCGGGAACCGGGGCGTCTTGCCCGCGGCGGCCGGGACCTGCACGCTCATCCCGGCCGGAGCCGGCTCCTGGACGGCGGTGCCGGGGAGTTCTCCGGCATCCTGCCGGAGAGTCCGGCACCGCCGCGCAGCACGGCCGGCTCCTGGCCGGTGAGGAACTGCTGACGGTGCCTTTCGTGCCGGGCGACCGCACCACGCCCCGCACGGCCAGGGCACCGGCCAACGGACACGGCACCCGGGCGGCCTGGTGTGCGGCCGTCTTCGGCTGCACACCGCCGGCCTTTCGGGCTGCGCGGCCCTCTTCCGGCGCAACCTCGCCATCCCTCTGCACGCCGAACTCAGCGATCACCATGTCGAGCGGGTCGTGGACGCCCCGCGCCACGCGGTTCGGACCCACTCGGCGTCCACTCGGTCCCTAGGAGAGGCAGCATGACGAACAGCCAGCCGTCCCCAGACACCATCATGCGGCTGATCAACGGCTACTGGGCCACCGGGATCCTCGCCGCCGCAGCCAGACACGGCGTGTTCACCCACCTCGAAGACGGCGCGGGCACCGGCCCCGAGCTGGCCGCCCGCGCCGGGATCTCCGAGCGGGGCGCGCAGACCCTTCTCGACGGGCTCGTCAGCGTGGGCCTGGTCGAACTGCACCACGACCGGTACCGCAACACCCCTGAAGCGTCCGCCTACCTGGTCGAGGGCAAGCCCGCCTCGCTCGTCAGCTTCGCCCAGCTGAAGGTGACGCACATGGGCAGCGTCGCCGACTTCGCCGACGTGGTCCGCGCCGGGGGCCCGACGGTCAACCCCGTGGTGGAGGTCGCCAACAACCCGCACTGGGAGGGGATCGTCACGGCCATCGCCGCCCAGTCGGTGCCCGCCGCGAACCTCGCCGCCGAGCTGCTCGATCTCGCCGGTGCCGGCGAGATCTCCATCCTCGACGTGGGCGGCGGGTCGGGCATCTACTCGGGCATCTGGCTTCAGGCCAACCCGGCTGCCCGCGCGACCCAGCTCGACTGGGAGCCGATCAACGCGGTCGCCCGCCGGCTGCTGGCCGAGCGCGGCGTGGCCGACCGGTTCACCTGCGTCAACGGTGACTTCCACACCACCGACTTCGGCACCGCGCAGTACGACGTCGCGGTGTACTCCCACATCGCCCACCAGGAAGGGCCCGAGAGCAACGTCGAGGTCTTCAGCAGGCTCCGGCAGGCCCTCAGGCCCGGCGGCACCCTGGTCGTCAACGACTACGTCGTCGACGACGACCGCAGCGGCCCGGCGTTCCCGCTGATCTTCGCCTCCGAGATGCTGCTGAAGAGCAAGCAGGGCAGCACCTGGCGGCGAAGCGACTACCACGAGTGGCTGACCAAGGCCGGCTTCGCGGAGGTCGTCTTCCACTCCGCACCGCCCGGCACCCTGGTCATCGCCCGGTAGCAGAACCAGGGATCCGGCCCGAACGCCCTCGACCGCAAGTCAGCCGTTGTCTTCGGCACTGTCCAGATGAACAGCTAGCGAAGGAAACCGACCATGGCACCCGTGAACGTCTCGATCATCTACTACAGCTCCACCGGCAACGTGCACACCCTGGCGCAGGCCGCCGCCGAGGGCGCGGAGAAGGCCGGTGCGACCGTACGCCTGCGCAAGGTCCGCGAAATGGCGCCGCCGGAGGCCATCAACACCAACCCGGCCTGGGCCCAGCACATCGAGGCCACCGCCGATGTCGCCGAGGCCACCCTGGAGGACCTCAGCTGGGCGGACGCGGTGCTCTTCGGCACCCCCACCCGCTTCGGCAACGTGGCCAGCCAGCTCAAGGCGTTCATGGACACCACCGGCGGCCTGTGGCAGCAAGGCGGCCTTGCCGACAAGGTCGTCTCGGCGTTCACCGCCAGCGGCACCGCCCACGGCGGCCAGGAATCCACCATCCTGGCGCTGAGCAACACCTTCTACCACTGGGGCTGCATCATCGTGCCGCCCGGCTACACCGACCCGATCCAGTTCCAGACCGGCAACCCCTACGGCACCTCGCACATCGCGGGTATCGGCCCCGGCGGCTCCGGCCCCGACGAGGCCATCTTGCAGTCGGCCCGGCACCAGGCCCGGCGCGTCACGGACACCGCCGCCGCCCTCAAGGCCGGCCGCTCCGCCTGACACACCGCCACCACAGGCGGGCGCCCCTCGTGCTGCACGGGTCTTCCTGTACGGGACGGGGCGCCCGCCTGCGCCACTGCCGCCTGCGCCGCCGCCTTCGATGCGCGCGCCGCAGGCGGCGTCTTTGTCTGCCCGCGCCGGAGCGGGGCCGCCGCGGGATCCGGGCCCTGGAGGAGAACTCTTATGAACATCACGTTGTGGATCGTCGCCTCGGTGCTGGGGGCGTTCTACCTGGGCGGCGGCGCCATGAAACTGGCCCAGCCCAAGGAGAAGCTGGCCGCTTCCGGCTGGGAATGGGTCGAGGACTACGACGGCGGCGTCGTCAGGATCATCGGCACCGTGGAAGTACTGGCCGGTGTGGGCCTGATCCTGCCCGCCGTGCTCGACGTCGCACCCGTCCTGGTGCCGGTGGCCGCCGCGGGCCTGGCCGTGCTGATGGCCCTGGCGGCCCTCACCCACATCCGCCGCAAGGAGCAGCAGGCGATCGTGCTGGCCGTGGTCCTGCTCGCCGTCTCCGTCTTCGTGGCGTGGGGCCGCTTCGGCCCGCACTCCTTCTGAAAAAGGGCACCCGGCACCTCCACGGCCCCGCACCAGCGTCCCGCCCGAAGGCGGGCCGGGCACCTGACGGTCCCGGCCCGCCGGCAACGCAGCCAGCCGCACCACCGTGCCCACCCGGCCCCTCCCGGCACTGCCCCGCAGCCCGGCCCGCTTCAACGCCCCGCCCCCGCGCAGCAGATCCCAAGCCCCCCCGGCACCACGGCCGCCAACCCCCCTCGATTCCCTCCTCCTTGTCTCCGCGTACTCACCCCTTTCCTGACCTGGAGCGCCATGTCACGTCGCCTGTTCACCTCGGAGTCCGTGACCGAGGGACACCCCGACAAGATCGCCGACCAGATCAGCGACACCGTCCTCGACGCGCTGCTGCGCCAGGACCGGTCATCCCGCGTCGCAGTCGAGACCCTGATCACCACCGGCCAGGTGCACATCGCGGGCGAGGTGACGACCGCCGCCTACGCCGACATCGCCGCCCTGGTCCGCGAGAAGATCCTCGAGATCGGCTACGACTCCTCCGCCAAGGGCTTCGACGGCGCCTCCTGCGGCGTGTCGGTCTCGATCGGCGCGCAGTCCACCGACATCGCCCAGGGCGTCGATGCGGCCTACGAGACCCGCGTCGAGGGCGCCTCGGGCAGCGGAGCCGACGACGAACTGAACCGCCAGGGCGCCGGCGACCAGGGCCTGATGTTCGGCTACGCATCCGATGAGACACCCACCCTGATGCCGCTGCCGATCGAGCTGGCCCACCGCCTCGCGCGCCGCCTGACCGAGGTCCGCAAGAACGGCACCGCCCCCTACCTGCGCCCGGACGGCAAGACCCAGGTCACCATCGAGTACCTGGGCAGCCGCCCCGTCCGCCTGGACACCGTCGTCGTCTCCTCGCAGCACGCCGGCGACGTCGACCTCGACGGGCTGCTCACCCCCGACATCCGCCGGCACGTCGTCGAACCCGTCCTGGCACAGCTCGCCGAGGACGGCATGAAGCTGGAGACCGAGGACCACCGCCTGCTGGTCAACCCCACCGGCCGCTTCGAAGTCGGCGGCCCGATGGGCGACGCGGGCCTGACCGGCCGCAAGATCATCATCGACACCTACGGCGGCATGGCCCGGCACGGCGGCGGCGCCTTCTCCGGCAAGGACCCCTCCAAGGTGGACCGTTCGGCGGCGTACGCGATGCGCTGGGTCGCCAAGAACGTCGTCGCGGCCGGCCTGGCCGCCCGCTGCGAGGTCCAGGTCGCCTACGCCATCGGCAAGGCCGAGCCCGTCGGCCTGTTCGTCGAGACCTTCGGCACCCACACCGCCGCCGTCGAGAAGATCGAGAACGCCATCACCACGGTCTTCGACCTGCGCCCGGCCGCCCTCATCCGCGACCTGGACCTGCTGCGCCCGATCTACTCCCAGACCGCCGCCTACGGCCACTTCGGCCGCGAACTGCCCGACTTCACCTGGGAGCGCACCGACCGCGCCGAGGCCCTGCGCCAGGCGGTGCAGGCGGGCTGAGCGCCCCGCCGCCGAAGCCGGCGGAGGGCGGCGGATCCTCCCTGCCCCCGCTCCTGCGCTATTCCTCCCGAGCCTGCCGGGGCGTTTCCCCTCCAGCACCGGCCGGCTCGCCCCGCCCCGGATCCAAGGAGCACATGCGTGCGTATCGCCGTGACCGGATCGATAGCGACCGACCATCTGATGGTGTTCCCCGGGCGCTTCGCCGAGCAGTTGATCGAGGGGCAGCTGGAGCGGGTCTCCCTGTCGTTCCTGGCCGACCAGCTGAAGGTGCACCGCGGCGGCGTCGCCGCCAACATCACCTTCGGCCTCGGCCTGCTGGGTCTGGACCCGCTCCTGGTAGGCGCCGCGGGCATGGACTTCGCCGAGTACGGCACCTGGCTGCGGGCCAGCGGCGTCGACACCTCCGCGGTCCAGGTCAGCCAGACCCTGCACACCGCCCGCTTCGTGTGCACCACCGACCAGGACCAGAACCAGATCGCCACCTTCTACGCCGGGGCCATGGCCGAGGCGTCCCGGATCGACCTGGCCGGGACCGCCGCACGCTCCGGTCCGCTCGCGCTCGTCCTGGTCGGCGCCGACGACCCCGACGCCATGCTGCGCCACACCGCCGCCGCCCACCGCCTGGGCATCCCCGTGGCAGCCGACCCCTCCCAGCAACTGGCCCGCATCGACCGCGAGCAGGCCCGCCGGCTGGTCGACAGAGCCACCTGGCTGTTCACCAACGAATACGAATCCGCGCTGCTGCGCGAACGCACCGGCTGGAGCGAGGACGACCTCCTCGCCCGGGTCGGCACCTGGATCACCACGCTGGGCGAGGGCGGGGTGTCCCTGGCCCGCGCCGGCGAACCCCCGCTGCTCGTACCGGCCGTGCCCGCGGACAAGATCGCCGACCCCACGGGTGCGGGCGACGCCTTCCGCGCCGGCTTCCTGGCCGGCGTGGTGTGGCAGTGGCCGCACGAACAGGCCGCCCGGCTCGGCTGCGCGCTGGCCACCACCGTGCTGGAGTCCGTCGGCACCCAGGAGTACAAGCTCCTGGCCACCGATCTGATCGCGCGCATCGGCCGGACCTACGGCAACGACGCGGCCCGCGCCCTCGAACCCCGGCTGACAGGCGCGCGGTGAGCACCCGGGGGCACCGGCAGCGCCGGCTGCCGGACCGGCACGGCGGGCCCGGCCCCCAGCAGGCCGACGACACCGGCGTGCGGGGCGAAGCCCCGTACCGGTTGGACCACTTCTGCCACTTAAGAGAGGCCAGTGACATGACGCCAGAAGCCACGCTGGCTCGGTTCCGCGAATACATGGTGGGGCCGTCCCGGTTCATGACCCTGCTGTCCTGCTTCGAGCTGGGCCTCATCGACGCGCTGCGGGACCGGCCCGGCCTGACTGCGGCCGAGCTGGGCGAGGTGGCCGGCGCGAAGCCGGACGCCGTGGAACAGCTCCTGCTGCTGCCGGTCAAGGAAGGCTTCGTCGCCCACGACGAGGCAGCCGGCACCTACACCCTCGACGCCCTCGCGGGCGTCAGGGAGAAGGACCTCCAGGCGGCACTCGCCGACCTCGACATGATCAAAGCGGTCACGCTGCGGCAGCTCTTCTACCTCACCGAGAGCGTGCGGACCGGCACGACCGCCGGCCTGAAGGAGCTGTACGGGTTCGACGGCGACCTGTACAGCGCACTGGGCGAACTGCCGGAACTGCGCGAGCCGTGGGCGAAGCTGATGAACACGGTCACCGCCCACGTCGACCCCTGGTTCTTCTCCCAGGTCGGCATCCCGGCCGGCTCCCGGGTGCTCGACCTCGCGGGGAACACCGGCCTCGGCGCCGTCAACACGCTCAGGCTGGCGGACTCCTCCGGTCTCAAGGTGACCACCTTCGACCTGCCCGAGAAGGAAGCCGAATGCCTGCAGAACTTCCGGACCCACGGCGTCGAAGAACAATGCTCGTTCATCGGCGGTGACGTCTTCGAAGAAGTCCCCAAGGGATTCGACGTCGTACTCATCAAGCACTTCCTGCCCATGTTCGACAAGAGCGACGTCTTCCGGATCCTCGAAGAAGTCCACAAGTCGCTGGAACCCGGCGGCCAGATCCACGCCCTGGTGCCGGTGTTCCCCGAGAACCTCAAGGAAACCGAGAACTACACCGTCGACTTCTACCCCAGCTTCTTCGTCGGCTGCACCATGGGGCAGGGCGGGCCGCAGAAACTGTCAACCTGGCAGACCTGGCTCGAAGAATGCGGGTTCAAGGTCACCAAGGCAGTCACCGACGACCCGGCCAACCTGCCGCCGCACGCCCTCACCGTCGAGGCCATGCTGTCCGCGACGAAGACCGCCTGACAGGCGGAATCCAGCTGATCTCAAGCGGATGTCGAGTGCAACGCATGATCGAAGTGGTGGACGAATGGTACGGTCGCAGAAATCGACCCCTCCAAGGCGAGAGCCCCGGTAAATACCTGATGTCTTCCGTTGCTCTATTCCCTGTTCTGTCGGGAACGAATGTCGAACCCTGGAGGAAGAATGCCGGTATCAAAGAACGCTGAAGCGGTGTATTCGGCCATCGAGGATGCGGCCGGGCTGCTGGACATACCCTGCTCGCGGGAGAAGGTCATGTCCGTCCTGGCCGCGTTCGGCGACGGGGTGTCGGAAGAGTCCGTGGTCGTCCTGGCCATGGCGGGCGGCGAGCGCCACGGAGGGGACATCGACTACAACTTCACGGTGCCGACCGAGGTGGGCGACCCGTACGAGATCGCCGTGGCGAACGGCTGGATCGAGCCCACGGACCACCCGATCGCCAACCTCCTCCCGGAGATCGTGGAGTCCAGCCCCGTCACCTTCTACGGCGTCGAAAGCGGCGTCGTCGACGGCTTCAAGAAGACGTACATCTTCTTCCCGCTGGACAACCTGGGGAAGCTGTCGACGCTTGCCTCGCTGCCGTCCATGCCCTCCAGCGTCGCCGAGCACGCGGCCACCTTCGGCCTCAACGGCATGGACAACCGGATCTCGATCATCGGCATCGACTACATCCGCAAGACGGTCAACGTGTACTTCATGGCGGGCCCCCTTGAGGAGAAGTCCTGCCTGTCGCTGCTCGAGGAGACGAACCTGCCGGCGCCGAACCCGCAGTTGCTGGAGTTCATCCCGAACTCCTTCTCGATCTACCCCACTTTCACCTATGACTCCCCGGACATCCACCGGATCTGCTTCTCCTCGGTGAGCCCGGACGACACCGCCTACCCCACCACGCTCCACGACGAGATCGCCAGGTTCGCAAAGAACGCTCCCTACGAGTACGGCGGCGCACGGGTCCTCGTCTACGGCGCCACGGTCTCGCGCACCGAGGAGTACCACAAGCTCGGGGTGTACTTCCGCAGGCCGGCCGCGTTCTGGGACAACCTGCCGCTGGCAGCCACCTTCGAGAAGCTCGCCGCCGCTCACCGCGGCGCGTAGCAACAGCAGCAACGACCGACAACCAGGAGGAGAAATGTCCGAAGCCATTCGCGCAGAAGAGCGCGCCGAAGCCCTGGACACGCTGGGCGGCGTTCTCGGCGAGGCCGGTGTCGAGGCGCTCAACGGGCCGCGCGGACAACTGGCCGAGAGCCTGCTGCGCGCGGCCTTCGAACTGTGGGAAGACCCCAAGGTGCGGCCGAGGCTGCTGGGCATCCTGCACGCGGCGGTCAACAGCGAGGAAGGCGCGGAGCAGATGCGCCTGTTCCTCGCCAACCAGCTCTTCGCGCAGGTGGGCAAGGCACTCGACATCGAGGGCATGGACATCTACCAGGCGGCGGAGACCATCAAGGTCCCGGTGATCAACGTCAACGCGGCGGCAGGGCAGGTCTGGGGCGTCGTCCTGCTGCGCTACGTCGTGAAGATAGAGCCGATCGCCTCGGCCTCCAGCGAGGAACTGATCCAGCTGCTCATCCCGACGATCCGGCACTATCTGGGCTGACCGCCGGTCAGATGATGTCCGTCCACCGGCAGGACACAGCCGGCTCCCGCCGGTTGATCCTGCCGGCCCGGACCCCCTGGAACAGCCCTCCGACCACGGCAGGCGGCACAGCGGACACGCAGGTCAGCGCGGTGTGTCACATCCGTGGAGATTGCTTCGTCAGTATTCCTGAGAGGGACACCATCCCGCGTACCGGCGGGGCGGGCGACCCGCGTCGCGGGGCCGGTGAGTCGCCTGGGCGGGCGGAGCTCCCCCCAGCCGCGGATCATTCGGAGGAACGAGTTAGGTATGAGCAGCGCAGACAAGGAAGCGCAAGGCGGGAGCGTCCTGGCCGACGCAGACCCGCGGCGATGGACGGCGCTCGCCGTGCTGACGGCGATGCAGTTCATGCTCATGATGGACGTCACCGTCGTGAACATCGCCCTTCCCGAGATGGAAAAGGATCTGGACTTCACTCCCGGAGGTCTCGCGTGGGTGGTCAACGCCTACGTGCTGACCGCGGGAGGTTTCCTGCTGCTGGGCGGGCGGCTCGCCGACATGTTCGGCCGCCGCAAGATCTTCATCGCCGGTGTGCTGGTCTTCGGAATCTCCTCGGTCGTATGCGGTGCCGCGGCCAACTCCGGGATGCTGGTCGGCGGCCGGTTCGTCCAGGGATTCGGTGAGGCGCTGGCCGGTCCGGCGGCGCTGGGCCTGATCCCCGTGCTGTTCCGCGACGCCAAGGAGCGCACCAAGGCGCTGGGCGTGTGGGGCGGCACAGCCGCGGTGGGCAGCGCGGTCGGCTCGGTCGTCGGCGGAGCGCTGACCGACCTGGTGGACTGGCGCTGGATCTTCTTCATCAACGTCCCCGTCGCCGTGTTCGCGCTGATCATGGTGCCCCGGGTCATCCCGGAGAGCCGCATGAAGCGCGCCAGCGGCCAGGGGATCGACGCGGTCGGCGCCCTGGCCGCCACCGGCGGTCTGGTCGCGATCGTCTACGGCCTGCTGCAGGCCGCCGACGACCCGTGGGGCTCCGCGGACGTGCTGGTCCCGCTGCTCGGCGGAATCGCCCTGCTGATCTTCATGGTCGTGTGGGAGTCCCGCACCCCCGACCCGATGATCCCCCTGCGGTTCTTCTCCAACCGCACCCGGGTGACCTCCAACGGCGTCAGCGTGCTCGCCCTCGCGTCCTTCTACACCTACGCCTTCCTGCTGACCCTGTACCTGCAGCAGGTCCTCGGCTACTCGCCGATGAAGACCGGGCTGACCTACATTCCGTTCACCGTCGCCCTCGGCATCGGCATGGGCGTATCGACGGCGCTGCTGCCGCGCCTGGGCGTCAAGCCGATCCTGATGATCTCCTTCCTCGGCAGCGCCGGCGGCCTGTTCCTGGCCGCGGGCGGCCTGGCCACCGACGCGTCCTTCGTCAGCGGGATCATGCCGGGCCTGCTCGTGTACGGCTTCTTCAACGCCGTCGGCTTCCCCGCCCTGACCAACGGCGCACTGCACGAGGTCACCGGCCAGGACGCCGGTCTGGCCTCCGGCGTGCAGACCGCCATGCAGCAGGTCGGCGGATCGCTCGGTCTGGCCACCCTGGTTCCCCTCGCCCTGCGCTACGTCAACGACCACGTCGCGGACGGCGACCTCCCGCAGATCGCGCAGACCGAGGGATACGCCCTGGCGCTCCGCGCCGCCGCCGGAGTGCTCGTCGTCGCGACCCTGCTCGTCCTGGTGCTGATGGACAAGGTGGACTCCAGGCCGCGTGACGCGGTCGCCGAGGCCACCAACGAGGCGGCCTCCGCGCAGGAGAAGACCTCCCGCACCCCTGCCGCCTCATAACCGCCCCGCCCCCCGGCACCGCACGGCCCGCGCCGGGCCCGCCGCCCGGCAGCCGCCGGCCGTGCACAGGTGACCGCCGCATCCCCCCGGTGCGGCCGCAGGAGCGGGACATGCCGGGGTGCGCCGCCTTGCCGGCGCACCCCGGCATCGCGCTGTCCGGGCGGGCCGCCTGACCCGGCGCCGGCGGCGGACACCCGCGGCAGCGCAGCAGCCGATGCGGCCCGGGCACCGGGCCGGCCATCCGCCGCACCCCCCGCCCGGCCCCGGCCGTACATTCAAGGGGGCACCGGCATGCCGCTGACCGCGGGCACCCCGCCGTCCGCGGACCGCGCACCCTGTCGCGGGCACGGCCGCCTCCCCGTCCCGGCACCCCCTCCAGCGTGCCGAGCCGCCCCCTCTTCTTCTGTGTCTTCCACCTCGAACGCCCGTACCCACTAAGGAGACACCTGTGACCACGGGAGTGAACACCTGGCTCGGCGACGGCGACGGCGACGATGCGGCCGCTTCCGCACGCCGCACCAGCGGGCACCTGCTGCGGCAGGTGGAGGACCGGCTGCGCTCCTTCCTCGCGGCCGAACGCGACGAGTGGGCCCAGGCGGACGAACGGCCGGCCGCCGCCATCGCGACGCTGTCCGACATGATCGCCTCGGGCGGCAAGCGCGTCCGGCCCGCCTTCTGCATCACCGGCTACCTCAGCGCCGACGGCGACCCCGAGGACGCCGCCGGGGCCGTGGCAGCCGCCGCGGCCCTGGAAATGCTGCACCTGTCCGCCCTCATCCACGACGACGTCCTCGACGACTCCAGCCAGCGGCGCGGCATGCCGACCGTCCACGTCACCCACTCCGCACTCCACAAGAGCCACAACTGGCAGGGCGAAGCACGCCGCTTCGGCGAGGGCGTGGCCCTGCTCGTCGGCGACCTGGCCCTGGTCTACTCCGACGAGCTGATGTCCGACGCGCCCCAGGCGGCGATGCCGGCATGGCACAAGCTGCGCTCAGAAGTGATGATCGGCCAGTACATGGACGTCACCGCAGCCGCCGAGTTCTCCGTCGACCCCCGCCTGTCCCGCTGGATCGCCCTGATCAAGTCCGGCAGCTACACCATCCACCGCCCCCTGGTCGTCGGCGCGAGCGTCGCGGGACGCACCGATCTCGCCCCGGCCTTCGAGGAGTACGGCCAGGCGGTGGGTGAGGCGTTCCAGCTCCGCGACGACCTGCTGGACGCCTTCGGCGACTCCGCCGACACCGGCAAGCCCGCCGGCCTCGACTTCACCCAGCACAAGATGACTCTGCTCCTGGGGTGGGCGATGCAGCGCGACGACCGCATCCACAGCCTGATCACCGAACCCGGCCACACCCCTGACGAAGTACGCCGCCGCCTGGTGGACACCGGCGTTCCCAAGGACGTCGAAAGGCACATCGCCGGCCTCGTCGAACGGGGCTGCAAGGCCATCGCCGACGCGCCCGTCGCCCCGGTGTGGCGGAACGAGCTGAAGGACCTGGCCATGCGCGTCGCCTACCGGAACGCATAGCACGCACAGAGCGCACAGAACGCCTCAACACGGCCACCCGCCCGGGGCCGCCGGCCCCCGGGCGGGCCGGGCCGGCCGCCGGTTCTTCGCCGTGGCATAACCATTGCGGCCCCTGCCGGTCACATATGCGCCGCGCCGTTCGTCAAAGAAGCAGGGCCGCCCCGCGCGGTCCCGCACCGCGGACGGTCACCCCCCGGACCGTCCGTGGTGCGGCGGCCCCAGCACCACCAGGTCCATACTCTGCAGTTGCTCCGGGTCGGTGATGGCGTCGATCTCCAGGATCTTCCCGCCGGAGATCTCGAACGTCATCGCACGCAGACCGCCGTCTTCCTGCTGCGCGAGAATCCCCAGCGACCCGTTGACCATCGCCAGCCAGGCGACCTGCAGGAACGGCGCGAACGTCGACGCCCCCTTGGCCACCGCCACCGAACCCAAAGCCACCGGCAGCCCGTTGTTACGGGCCACGGCGTCGGGATCCAGGACGGCCACCAGCGCATCGAAGTCACCGTCACGCGCGGCGGCCAGGAACGCCTGGACCACCTCCTGCTGCTGCGCCGTCGCGGGCTCGGCCGCCGACCGGCCGCCCCGTACCCGGTGGCGCGCACGGCTCGCCAGCTTCCGGGCAGCCGCCGGGCTGCGCTCCACGATCACCGCCACCTCGTCGAAAGGCACGCCGAACATGTCGTGCAGTACGAACGCCAGCCGCTCGGCGGGATCCAGGGTCTCCAGGACGACCAGCAGCGCCTGCCCCACCGAATCGGCCAGCAGCGCGTACTCCTCGGGGCCGTCGTCCTCGTAGAACGTGGCCACCGCGGGAACCAGCTCCTCCAGGGAGTCCTCCCGGCGCGCCCGGCGCTGCCGCAGCATGTCCAGGCACACCCGGCCCACCACGGTGGTCAGCCAGCCCCGCAGGTTCGTGATCTCGTCGTCGTAGGAACGGCTCAGCCGCAGCCAGCACTCCTGGACCGCGTCTTCGGCCTCGGTCGGCGAGCCGAGCATGCGGTAGGCGACCGACCGCAGGTGCACCCGGTTCTCCTCGAAACGATCCGCCAGCCATTCAATCTCGTTCATCGCCGCTCCTTTTGGGCCTCGGCACCCGTCTGAGCTGCCGTTCACCGCGCGACGTCCGCACGATCCCGGTGTCCGGCCGGTCAGGAAACAGCCGACAACGCCCGGCGCGGGGTTCTGGAGATCCGCACAGTGCCCTTACAGCACTGACGAGCGGGAAACCGAGGTTGTGACCGGAGACCGGCACACACCCCGAACACCGCGGCCCTTCCCCTCCTTCGGCCCCTGCCCGCCGGCTGCACACCACGGGCCAGAAGAATGCCACCGACGCCGCCCCCGCGTCGCCCGCCGAAGCCGCCTTGCGATCCGGCTTCGAGCCTTCCTCGACTCCCCGCGGACTCAGCCCTCCGCCCGCCCCGGCCCCGCGCGCCGTGGCCGGGACGGGCCCTTGACAGGACGCTTCGAGCGGGGCGCGAGCGGGGCCCGAGGGCGCCCGCATAGTCTGCGCGCAGGTTTGCCGGAGAACAGTGACGCGGCCACAGAGCCCCTTGGCCAGGCGTCTCCCCCCGCCCGGGATCGGCAGCACGATGGCCGACTGCGCCGCCCGCCCAGCCCGTGAGTTCACCGCGCGCTGACCGACCCAGCAGGCCGCGTCCCCGATCGAAAGGCAGAGCACCATGGCAGACCGAACCGCCGCACCGGCGACCAGCGGTTCACCGCAGCGCCCGGCCACGCTTCCCTCGCTCACCGGCCTCCGGTTTCTGGCGGCCCTGCTCGTCTTCGTCTACCACACCTCATACCTCGTCGGCCCGCTGCATCCGGACAAGCCCGTCACCTTCTTCTCCGACCTGGACACCGCCCAGTCGATAGCCGACTTCTTCCTGCCCGCCGGACGCATCGGCGTGGCCTTCTTCTTCGTCCTCAGCGGCTTCGTCCTGGCATGGTCCTCGATACCCGGGGACCGGATCACAGCGTTCTACCGGCGCCGCGTACTGAAGATCTTCCCCAACCACATCGTGACCTGGGCGCTGGCCATGTGGCTGTTCGCCTCGGCCACCCCGGTGGAGGCATGGCTGTCCAACCTCTTCCTGGTGCACACCTTCAGCAACCGGGCCGACATCGCGATGAGCGTGAACTTCCCGTCCTGGTCGCTGTGCGCGGAGGTCCTCTTCTACGCCCTGTTCCCGCTGTTCCTCGTCCTGGTCAGGCGGATCGCGGAGCGGTGGCTGTGGCTGTGGGCCGGTGTGATGGTCGCCGGTGTCGCGGCCATGGCCGTGGTGACCAAGCAGTTCATGGCCGGCGGCGCCCCCAGCCCCTTCGGTGACCTGACGGCGAACCAGGAGTGGTTCGGCTACGCCTTCCCGCCGCCGCGCCTGTTCGAGTTCGTCCTGGGCATGATCCTCGCCCGCATCGTCGCCGCGGGCCTGTGGCCGCGTATCGGCCTGCTGCCCGCAACGGCCCTGTTCTGCGTGGGCTACTGGGCCGCGCTGACCGTCCCGGACCCGTACAACTTCAGCCTCACCACCGTCGTCCCGATCGGCATGATCCTGTGCGCCGCGGCCTCCTCCGACCTCCGCGGCACCAGCAGCCCGCTCGGCACCCGGCCCATGGTCTGGCTCGGCAACGTCTCCTTCGCCTTCTATCTCGTCCAGGGCATCGTGGTCTTCCACCTCCGGCCCGAGTGGCTGGACACCCGCACCTACGGCACCCTGCCCGCGATCGGCATGCTGCTCGTGCTGTTCCTGGCCACCCTGCTGGCGGCCTGGCTGCTGTACAGCCTCGTGGAGCAGCCGGTGATGCGCCGCTGGAGCCGCAGCAAGAGGCGGCGGCCCGCGCCGGGCACCGCGCCCCGGACAGCACAGAGCGCGTCCCCGAGCAAGGGGGCCGTGCCCAGCGGCGAAGTCGTCTGAGAAAAATTCATCCCCGGGTAACGCGGCGCACCGCCTGACGACTGGGAACTGTCCCCGGACCGTCAGGCGGTGCGCCGCGTTTGAGCGGAGATCAAGAGTATCTATACCAAGGCCGTGGAAAGTCGTGTGTAAGCCGGAACCAAGTCCTTCCCGCCAGGGAGGCCGAAGTCTGACGGTCATCGCCCCCCAAGACCCCAGGAGTCGTTCCATGCTCAACCTCGACTTGTCCAACCGCACCGTGCTGGTCACCGGATCCACCGCTGGTATAGGCAAGGCAACTGCCAAGCAACTGGCCGTCGCCGGCGCCCGGGTCTACGTGAACGGCCGTACCGAGGAGCGCGTGCAGAGCGCCATCGCGGAGATCGGCAAGGCCGTCCCCGATGCCGATCTGCGTTCCGCACCCGGCGACGTCGCCACGGTCGAGGGCGTTCAGCAGATCATCGGCACCGTCGAGGACCTCGACATCCTCGTCAACAACGTCGGCACCGCCGAACTCGGCCAGTTCACCGAGCTGCCCGACGAGAACTGGCAGACCATGTGGGACCTGAACGTGATGAGCGGTGTGCGGCTGTCCCGCCACTACATCACCAGGATGGCCGACCGCGGCTGGGGCCGTGTCATCTTCGTCAACAGCTCCTCCGCCCTCGACATCCCGGCGGCCATGGTCCACTACGGCGTCACCAAGCTCGCCCAGCTCGGCGTGGCCCGCGGCCTGGCCGAGAGCTACCGGGCCAGCGGCGTCACCGTGAACTCGGTCCTGCCCGGCCCCACCCACTCCGAGCTGAACGACCGCTTCTTCGCCTTCCTCCAGACGCAGCGGCCGGATGCGTCGCTGAAGCAGATCGAGGACGACTTCTTCAACGAGACCCACGCCCGCAACTCGCTCATCGGCCGCTTCGCCGAGGGAGAGGAAGTGGCCAACCTCATCGTCTACCTCGCCTCCGACCTGTCCAACGCCACCAACGGCGCCGCGCTGCGCGCGGACGGCGGCGTGGTCCGCCACGTCTGACCCGGGCTGCCGGCCTCCCGCAGCCGTGGCCGCAGCCGGCGGCGGCGACCGGGAGGCCGGCCGTTGCTGAGACCGTAGTCAGGTCTCAGCATTCCGGGCGTTTCGGCCCGGAAGGTCCGTCTCGTCGCCAGGGCGTGAGGGCTTCGGCTTGAGTACGGTCTCTCGTTTCTGTCTGCTGCTGCGGCAGGGTTGTGCCACCTGCCCGCCCCGTCTCCGTCTTGTGACGGGGGCGGGTGGTGCGGGTCTTACGGTCGGCTCCACGAGGCTTCGACACCCGCCTGGGGGTGTCCCGGTCTCCGGCCACTCCGGTACCGGTCGAGCATGCCGCCGCGAGAGCGGCGAGGTTGAGCGCGGCGTTGTCGTCCCGGTCGATGACCAGGCCGCAGGCGTCGCATTCGTAAGT
>NZ_JCANSZ010000080.1:0-22516 GCF_059570535.1 Streptomyces sp. CNP082
TCCACCTACGGCACCGGCACCTTCCTGCTGATGAACACCGCCGAAGAACCCGTCCACTCCGAAAACGGGCTCATCACCACCGTCGGCTACCGCATCGGCGACCAGCCCGCCGTCTACGCCCTGGAAGGCTCCATCGCCATCACCGGCGCCCTGGTNCAGTGGATGCGCGACCAGATGGGCATCATCTCCACCGCCGCCGAGATCGAAACCCTCGCCCTGAGCGTCGAAGACAACGGCGGCGCCTACTTCGTCCCCGCCTTCTCCGGCCTGTTCGCCCCCTACTGGCGCGACGACGCCCGCGGCGTCATCGCCGGCCTGACCCGCTACGTCACCAAAGCCCACCTCGCCCGCGCCGTCCTGGAAGCCACCGCCTGGCAGACCCGCGAAATCGTCGACGCCATGACCAAAGACTCCGGCGTCGAACTCGCCGCCCTGAAAGTCGACGGCGGCATGACCGCCAACAACCTCCTCATGCAAACCCTCTCCGACGTCCTGGCCGCCCCCGTCGTCCGCCCCCTCGTCGCCGAAACCACCTGCCTGGGCGCCGCCTACGCCGCCGGACTCGCCGTCGGCTACTGGCCCGACACCGACGCCCTGCGCGCCAACTGGCGCCGCGCCGCCGAATGGACCCCCCGCATGGACGAAGAAACCCGCGAACGCGAATACAAGGACTGGCTCAAGGCGGTCCAGCGCACCATGGGCTGGATCGAAGACAAGGAGTAGCGACGATGACCCTCCCGCAGACCGTCCCGGCAATACCCGCGCTCGGGACGCACCCGACTGCCGGCCGCAACCTCGGCCGCGCGGAGACCCGGGATCTGCTCGACCGGGCGACGTACGACCTGCTGATCATCGGTGGCGGGATCCTGGGCACCTCGGTGGCCTGGCACGCCGCGCAGTCGGGCCTGCGGGTGGCGATGGTGGACGCCGGCGACTTCGCCGGCGCCACCTCGTCCGCATCCTCCAAGCTCGTCCACGGCGGCATCCGCTACCTGCAGAACGGCGCGGTGAAGCTGGTGGCCGAGAACCACTACGAGCGCCGGGTGCTGGCCCGCGACGTAGCGCCGCACCTGGTCAACCCGCTCCCCTTCTATCTGCCGCTCTACAAGGGCGGCCCGCACGGCGCCGCCAAGCTCGGCGCCGGCGTTTTCGCGTACTCCGCGCTGTCCGCCTTCCGCGACGGCGTCGGGCACCTCATCACCCCCGGCCGGGCGGCCCGGGAGATCCCCGCACTGCGCACCGAGGGGCTCAAGGCGGTCGCGGTCTTCGGCGACCACCAGATGAACGACTCGCGGATGGCGGTGCTGACGGTACGGGCCGCGGTCGGTGCCGGCGCCGTCGTCCTCAACCACGCCGAGGTCACCGGGCTGCGGTTCACCCGCGGCCAGGTGACGGGCGCGGATCTGCGGGACCGGCTCAGCGGCGACGAGTTCGGCGTCGACGCCCGGCTGGTGCTCAACGCCACCGGGCCGTGGGTGGACCACCTGCGGCACATGGAGAACCCGGCGGCGGCGGCGTCCATCCGGCTCTCCAAGGGCGCGCACATCGTGCTCAGGCGCAGGTCGCCGTGGCGCGCGGCGATGTCGACCTGGGTGGACAAGTACCGCGTCACCTTCGCGCTGCCGTGGGAGGGCCAGTTGCTGCTGGGCACCACGGACGAGCCGTACGAGGGCGACCCGGCCGCCGTGCACCCGACCGACGCGGACGTCGCGCAGATCCTCGACGAGGCGTCGCTGTCGGTGCGCGACGAGGACCTGTCGCCCGACCTCATGACGTACGCCTTCGCCGGGCTGCGGGTGCTGCCGGGCGGTCCCGGCGGTACGGAGCAGGCCAAGCGGGAGACGGTCGTCACCGAGGGCACCGGCGGGATGCTGTCGGTGGCGGGCGGCAAGTGGACGACGTACCGGCACATCGGCCGGATGGTGCTCGGCAAGCTCGCCAAGGAGCACGGCGGTGCGATCGCCGAGGACATGCAGCCGGTGAAGTCCCTGGTCCGGCACACCCCGCTGCCCGGGGTGGCGAACCCGGACGCGGTCGCCCACCGGCTCCTCGTCGACCGCGACCCGGGCCACCGGATGGCCCCGGACACCGCACGCCAACTGGCCACGCACTACGGCTCGCTGTCCTTCGACATCGCCCGCCTGGTCAACGAGAACCCGGACCTGGGCGAGCGCATCCACCCCGACGGGCCCGAGATCTGGGCGCAGGTGGTCTACGCCCGCGACCACGAGTGGGCCGAGACGGAGGACGACGTGCTGCGCCGCCGTACGACGGTGACGATCCGCGGCCTGGACACCGCCGACGTGCGCGCCCGGGTGCGCGAGTTGCTCGCGCGCAAGGAGGGCTGAGCGCCCGCGCGGGCCCGGAGTCCGGGGGGAGAGGTGCTGTGGGGGCGCCTCTCCCCTCTCTCTTTCCGCCTCCGGCGCGATTCGCCGCCCGTGCCGGCTCCGCACGCCCCGCCCGGGGGGCATAATGGAGGCACAGACATCGGATGTCTGTGCCAGGGAGGGCGCGAGATGGCGGTCACGGACGAGGCGATCGAGAAGATCAAGGGCATGATCGTCTCCGGCAAGCTGGGGCCGGGTGACCGGCTGCCCAAGGAGAGCGAACTGGCGGCCGAGCTGGGCCTGTCCCGCAACTCGCTGCGCGAGGCGGTGCGCGCCCTCGCGCTCATACGCATCCTCGACGTACGGCAGGGCGACGGCACGTACGTCACGAGCCTCGACTCCCAGCTCCTGCTGGAGGCGATGAGCTTCGTGGTCGACTTCCACCGCGACGACACCGTGCTGGAGCTGCTCGCCGTACGCCGCATCCTGGAGCCCGCCGCCACCGCGCTGGCCACCACGGGCATCGAGGAGCCGGAGCTGGACGCGCTGGAGGCGGAGCTGACGAAGCTGGGCGAGGACCCGTCGGTGGAGGAGCTGGTCCGCGCCGACCTGGAGTTCCACCGCCGGATCGTGCAGGCGTCGGGGAACTCCGTGCTCAGCTCGCTGCTGGAGGGGCTGTCGGGGCCGACGGCCCGCGCCCGCATCTGGCGCGGCCTGACGCAGGAGGACGCGGTACGGCGCACGCTCACCGAGCACCGGGCGATCCTCGACGCGATGCGCAGCCGGGATTCGGAGGCCGCGCGGTCCTGGGCGACGGTGCACATCGCGAGCGTGGAGCAGTGGCTGCGCCGGACGCTGTGACGCCTGCCGCCGCGGCCGGCTCCGGTTCCGCAGGGCAGCCCGCCCCGGGCGGCCCTGCGGCACACGGCCCGGGCAGCGTCAGTCAGGGAAGTAGACCCGGCGCGCGGTGCCGCCGAAGACCGCCTCCCGCTCCGCCGCCGTCAGGTCCGCCGCCGCTTCCTCCGCCAGCGCGACCACCCGGCCGTAGTCCGCGGCCAGCGTGCACACCGGCCAGTCCGAGCCGAACATGATCCGGTCCGGTCCGAACACGTCGATCACGTGCCGGGCGTAGGGCAGCACGTCCGCCGGCCGCCAGTTCTCCCAGTCCGCCTGCGTGACCAGGCCCGACAGCTTGCAGCTCACGTGGGGCAGCCGGGCCAGCTCCGCGACCAGGTCCGCCCACGGCTGCCACTGGCCCGCCGCGATCGGCGGCTTGCCCGCGTGGTCGAGCACGAACCGGGTCTGCGGCACCGCGCGCGCGGCGGCGATCGCGGCGGGCAGCTCGCGCGGGGTGACCAGCAGGTCGAAGACGAACCCCGCCTCGCCCGCGAGCCGCAGCGCCCGCAGCACGTCGGGGCGTTCGAGCCACCGCGGGTCTGGCTCGTCCTCCGCCTGGTGCCGCAGCGCCGTGAACCGCGGCGGCTGGCGGCGGAAGGTGTCCGCGGCCAGCGCGGTCAGGTCGAGCCAGCCGCAGACCGCCGCCACGGGCGGGCCCGGCTCGCGGCACAGCTCCAGCGACTCCTCGTACGAGGACGAGGACTGCACCACCACCGTGCCGTCGATGCCGTGCTCGTCGAGATGCGGTCGCAGGTCGGCCAGCGTGAAGGTGCGCCGCAGCGGGTCGGCCCAGGGGCCGTCCATCCACGGCTGCGGACGGCGGCTGATGTCCCACAGGTGGTGGTGGGCGTCGATGCGTTGCACGCTCAGCCTCCCGTGGCCGCCGGCAGCGGCAGATCGGCGTCGAGCAGCCCGAGTTCGACGAGCGCGGGCCAGAGCGCGTCGGGGATCTCGTACGCGAACATCTCCGCGTTCTCCTCGACGTCCGCCGGCCGGGAGGCACCCGGGACGACGGAGACGACCGCCGGGTGCGCGAACGGGTACCGCAGCGCCGCGGCCTTCAGCGGCACCCCGAACTCGCCGCACACCTCGGCGATCCCGCGTGCCCGTGCCACCATCTCGGCCGGCGCCTCGCGGTAGTGGAACCGCGCGCCGGGCCGCGGGTCGGCGAGCAGCCCGGTGTTGTAGACGCCGCCCACGACGACCGAGGTGCCGCGCCGCTCGCAGACGGGCAGCAGATCGTCGTACGCGCTGCGCTCCAGCAGCGTCCAGCGCCCCGCGCACAGCACCACGTCCACGTCGAGGTCGGCGACGAGCCGGCCCAGGTGGTCGCTGAAGTTCATGCCGAAGCCGATGGCGCCGACGACCTTCTCCGCCTTCAGCTCCGCGAGCGCGGCGAAGGCGGTCTCGTACACCTGCGGCAGGTGGTTCTCGACGTCGTGGAGGTATGCGATCTCCACGCGGTCGAGCCCCAGCCGCGTCAGCGACTCCTCCAGCGTCGCCCGGATCCCGTCCCGGCTCAGGTCCCACACCCGGCCGCGCGCGGGGGTGTCGGTGAAGTCGTGGGCGGGCTCGGTCTCGCCGGGGCCCAGCGGTCGCAGCCGCCGGCCGACCTTGGTGGAGACGGTGTACGAGTCCCGCGGCCGGCCGGCGAGCGCGCGGCCGAGGCGCTCCTCCGACAACCCGACGCCGTAGTGCGGCGCGGTGTCGAAGTAGCCGTAGCCGTGCGCGAACGCGGTCTCGACGATCTCGGCCGCCACGGCGTCCGGCATCGCCCGGTAGAGGTTGCCGAGGTTGGCGCAGCCGAGGCCGAGCCTGGGTATGGGGGGCATCCGCCGCCTCTCAGTCCTGTTTCTCGCCGCTGACGAACCGGGAAATGACCAGGGCCACGATGATGATCGCCCCGTTGAGGAACTTCGTCCACTCCGCCGGCACGCCCGCGAGCGTCATCACGTTGATGACGAGTTGGAGGGTCAGCACGCCGGTCAGCGCCCCGAAGAGGGTGCCGCGCCCGCCGCGCAGGCTGATGCCGCCGATGACGGCGGCGGCGAACACCTGGAAGATCATGTCCTTGCCCTGGCCGGCGGAGACCGAGCCGTAGTGGCCGGTGTAGAGCACGCCGGCGAAGGCCGCGAGCATGCCGCCGATGGCCAGGACGATCCAGGTGATGCGGTCGACGCGGATGCCCGCGGCGCGCGCCGCCTCCGGGTTGCCGCCGATGGCGTACAGCGCGCGCCCGTGCCGCAGGTAGCCGAGCATCAGCCCGCCGACGGCGTACAGGCCGAGGCAGACGTAGACGGCGGCGGGGACGCCGAACCAGCTCTCCTTGCCGAGGTAGGCGAAGGACTCGGGCACCTCGATGATGGACTTGCCGCCCGTGATGCCCTCGTGCAGGCCGCGGAGCATGACCAGCATGCCGAGGGTGGCGATGAAGCCGTTGACGCGGAGCTTGAGGATGAGGAAGCCGTTGAACAGGCCGATGGCGGCGCCGACGAGGAGGCACAGGAAGATCGACGTGCTGGACGGCAGCAGCTCGATGCCGGTGAACCGGCCCCCCTCGGCGGGCAGCACGAGCCAGAGCGCGATCACCGGCGCGACGCCGATCGTCGACTCCAGCGACAGGTCCATCCGGCCGCTGATGAGGATCAGCGCCTGCGCGAGGACCAGCAGCCCGAGTTCGGTGGACTGCTGGACGACGCCGATGAGGTTGTCGGAGGTCAGGAAGGCGGGCGAGACGATGAAGCCGATCACGCCGAGCACGAAGATGACGGGTACGAGGGAGAAGTCGCGCCACCGGCCGAGGTCGATCTCCACCCCGCCGAGCTGCAACTGCGGCTTCTTCTCCACCGCCGCTCCGCCCTCGGCCGCGTTGACCGGCGGCGCTGTCGACGTAGGCCGTGTCATGCCTGCTGCCCCTCTTCCGGCTCGTCCTGCTGACTGCTCTGGTCCTGCTGCTCCGGCTGTTCCTGCTGCTTCTGCTGTTCCTGCTGCTTCTGCTGTTCCTGCTCCGGCTGCGGCTCCGGCGCGCGGTGGCCGGGTTCGATGCCCTCCATGGCGGCGACCAGCTCCCGGTCCGTCCAGCCGCCGGCGAACTCCGCCACCACCCGCCCGTGGAAAAGCGCGAGCACGCGGTCGCAGACGCGCAGGTCGTCCAGTTCGTCGGAGACGATGACGGCGCCGCTGCCGCCCTCCGCCACCCGCCGCACGACGCCCAGCAGGGCGTCCTTGGACTTCACGTCCACCCCCGCGGTCGGCTTGATCGCCACCAGCACGCCGGGGTCCCGGGCGAGCGCGCGGGCGATGACGACCTTCTGCTGGTTGCCGCCGGACAGCCCGTCGACGTCCTGGGCGGGCCCGGAGGTCTTGATGTCCAGCGACTCGATCATGCGCTGCGCGAACCGGCGGGTGCGCGAGGGCAGCACGGCCCCGTACGGGCCGAGCTGGTCGGCGACGGTGAGCGTGGCGTTCTCCGCGACGCTGCGGCCGGGCACCAGGCCCTGCGCGTGCCGGTCCTCCGGTACGTAGCCGATGCCGGCCTCCAGCGCGTGCGGCACGCTGCCCGTGCGGATCGCCGCGCCGCGCACCTCGACCCCGCCGCCGTCGGGCGCCCGCATGCCGACGAGGGTCTCGCCGATCGCCGTGTTGCCGCTGGCGGCGGCGCCGGCCAGGCCGACGACCTCGCCGGCGCCGACGGCGAGGTCCAGCGGCTCGTACGCGCCGGTCACGGCCAGCGCCCGCGCCCGCAGCACGGGCCCGGCGCCGCCGGCGGCCACCGCCTGCCGCGGGGTCGCCGCCGCCCCCGCGTCGTCCGCGGTCGCGCCCTCGCCGGTCATCGCCGCGACCAGGTCCTCCTTCGGCAGCCCGGAGACCGGCGCGGTGAGGATGTGCCGGGCGTCGCGGAAGACGGTGACGGTGTCACAGAGTTCGTAGACCTCCTGCAGGTGGTGGGAGATGAACAGGAAGGCGACCCCCTGCCGCTGCAGTTCGCGCAGCTTGCCGAAGAGCCGGTCGATGCCGCCCGCGT
The DNA here is from genome assembly GCF_059570535.1 of Streptomyces sp. CNP082. NCBI lineage: Bacteria > Bacillati > Actinomycetota > Actinomycetes > Kitasatosporales > Streptomycetaceae > Streptomyces > Streptomyces sp. CNP082. The sequence goes on from NZ_JCANSZ010000080.1 coordinate 7,249, forward strand.
CGAGCCGGGCGGTCGGCTCGTCGAGGATGATCAGCCGGGCGCCGAAGCTGAGGGCTCTCGCGATCTCCACGAACTGCCGCTGCTCGACGCCGAGGTCCTTCGCCCGCGCGGCGGGGTCCACCTCCACGCCGTACGCCGCCAGCAGCTCGCGGGCGCGCGAGCGCAGCTTCCGCCAGTTGATGGCGCCGGTGCCGGTAAAGCGGTTGAGGAAGAGGTTCTCCGCGACCGTGAGGTCGGGCACGATCATGAGCTTCTGGTAGACGCAGGCGACCTTGGCGCGCCACGCCGCCGTGTCGCCGAACGGCGGCGCGGGCTCGCCGGAGAAGTCGACCCGGCCCGCGTCGGGGCGCTCCATGCCGGTGAGCACGGAGACGAGGGTCGACTTCCCGGCGCCGTTGCGGCCGACGAGGGCGTGTGCCTCGCCGGCCGCGACCTGAAGGTGCACGCCGTCGAGCGCGAGCGTGGGGCCGAAGCGTTTGACGACGCCGTCGGCGCGTACGGCGGGGGGCGCCGGGGTCACGGCTCAGCCCTGCTTTTCGAGCTGGTTGGCCCACAGCTCGGGGTCGTCGACGTTCTCCTTGGTGACCAGCGGCGCGGGCAACTGGTCCTCCAGGCCGTTCGGGATCTTGACGATCTCCGAGCCGTGGTCGGTCTTGCCCGGCTTGAACTCCTTGCCCTTCAACGCCTGCTGGGCGTAGAAGAGCGCGTACTCGGCGTAGAGGTCGGCGGGCTGGGAGACGGTGGCGTCGATCGTGCCCTCGCGGATGGCGTCCAGTTCCTCGGGGATGCCGTCGTTGGAGACGATCGTGATGTGGCCGTCCTCACCGGCGGGCTTGAGCAGGTTCTTCTGCTCCAGCAGCGCGAGGGTGGGCTGCAGGAAGGCGCCGCCGGCCTGCATGTAGATGCCGTCGATCGACTTCTCCTTGGCCAGGACGCTCTGCAGCTTGGCGGAGGCGACGTCGCCCTTCCACTCGGTGGGCAGCTCGAAGACCTCGATGCCGGGGTACTTCTCGTCCATGCACTTCTTGAACGCCACCGAGCGGTCGCGGCCGTTGATGGAGGCCAGGTCGCCCTGGAACTCCGCGACCTTGCCCTTGCCGCCGAGCTGCTCGCCCAGGTACTCGCAGGCCTTGATGCCGTAGGCCTCGTTGTCGGCCCGTACTACCATGTAGATCTCGCCCTTGTCGGGGCGGGTGTCGACGCTGACGACGGGGATGTCCTCCTCCGCCAGCCGCTCCAGGGTGGAGGCGACGGCGCCGGTGTCCTGCGGCGCCATGATGACGGCGTCAGCGCCCTGGTCGGTGAACGCCTGCACGTTGGCGACGAGTTTGCCGATGTCGTTCTGGGAGTTGGTGATCGGCAGGGCGTCGACCACGCCGTCCGAGACGCCCTTGTTCAGGTACTGGTGGTAGGAGTTCCAGAAGTCGGTGTCGGTGCGCGGCATGTCGATGCCGACCTGGCCGTCGGCGCCGGCCGCGTCGTTGCCGCGGTTGCAGGCGGCGAGCGGGGCGATCGCCAGGAGTGCGGTGGCCGCGGCGGCGGTCGTGCGGAGTGTGCGAGTCAGCATGGGAGTCCCGTCCCGTCGTTCGTCTCGGGTGTGCGGCTGGGGGGTTCGGCTTCGGCCGCGGCCTGCCGGAGAGCCGGCCGCGCGGCGGAGGGTGCGGCGTGCGGTGCGCCGGGCATGGGGCTCAGCTCCCCTGGTTCCGCTGGGCGTCCTGCTGCGCCACCGCCCGCCAGACGGGGCCGTCCGGGTAGCGGTGCGCGGCCAGCGACTCGGGGTGCATCCGCGCGGAGAAGCCGGGGGCCTCGGGCGCGCGGTAGCGGCCGTCCACGACGACGGCCGGGTCGGTGAAGTGCTCGTGGAGGTGGTCGACGTACTCGATGACGCGGTCCTCGCGGGAGCCGGAGACGGCGACGTAGTCGAACATCGCCAGGTGCTGCACCAGTTCGCACAGCCCGACCCCGCCGGCGTGCGGGCAGACCGGCACGCCGTGCTTGGCGGCGAGCAGCAGGATGGCCAGGTTCTCGTTGACGCCGGCCACGCGGGCGGCGTCGATCTGCACGAAGTCGACGGCGCCGGCCTGGAGCAACTGCTTGAACACCACGCGGTTGGCGACGTGTTCGCCGGTCGCGACCTTCACCGGCTGCCCGGCGCGTACGGCGGCGTGGCCGAGCACGTCGTCGGGGCTGGTGGGCTCCTCGATCCAGTGCGGCGCGTACGGGGCCAGGGCGGTCATCCAGCGCACGGCGTCGGCGACGTCCCAGCGCTGGTTGGCGTCCACGGCGATGCGCACGTCCGGGCCGACGGCCTCGCGGGCGAGCCGCATGCGTCGTACGTCGGCGTCGAGGTCGCCGCCGACCTTCAGCTTGATCTGCGCGAAGCCCTCGGCGACGGCGGCCTTGGCGAGCTGGACGAGCTTCTCGTCGGAGTAGCCCATCCAGCCGGGGGTGGTGGTGTACGCGGGGTAGCCCTCGGCGCGCAGCCGGGCGGCCCGCTCGGCGCGGCCGGGCTCGGAGGCGCGCAGCAGGGCCAGGGCCTCGTCGGGGGTGAGGGCGTCGGAGAGGTAGCGGAAGTCGACGAGGGAGACCAGTTCCTCGGGGGTCATGCGGGCCAGGAACTCCCACACCGGCAGCCCCGCCTGCCGTGCGGCCAGGTCCCAGGCGGCGTTGACGACGGCGCCCGCCGCCATGTGGATCACGCCCTTCTCCGGGCCGAGCCAGCGCAGTTGGGAGTCGTGGGTGAGGGTGTGGCAGAGCTCGGCCAGCTCGTCGGCAGCGCGCGGCGCGGGGCGGCCGACGACGTACGGCGCAAGGGAGCGGATGGCGGCGGCGGTGACGTCGTTGCCGCGGCCGATGGTGAAGCAGAAGCCGTGGCCCTCGACGCCGGGGGCGTCGGTGCGGAGCACGACGTACGCGGCGGAGTAGTCGGGGTCGGGGTGCATGGCATCCGACCCGTCGAGCTCCAGGGAGGTGGGGAAGCGGATGTCGGAGACGTCCACATCGGTGACAGTCGGTCGCATGCAGGCTTCCCTCGCGTCTGGAACATCGGATCTTCCAACAGTCGTCCGATGTATAGCCGGGTGCGCTTACCAACGTCCAGAGTGCAGTAAGTGATTTATCCGCAACCACGCGCCGCCAACCCTCCCCAAGGTGCACACCTCGGATGAATCGGTACTCGTGCCGCACGGGATACGGCGCGTCGGCGGGGAAGCCTTAGGCTGGGGGCCGCAGGTCCGGGAACGCATGGCAGACACGGCCACAGGGGCCGTAACCGCCGGAAGGAGGCGCTGGGTGATCGAGCTGGAGGGGCTGCCCGAGCTGGTCGACCCGGTGATGATCTGCGCCTTCGAGGGCTGGAACGACGCCGGCGACGCCGCCTCCAGTGCGGTCGGCCATCTCGACCGGGAGTGGAAGGGCGAGGTCTTCGCCTCGCTCGACGCCGAGGACTACTACGACTTCCAGGTCAACAGGCCCACCGTCACCCTCCACGGCGGCGTACGGAAGGTCACCTGGCCCACGACGCAACTCTCCGCGGTACGGATCGCGGACGCCGACGGCAAGGGCCACCCGCGGGACCTCGTGCTCGTCCGCGGCATCGAGCCCAGCATGCGCTGGCGCTCGTTCTGCAACGAGATCCTGGGCTTCGCCCACGAGTTGGGCGTCGAACTGGTCGTCCTGCTCGGCGCGCTGCTCGGCGACACCCCGCACACCCGGCCCGTACCGGTGACCGGCGTGACCTCCGACCCGGAGCTTGCCGAGTCGATGGACCTGGAGGAGACCCGCTACGAGGGCCCGACGGGGATCGTCGGCATCCTCCAGGAGGCGTGCACGCACGCGGGCGTGCCGACCGCCAGCCTGTGGGCCGCCGTGCCGCACTATGTCTCCCAGCCCCCGAACCCGAAGGCCACCCTGGCGCTGCTCAACCGGCTCGACGACCTGATCGGCGTGCGCATCCCGCTCGGCGAGCTGCCCGAGGACGCGCGGGCGTGGCAGTTGGGCGTGGACCAACTGGCCGCGGAGGACAGCGAGGTCGCGGAGTACGTGCAGACGCTGGAGGAGGCGCGCGACACCGCGGAGCTGCCGGAGGCGTCGGGCGAGGCGATCGCCCGCGAGTTCGAGCGCTACCTGCGCCGCCGCGACCCGGGGGCGGGTCCGTACCTGCGCGACCTCTCCGGCCCGCAGTCCCTCCCCGACCTCACGGAGCGGGACGAGCCGCGGGCGCAGGAGGAGCGCGACGAGGACGGCGAGGGCGGCGAGTCCGGCAAGGGCCGCGAGGGCGCCGGCAAGGACACGGACGCGGCGGAGGGCGCCGCGGAGCCGGAGGACGACGGCACCGGCGGCACCGGCGGCACCGACAGCGGGGAAGACACGGATCGCGCCCCCGGCGACGACACCTCCGACGACACCGAGGGCGGCGCCGGCGACGGCCCCGGCAACGGCACTGGGGCCGGCGGCGACGGCGAGGCCGGCGACAAGGACTGACGCCGGCCCGCCCGCCCCGCTACAGGGCCACGCCCAGCAGCGCGTCCACCGCCCGCGAGACCACCCCGGGCGCCCCCGTGTCCGTACCGCCCCCGGCGCGCTGCAGCGCCGCCCAGCGGTCCACGGCGGCCAGCGCCGCGGGCGAGTCCAGGTCCTCCGCCAGCGCGGCCCGCAGCTCCTCCACGAGCCCCTCCGCGGGCGGTCCCTCCGGCCGGGAGACGGCGTCACGCCAGCGCGCCAGCCGCTGCTCCGCCTCCTTGAGACCGGCGGCGGTCCACTCCCAGTCCGTACGGTAGTGGTGGGCGAGCAGCGCGAGCCGCACGGCCACGGGGTCGACGCCGTCGCGGCGCAACTGGGAGACGAAGACCAGGTTGCCCCGGGACTTCGACATCTTCTCGCCGTCGAGGGCGACGAGACCCGAGTGCACGTACGCCCGGGCGAAGGGGAACTCGCCGGTCAGCACCTGCGCGTGGGACGCGCCCATCTCGTGGTGCGGGAAGATCAGGTCGCTGCCGCCGCCCTGCACGTCGAAGGACATGCCCAGGTGGTCCAGCGAGATGGCGACGCACTCGATGTGCCAGCCGGGCCGGCCGCGGCCCAGGGAGCCGCCGTCCCAGCTCGGCTCGCCCTCGCGGGCGGCCATCCACAGCAGCGGGTCGAGCGGGTTCTTCTTGCCGGGGCGGCCGGGGTCGCCGCCGCGCTCCGCGGACAGCTCGCGCATGGTGGCGGCGTCGAGCCCGGAGACGTAGCCGAAGCCGGGGTCGGATTCGACGGAGAAGTAGACGTCGCCGTCGAGTTCGTAGGCCGCGCCGGCGTCGCGCAGCCGCTCCACGAGGGGCACGAGGCGGGGTATCGCCTCCACCGCGCCGACGAACTCGCGGGGCGGCAGGTTCCGCAGGGCCGTCATGTCGTCGCGGAACAGATCCGTCTCGCGGTCGGCGAGCGCGGTCCACTCCTCGCCCGTCTCGGTGGCCCGTTCGAGCAGCGGGTCGTCGACGTCGGTGACGTTCTGGACGTAATGAACCTGCCGCTTGTTGTCCAGCCAGACCCGCTGCACGAGGTCGAACGCGGTGTACGTGGCCGCGTGCCCCATATGGGTGGCGTCGTAGGGAGTGATGCCGCAGACGTAGATGCGGGCCTCCGGGCCGGGATCGAGGGTGAGGAGCCCTCCGGTCGCGGTGTCGTGGAGGCGGAGGTCGCGGCCGGTGCCGGGGAGCACCGGGACCTCGGGAGCGGGCCAGGCATGCATGTAAACGACTGTAACCGGCCCATGGCCTGGTCAAACGACCGAGGTGTCGCGGGGCTGCGAATGAGGACAGGGGTGGGAGGGTTCGTACCCAATGCGCTCGGGCGGGCGGGGCGGGACCGGGGCTCAGACCGGCGGCCAGGGGATGGCCGGCCACTCGCCGCTGGGCTCCGGGTGCCGTCCGGAGGCCAGCAGGGCGGCGGTACGGGCGCGCAGTGCGGTCACCTCCGCCGACGTGAGCAGCGGCGCCAGCCGGGCGGCCAGCGGCCCGTCGCCGGCGAGGCCGTCCGCGAGCCGGCGCAGCACGGCGACGGCTTCGGCGGGCAGCGGTTCGCCGGCCCAGCCCCACAGCAGCGTGCGCAGCTTGTCGTCAGTGTGGAACGTCACGCCGTGGTCGATCGCGTAGAGCCGGCCGCCGGCGGCGGGCAGCAGATGGCCGCCCTTGCGGTCGCCGTTGTTGATCACCGCGTCGAGGACGGCGAGGCGGCGCAGCCGGACGTCGTCGGCGTGCACGAGCAGCGCGGGGCGGCCCTCGCCGGTCTCGGCGTAGCCGACCGCCTTCCAGCCGGGCCCCGGCTCGTCGCCGTCGACGAGGGCGAGCAGGTCGGCGCCGGTGGCCGCGTCGTCCGGGCCGTCCGCGCCCTCCCCCGCCGCGGGCGGGATCCACAACTGGCACATGCCCTGGCCGAACGGTCCCTCCCGCAGCACCGTCGCCGGCACCAGCCCCCAGCCGGTGGCCTCCGAGACCTCGTACGCCGCGACCTCGCGCTGCGCCAGCGTGCCGTCCGGGAAGTCCCACAGCGGCCGCTCCCCCGCGACCGGCTTGTACACGCACTCCGCCGTGCGCCCGGCGTGGACGACGGTGCAGAACAGGACCGCGTTCGACGCGCCGCGGATGCGCCCGGCGACGGTCAGCTCGCCGTCGGTGAGCAGCGCGCGGGCCTCGTCGGGCGCCAGGGCGAGCGGGCTCACTCTCCCCGGCGGTATCCGTTCTGGCGCGGACATACGTGTCCCTCCGGGTCGAGCGGCAGGCTGCACAGCGGGCAGGGCGGCCGGCCGGCGTTCACCACGTCGTTGGCGCGCTTGGCGAAGGCGCGCGCCATCTGCCCGGTCAGGCGTACGCGCAGCATCGGCGGGCCGTTCTCGTCGTCCTGCAGCAGCGCCTCCTCGGCCGCCGCCAGGTCCTCGTCGGAGTCGGCGTCCAACTCGACCAGGGCCTGCGCCTCGACGACCATCCGCTCGCTCTCCGCGTCCCACGCCAGCGCCATCGTGCCGACCCGGAACTCCTCCTCGACGGGGGCGTCCAGGGGCGCGGTGTCGGACAGCTCGGCGGGGGCGACGGCCGGCACGTCACTGGTGCCGCCGCTGCGGCGCACCACCTCGTCGAGAAGCTCGTCGATCCGCTGGGCCAGCGCGGCCACCTGCGCCTTCTCCAAGGCAACGCTGGTGGTGCGGCCGGACTTGGACGCCTGCAGGAAGAAGGTGCGGCGCCCCGGCAGCCCGACCGTGCCGGCCACGAAGCGGTCCGGCGGGTCGTAGAAGTACACCTCACGCGGCACGTGCTGCTCCGATTGCTCGACTCCTGAACGGGATCCGCTGCGGGACCGATCCGACCACCCTACTGCGAGAGCTGATCATCGGGGATCAACCGGCTCCAGCACCGCCGCCCACCTCCGCGGCGGAGGCGTCCGCCGCACGCTGCCCCGCGCTCTTCTCCGCCGCGTCCGCCGCCGGGCCGGCCGGGGGCGGCGGCGGTGGCGCGAGGTCGTCGAGCCGGCCGGTGTCGCCGAGGCGCAGCAGGAAGGGGCGCAGCGGGGTGTACCGGATCGCGGTGACGGAGGCGGGGCCGGCGGCGATGCGCTGGAAGAGGTCGAGGTGCATCCCGAGGGCGTCCGCCACCACGGACTTGATGACGTCGCCGTGGCTGCACATCATGTACAGCGCCTCCGGGCCGTGCTCGGCGGCCACGGTGGCGTTCCACTCCCGGACCGCCTCCACGGCGCGCGCCTGCACCGCGCGCATCGTCTCGCCGCCGGGGAACCCGGCCGCCGACGGGTGCTGCTGCACGGTGGCCATCAGCGGGTCCTCGGCCAGCTCGGCGAGCTTGCTGCCGGTCCACTGGCCGTAGTCGCACTCGTTCAGCCGGTCGTCGACGTGCACGGGCAGCTCCGGGCGGGCGGCCAGCAGCGGTTTCAGCGTCTCGCGGCAGCGTTCGAGCGGGCTGGTGACCACGGCGGCGGGCGTCAGGGCGGCCAGCCGGGCGGGCAGCGCGGCGGCCTGCTCGGTGCCGCGCTCGTCCAGCCCCACGCCCGGGCTGCGGCCGGCCAGCACGCCGTCCACATTGGCCGTGGACCGGGCGTGCCGGAGCAGTAGGAGGGTGGGCATGCCAGCCAGCGTACGTCCTGCGCGACAGGCGGCACGGTCCGGGAAAGAATGACGGTGTGATCGTCGACTGCGCGCTCTACCGGGACGGCCGGCGCGTGCCCGCGCCCGCGGACGTCCCGGCCGTGCTCGCGCAGGCGCGCGCGGAGGAGGACGCCTTCTGCTGGATCGGGCTCTTCGAGCCGTCGCGCGAGGAGTTCGACGCCCTCACCCACGGGCTCGGCCTGCACCCGCTGGCGGCGGAGGACGCGGTCACCGCGCACCAGCGGCCGAAGCTGGAGGTGTACGACGCGGCGCTGTTCCTCGTGCTCAAGCCCGTGCTCTACGACGACCGCACCGACACCATCACCGTCAGTGAGATCAACACCTTCGTGGGCGACTCCTTCGTGGTCACCGTGCGGCACGGCGCGGGCAATCCGCTCGGCGAGGTGCGGGCCCGGCTGGAGCGGCAGCCGGACGTGCTGGCGCACGGGCCGACGGCGGTGGTGTACGCGGTGTGCGACGCCGTCGTGGACAACTACCTCGACGTCGCGGACGACTTCCACACCGACCTGGAGGAACTGGAGGCGGAGGTCTTCCAGCCCGGCGGTCGCGACACCGGCCGCTCGGCGGCACGCATCTACGACTTCAAGCGGCAGGCGCTGGAGTTCCGCCGCGTCACCGGCCCGCTGGCCGAGCCGATCGCGCGGCTGACGGGCACCGGGCTGCCGTTCGTGAACGAGCGGGCGCGGCCGTTCTTCCGCGACGTCGGCGACCATCTCTCGCGCGTCAACGAGCATGTGGAGACCATCGACCGGCTGCTGTCCGACATCCTCGCCGCGCACCTGGCGCGCGTGGGGGTGCAGCAGAACGACGACATGCGCAAGATCTCCGCGTACGCCGCCATGGCCGCGGCACCGACCGTGATCGGCAGCGTGTACGGCATGAACTTCGACCACATGCCGGAGCTGCACTGGACGCTGGGTTATCCGGCGGTGCTGGTGGTGATGGCGTCGGTGGTGCTGTGGCTGTACGTGTTCTTCCGCCGGCGCGGCTGGCTGGGTGACGGCGGGCGCTGAGCGCCGCGGTCAGCCGTCCGCGGGCTGTCTGCCCGCGTCAGGCGAACTCGGCCGTGGTGCGCGGCGGCGGCCCGCCGAGGGCGTCGCGGCGCTCCGGCATCCGCAGCGAGACCATCCGCCGCCAGCCGCCGGCGCGTTCGTACGCGTACACCGCCTCGATGCCCGCCGACAGCAGCGCGCGCCTGCCGCGCGGCCACGCCAGGATCCGCCCCATGTGCGCCATCACCGCGTGGCTGACGTCCCGGTACACGCGGATCTCCGCGAGCGCCGCCTCGCGCAGCGCGGCCTGGACGCGCCGGCCGTGGCCCCGCGCGGCCATGCCGAGCAGTTCCTCGTGGCAGTACGCGAGGTGGTTGTCCTCGTCGTGGGAGATCATCCGCACCGCGCGGCCGATGTCCGGATGGTCGCCGAAGTACTTGAGGAGCATCCCCATCTGGTCGGACGCCCGCTGCTCCGTGACCCTGCTGTGCGCGAGGTACGTGATGATGTTGGACTCGGTGAGCTGCCGGTCGCGGCGCAGCTGGTCGTGGGCGAGGCCGATGCCGACACCCTCCAGCAGCATCGTGTAGTCGGTCTCGCCGGGGACGTCCACCGGCTCCAGGCCGCGCTTCTTCAGCAGGGCGTTGAAGATGCGGCCGTGTTTGTCCTCGTCGGCGCCGTGCCGGGCCACCTTGGGGGCGAGTTCCCGGTACGAGTCGGGGACGAGGACGGAGATGCGGGCATTCTCCCAGCCGCCCTGGGCCTCCCCGGCCGCGGCGATGGAGCAGAACAGCCGGAAACTGTCGTCGTCCTCGAGGATCTCCCTGTACAGCTCCTTGGCCGAAAGCACGTCACCGTCTCCTCTCATCCGCCGGGATGCACCCGTATTCGAGTGAAGGACGCGGACGCGCGGGACGCAACGCGGAGGTGCGCACCATCCGCCATGCGGGCGAAACCGTAACCGCCGCCGGGATGGCGCGTTGGTGGGGTGACGGCCGTGGCGGGGAGGACCCCGAGCCCCCACCACGGCCGCGATGCTGCCCGGGGGCCTGGTCAGGACGGGGCTGCGGGGCCGCCGGGCCGCGGGGCTCAGGCGAGGCCGGCCCGCTCCAGCGCCTCGGCTCCCGCCCGTACGCCGGCGATGCGCTCCTCCAGCGTGAACCCGGACGGCGCGAGCGACAGGGACGTCACCCCCGCCTCCGCGTACGCCCGCATCCGGTCCGCGATCCGCTCCACCGGGCCGAGCAGCGCGGTGGCGTCGATCAGCTCGTGCGGCACGGCGGCTGCCGCGGCGGCCTTGTCCCCGGAGAGGTACGCGGACTGGATCTCGGCGGCCTCGCGCTCGTAACCCATGCGCCCGGCAAGGCGGTTGTAGAAGTTCTGCTTCGCGCTGCCCATGCCGCCGACGTACAGGGCGGTGTACGGGCGGAAGACGTCGGCGAGCGCGGGCACGTCGTCGCCCAGGGCCAGGGGCACCGTGGGCACGATATCGAAGCCCGCCAGGTCCTTGCCGGCCTTCGCGCGCCCGGCGCGCAGGTGGCGCAGGGTGGTCTCCTCGGCGTGCTCAGGCGAGTAGAAGACGAGCAGGGCGCCCTCGGCGATCTCGCCGGTCTGCTCCAGGTTCTTCGGGCCGATGGCGGCGATGTAGACGGGGATGTGCTCGCGTACGGGGTGCACGGTCAGCTTGATCGGCTTGCCGGGGCCCCCGGGCAGCGGCAGCGTCCAGTGCTCGCCCTCGTACGACAGCCGCTCGCGCGCCAGCGCCTTGCGCACGATCTCCACGTACTCGCGGGTGCGGGCGAGCGGCTTGCCGAACTCCACCCCGTACCAGCCCTCGGAGACCTGCGGCCCGGAGACGCCGACGCCGAGGCGGAAGCGGCCCTGGGTGAGGGAGTCGAGGGTGGCGGCGGTCATCGCCGTCATGGCGGGGGTGCGGGCCGGGATCTGGAAGATCGCGGAGCCGACGTCGATGCGCTCGGTCTTGGCGGCGACCCAGGTCAGCACGGTGGCCGCGTCGGAGCCGTACGCTTCTGCCGCCCAGCACACGTCGTAGCCGAGGCGGTCGGCCTCCTGCGCGACGGCGAGGTTGTCGGCGTCCATGCCGGCGCCCCAGTAGCCGAGGTTGATCCCGAGCCGCATGCGGGCCTCCCTGCTCTCCGGCGTCTCGCGCCGAGGTTCGTACCGGTGGGTAATATATCTGTGCGACTCTAGCGCGCCCGCTCCCGCCGCGCAGCGCGCCCGTCCCCAGTAACCTCAACGCCCATGGAGCACAGGCAACTCGGCCGCACGGGCCTTCGCGTCTCCCGCATCGGACTGGGCACCCTCACCTGGGGGCGGGACACCGGAGAGCCCGAGGCGGCCGGACTGCTGAAGACGTTCTGGGAGGCCGGCGGGACGCTCGTCGACACCGCCGACGTGTACGCCGACGGCGGTGCGGAGTATCTGCTCGGGCGCCTGCTGGGAGACCTCGTACCGAGGCGGGACATCGTCGTCGCCACGAAGGCGGGCAGCGTGCCCGACCCCGACCGCCGCTTCGACACCTCCCGGCGGCACCTGCTCGGCGCGCTCGACGCCTCGCTGGAGCGGCTGGGCACGGACTACGTCGACCTGTGGCAGGTGCACGCCTTCGACCCGTACACGCCGCTGGACGAGACCCTGCAGGCCCTCGACACCGCCATAGCGAGCGGCCGGGCGCGCTATGCGGGCGTGAGCAACTTCAGCGGCTGGCAGCTCGCCAAGGCCGCGACCTGGCAGCTCGCCGGCGTCGCGGGCGGGGGTGCGGGCGCGGTGGGCGGGCGGACGCGGCTGGCCTCGACGCAGATGGAGTACTCGCTGCTGCAGCGCGGGGTGGAGCGGGAAGTGCTGCCGGCGGCGCTGGACCTGGGCGTGGGTCTGCTGCCCTCGTCACCGCTGGGCCGCGGCGTCCTGACCGGCAAGTACCGCGACGCCATGCCCCCGGGCTCGCGCGGGGCCTCGGAGCATCTGGCGCCGTTCGTCGCGCCGTATCTGGACGAGGAGGCGAGCCGGGTGGTCGATGCGGTGGCCACGGCGGCGGACGGGCTGGCGGTGACGCCGCTGGAGGTGTCGCTCGCGTGGGTTCGGGACCGGCCGGGGGTGGCGGCGCCGCTGGTGGGGGCGCGCAACGCGGAGCAGTTGTCGGCGGCGTTGTCGGTGGAGGGTCTTACGCTTCCTGACGAGATCTGCCAGGCGCTGGACGACGTGTCGGCGCCGGTGCACCGCTATCCCGATCAGGACTGGAGCACGCTGTGAACGACACCGGGGAGGCCGCGGGTGCCGCGGAGGCGGCGCCGGGGGGCGGTACGGGGCCGGGGGCGACGGCTGTGGAGGGTGGCACCGGAGGCGGTGGGGGTGTGGAGCCCGATGCGGGCGAGGTGACCGGCGAGGCCGGCGGGAGTGCGGACGGCCACGAGACCGGAGAGCACGGCGGCGGCGGCGCCGACGAGAGTGCCCGGACCGGCGAAAGCCCGGAGGCGGCCGGCGACGACGGCGGCGGGGGGCAGGGCCGCCCGCGGCGGGCGGCGGTGCCCGTCGAGAGCGGCGCGGCGCTTACCGGCAAGGCGGCGGAGCTGCTGGCCGCGGTGCGGGCCGTGGAGCGGGGCGAGCGGGACGCCGCCGCGTTCTTCCCCGCTCCCGCACGCCCGCCCGCGCCCCGGCCCGTACGGAGCACACAGCCCGCGGCGGGGGCCAGAGCGGTGCCGGGCGCCGAGGGCGGGGCCGGGGCGGGGTCCCGGCAGGAGGAGCCGCTCCGGGCGCCGGAGCCGAGCGCGGAGGCGGTGGCTGCCGTACGGCAGGTGCTCGCCGGCGGGGGCGCCCCGGAAGCGCTGGCCGTCCGCGCCGCGGGGCAGCTCGGCGACGGTGCGGCGGAGTTGCTGCGTACGGACCCGTGGCAGTTGCTCGCGGTGCCGGGCGTACGGCCGTCGCAGGCCGACGAGTTCGCCCGCGGCGTACTGGAGTCCGCCGAGCCCGGGGACGAGCGCCGGGTGGAGGCGCTGGCGGGCTGGCTGCTGACGCAGGCGGCCCTCAGGGGGCACACCGCGCTGGAGTTCCCGGCCCTGGCGGAGGCCCTGTCGGGGTACGGGGTGCCGGACGCCGCCGAGGCGCTGCGCGAGGCGGCGTCGGCGGGGGGCGTGCTGGTCTTCGAGGAGCGCGAGGAGCCGCCCGCGTCAGCGCCGGCGTCAACGCCGGAGGGCGGCGAGGAGGACGTTCCCGTACGGCTGCTGCTCGGCCTAGAGCGCTACGCGATGGCGGAGGAGAGCCTCGCGGACGGCCTGTCCCGGCTCGTGAACACGTTCACGCCGCCGGCGGGTCCGGCGGGGGACGACGGCGCCGCGCCGGGCGCGTACGACGCGAGCGCCCCCGCCGTGGACGGGACCGGCACCGGCCCCGCCGGGACGGGCGCGCAGGGGACACCGGCCGACGCGCCATCCGCGGCGTACGAGCCGGGCGATCCCCGCGCCGCCGGGGCGGAGCCGGTCGGCGCCTCCGGTCCGTACGAACCGCGGGGCGGGGACACGGACGTCCGGGCCGTCGGCACGCAGGCGTGGGAGGCGGCGGCCGGTGCCGCGCCGTCGCCCTCCGCCGCGGAGCTGATCCGCGCCGCGGCGGGCAGCGGGCTCGTGCTGCACACCGGCGGCGAAGCCGCCCGCGCGGAACCGGCGGCGCTGGTCGCCGCGGCCCGCGCCCTGGGGCTGCGGGCGTACGCGGCCACCCACACCGACGACGGCCGCGCCCGCCTGGCCGCCCTGATCGCCGCAGGGCCGCCGGCCGGCCGGGCAGCCGGCCCCGGGCACCCGGCACCGCCGCCAGCCGGTCTGGAGGTCCACGGGGCGCCCGCCGTGCCCGGCGCCGGGGAGGCGGACGGCCTCGCCCCCGGCGGGGCCGTGACCGTGCGCGGGCTCCTCTCCGGTCGGGAGGGGCCCGGGCGCGACGCGGACGGGGTGCTCGCCGTCGACGTGCTGGCCGTGCTCGACGCGCCGCAGCTCGACGCCGAGGCAGCCGCCGCCCTCGTCGAGGCGCTGCCCGACGGCGCCCGGCTGGTCCTCAGCGGCGACCCCGGGCTGCTGGAGTCCGCCGGCCCCGGCCGGGTCTTCGCGGACGTCGCCGCCGCGCGGGTCTGCCCGCGGGTGACGTCCCGTACCCCTGACCCCGGCCCGATCGGCGAGCTGGTCTCCGGGGTCGGCGCCGGCGAACTGCAGTCCGTGGCGGCGCCCGGCAAGGAGGTGGTGATCGTCCCGGTGCAGGGCCCCGGCGAGGCGGTCCACCGCACGGTGCAGCTCGTCGCGGACTCCGTGCCCCGCGCCGTCGGGGTGCCCGCCGCGGACACGCAGGTGATCGCCGTAGGGCACGGCGGCGCCGCCGGCACCCGGGCGCTGAACACGGCGCTGAAGGAGCGCCTGAACCCCGGCCCCGGCGCCTTCGGCGGCTTCGACGCGGGCGACCGCGTCGTCTACGTCCCCTCCCCCGGCACCGCCGTGCCGGGCCTGGTCACCAAAGGTGACGACGCCGGGCTGCACCTCGACTGCGGCGGCACCGCCGTCGTCGTCCGCCCGGACCGGGTCGGCGAGGCCGTACGGCACGGGTGGGCGCTGACCGCGCACCAGGCGGCGGGGCGGCGCTGGCCGGCCGCGGTGGTCGTCGTGCCCGGGGACGCGGAGGCGGCGCTGAGCCGCGCGTGGGCGTACACGGCGTTCGGCCGCGGCGAGCGGCATCTGTCCGTCGTGCACGGCGCGGGGCCCGCGCTGGCCCGGCGCCTCGTGGAGGTGCCGGCCCCGCCGCGTACGACACGGCTGCGGGGCCTGCTCACCGCCCAGACACGGGCCTGAGAAACCGGAACCGGGTCGGGGTCCGGGCCCGGGCCTGGACCGCCCCGGCACCGCACAAGGGCCCGGCGCCTGGGCAGATTCTCGGGGTCCTCGCAACACCTGATGGCTTACGTGGTCGTCAGTAGATCACGCAGGCGCTCGGCTGGTGTTCTCCAGCCGAGCGTTTTGCGTGGTCGGCGGTTGAGTTGCTGGGCGACGTGTTCGAGGTCTTCTGGGCTGTGGACGGACAGGTCGGTGCCTTTGGGGAAGTACTGCCGCAGCAGGCCGTTGGTGTTCTC
>NZ_JCANSZ010000081.1:0-21866 GCF_059570535.1 Streptomyces sp. CNP082
CCCGACTTCCCACGGCCACGCACCCCGGCCTTCCGCGCCCACCCAGCCGCCGTGTGCCGATTCACCCCGACCGCCCGAGCAGCACCCGCGACACTGCCGTTCCCGCGCCCCAGCGCCTCGAAGAACCTCGCCCTCAGCTCCTCAAAACCCACGATCCCCGCAACTCCCTGAACTCCAGGGTGTTGCGGGGATCACTAGAACCCGCCCCCCGGGGCGGGCCCTGGCTCTGGGCGGGCCCAGGGCAGAACCGGGCCTCCGCTCACTCCTCCGCCAGCGCCGCCTCCGCGGGGCGGGTGCGGAGGGCCGCCCAGCCCGGCACCAGGGTGGCGGTGAGGGCGAGGGCCACGGCACCGGCGACGGTCACGGCGTAGATGGACAGCGGGCCGGAGGGGAGCAGGCTGTCCGCCGCGGCGTGGCTGAACGGCACCAGCGCGGTGGCCGCGGCGGCGGTGCCGAGGCCCACGCCGATCCCGGCGACGATGAGCGCCTCGATCGTCAGCATCCGCAGCACCTGCCGGCGGGTGGCGCCGGCCAGCCGCTGCAGCCCGAACTCGCGGCGGCGGCCGGACACGGACAGCACCAGGTTGTTGACCACCGAGATGCCGGTGTACGCGACGATCATGCCGAGGATCAGGTAGTTGACCCACGCCTGGGTCTCGGTTTCCTCGGTGTTGGCCTCGATCAGCTCGTCGCGGTCCGTGACACCGGTGCCCGGGTGGTCCGCGAGGGCCTTCTCCAGGCTCGCCGTCAGCTCGGCGGCGCCGACGCCGTCCTCGGCGCGTACGAGGATCTGCTCCGGCAGGCCGCCGTCGGTGTGCCCGGCGAGGAGGTCCGCGGGCAGGAACACGGTGTCGTAGCCGGCGCGGCCGTCGAAGAGCACCGCGATCCGCAGCGGGACCTCGGCGCCGTCGCCGAAGCGCACCTCGACGGTGTCGCCGACGCCGCGGCCGTCGGCCGCGCCCGCGGGCAGGGCGACCGTCCGGCCGGTGAGGTCGGCAACTTCGCCCGCGACCGGCTTGAGCGCGGTGGTCTGCGCGGCGCCGCGGGCGTCGATGCCCTGGAGCGGCACGCCGTCCTCGTCGCCGATGCCGTCGATCCAGCCGGTGCTGGTGACGTACGCGCCGGCCGCGGCGACGCCGTCCGCGGCCCGGACCTCGGCGGCCAGCGCCGGGTCGAGGGTGCCGGCGGGGGAGTCGACGACGGCGTCGGCGCGCAGGGTCTCCGCGTACGCCTCGCGGGCGGCGTCGGTCTGCGTGGTCTGGAGGTACAGGTTGCCGACGGCCATGGCGACGGCCAGCATCACGGGCGAGACGACGCCGGCCATCCGCACGGCGCGGGACCGGGCGGTGGCGACGGCCAGCTCGCCGCTCGCACCGGTGACCGCCCGGATGGGGCCGGAGATCAGCAGGGTGCACAGCTTCGTCAGGCCGGGGGCGAGGAGTGCGAGGCCGATGGCGGCGCAGAGCATGGTGGGGGCCGCGGTACTGGCCGCGATCGGGCCGTCGAAGAGCACCCAGGTGAGGATCCCCAGCGCGATCGCGCCGCCGAGGAAGACCAGCGCCAGCACGATACGCAGCGGGTGCGCCCAGCGGGTCCCGAGCGACGCCTCCGCCATCGCCTCGACGGGCTTGATCTTCACCCCGCGCCGGCCGCCGATGAGGCCGCCGACGAGCGCGGTCAGCAGCAGCGCCCCGCCCGCGGCGACGGCGGGGATCCACCCCTGCTCGTACACGACCGCCTCGGAGACCATGCCGCTGCCGGTGAACTCTTTGAAGAGCCGCTCCCCGGCCGGCGGCCCGGCGAACCAGCCCGCCGCCGCGGCGGCCAGCGCCACCAGCAGCGTCTCGGCGAGCAGCAGCCGGCGCAGTTGGCGCGGGGTGCCGCCGACGGTGCGCAGCAGGGCGAACTCGCGGCGGCGGCGCTCGACGGACAGCGCGACGGTGCCGGAGACGACGAAGACCGCGACGGCGGTGGCCATGCCGCCGAAGGCCCCGGCCACCGCGATGAGGTCCTCCTTGCGGGTCAGCACCTCCGGGTACTCGACGGCGCCGCGGTCGTCGCCGGAGACAACTTTCGCCGGGGTCGGGGCCGGAACCCCGGCCTTGGCGGTACGGTCCGCGACGACGTCACCGAGGCGGTCCTTCAGCGCGCCGTGGTCGGTGCCCGGCGCCGCCATCACGGCGATGTCGGCGACGGCCGGGGAGAGTGCGCGGGCCCGCGCGTCGGTGAAGAACACCGCGCCGCGGTCGACGGCGTGCCCGGTGCGGACCACGCCGGTCAGGCGGTACGCCGCGGCGCCGCCCTGCGCGGCGACGCGCACCTCGTCGCCGGGGCGGACGCCGTAGGCGAGGGCGGTGGCCTCGTCGAGCACCACGTCGCGCGGGCCCTGCGGCGCCCGGCCGGCGGTCAGCTCGTACGGGGTGACGGCGGCGGAGGACCAGCCGTGGCCCTGCGCGTCAGGGGCCGAGCCCGTACCGGCCCTGTCGCCGAGGACGGCGGCGTCGAAGACCCGCTCGGCCACGGCCCGCTCGACGCCGGGGACGTCGCGTACGGCCGCGGTCAGGGAGTCGTCCAGCGGGGGGCGCTCGTCGAGGACGGCGGTCTCGTCGCCGCGGGGCAGCTCACGGTCGCCGGTGACGACGAGGTCGGCAGCCGCGAGCCGCTGCGCCGGCGCGTTGTTGCGTACGCCGGTCTCCAGCAGACCACCGCAGGTCATCACGATGACCGTGCCCAGGAAGAGCGCCAGGAAGGTCGCCGAAAGCGCGGCGGTTCTGTGGCGGAGCGTACGGATGGCCATGGCCCACATGGGACGGATTCCCCTCTGCGATGTCTGATGACATCAACCTAGGAATCCGCGCCCGCGCGGCCCATGGGATGGCCACCCGTCCCGGGGGTGTACCTGGCACCACCACGGGCCGGGGGCCCGCCGGGCGCCCCGGCCCGTACGCCGGTGAGAAAGCCTCTGCCCGCTACTTCGGCTGGGGCTTGCGCAGCGCGATGTGCAGCTCGCGCAGGCGGGCCTCGTCGACCTCGCTGGGCGCGCCCATCAGCAGGTCCTGCGCGTTGCCGTTGAGGGGGAAGGCGATCGTCTCGCGGATGCTCGGCTCGTCGGCCAGCAGCATCACGATGCGGTCGATGCCGGGCGCGATCCCGCCGTGCGGCGGGGCGCCGAAGCGGAACGCGCGCAGCATGCCGCCGAACTCGCGCTCCACCTCGTCCTTGGTGTATCCGGCGATGCCGAACGCCTTGAACATGATCTCGGGCTCGTGGTTCCGGATCGCGCCCGAGGACAGCTCGACGCCGTTGCAGACGATGTCGTACTGGTACGCGAGCACGTCCAGCGGGTCCTGGCTCTCCAGCGCCTTGATGCCGCCCTGCGGCATCGAGAACGGGTTGTGCGAGAACTCGATCTCGCCCGTGTCCTCGTTCTTCTCGAACATCGGGAAGTCGACGATCCAGCAGAACCGGAAGACGTCCTCGGCGAAGTGCCCGGCGCGCTTCGCGGCCTCCACCCGCACCGCACCCATGATCTTGGAGACCTCGTCGGTCTCCCCGGCGCCGAAGAACACCGCATGCCCGGCGGCCAGACCCAGGCGCTCGGTGAGCACCCGCACGTTCTCCTCGGTGAGGAACTTCGCGATCGGCCCGGTCAGCGCGCCCTCCTCGCCGACCCGCACCCACGCCAGGCCCTTGGCGCCCTGCTCGACGGCGAAGTCGCCGAGGGCGTCGAAGAACTTGCGCGGCTGGTCCTGCACGGCCGGCACCGGCAGCGCCCGCACGTGCTTGCCGGCGAACGCCTTGAACTCGCTGCCGGCGAAGACGTCCGTGACGTCCGCCAGCTCCAGCTCCGCGCGCAGGTCCGGCTTGTCCGAGCCGTACTTCGTCATCGCCTCGCGGTACGGGACCCGCGGGAACGGCGACGTGACGTGCCGGCCGTCGCCGAACTCCTCGAACAGCTCCGTCATCACCTTCTCGATGACGGCGAAGACGTCCTCCTGCTCGACGAAGCTCATCTCCATGTCGAGCTGGTAGAACTCGCCGGGCGAGCGGTCGGCGCGCGCGTCCTCGTCGCGGAAGCAGGGCGCGATCTGGAAGTAGCGGTCGAACCCGGCCATCATCAGCAGTTGCTTGAACTGCTGCGGGGCCTGCGGCAGCGCGTAGAACGAGCCGGGGTGCAGCCGGGAGGGGACCAGGAAGTCGCGGGCGCCCTCGGGGGAGGTGGCCGAGAGGATCGGGGTGGTCAGCTCGTTGAAGCCGAGGGCCGTCATCTTCTGCCGGATGGCCGTGACGACCGCCGTACGCAGCATGATGTTGCGGTGCATGCGCTCGCGGCGCAGGTCGAGGAAGCGGTACTCCAGCCGGCGCTCCTCGCCGACGCCGTCCTCGGCGTTGATCGTGAACGGGATCTGCTCGGCGGCGCCCAGCACCTCGACCTCGGCGACCTCGACCTCGATCTCGCCGGTGGGCAGCTCGGGGTTGACGTTGTCGGCGCCGCGGGAGACGACCTTGCCGTCGATGCGTACGACGGTCTCCTTGGTGAGGTGCGCCAGCGCCTCGTTCGCGGGAGTGCCGGGGCGGGCGACGAGCTGGACGATGCCGTAGTGGTCGCGCAGATCGATGAAGAGGATGCCGCCCAGGTCGCGCCTATTGTGCAGCCAGCCGGACAGGCGGACGTCGCCGCCGACGTCGCTCGCGCGCAGCTCGCCACAGGTGTGGGACCGGTACGGGTGCATCATCCATCCAGTTCGTCGGACTCGTCGGCACTGACTTGCCGCCGGGGCGTCGCCGGTGCGGCGCCGGGGCGGCGCCGATTCGGCCAGGAGAGTGTTCCAGCCCGCCCAGACTACCGTCCCCGGCCTCCCCGGCCGCACGGGGTCAATCACCTTAAAATAGGGCAATGCACACCGAGGAGGTCCTGGCCGCCGTCGGCACCGGGGTGTGGAGCTGGGACGTCGCCTCCGGCGCCGTGACCATGGACGCCGAGGCCGCTCGGCTCGTCGGGCTGCCCGCCCGGCAGACGGAGACGACGGCCGCCGTCGTGCGCGCCCGCTGCCACGGGGTGGACTACGTGGAGCTGGCCGGGGCGATGGACCTGGCGTGCACGGAAGGCACCGTGGCGGAGGCGCAACTGCGGGTCGTGGACGAGCGGGGGACGGTGCTGCGCGTCGTACGGACCAGGATGCGGCCGTTCAGCGACGGGCGGGCGGCGGCCGGGAGGCCCGGCATGCCGGGGCGCGCGGGAGGCGGCAGGGGCGGGCGTACGCGACCCGCCGGCCCGCGCGAGCCCGGCACGGCCCGCGGGCCCGACGGCGCGCTGATGTCCGGCACCGTCCAGGAGGTCGTCGAGCCCCTGCCCGGCGCCATCGCCGGCACCTCCCCGCCATCGCCGCTGACCAGCGACTGGCGGCTGTCCCGCGAGGCGTTCCTGCTCGACGCCGGCCGGGCGCTGGCCGAGTCCCGCGGCACCGACCAGGTGCTGCGCGTCACCGCCTCCCTGTCGATGCCGGGCTTCTCGCCCGACGCCATGGTCGTCTTCCGCGTCGCGGACGACACCCTCACCGTCATGGGCCAGCACGGCTACCGCCCCGAGGACGGGGACTTCTACGCCAACATCCCCCTCGACTCCGACTACCCCCACGCCGTCGCCGCCCGCACCGGCCGCGCAGTCTACGTCTCGGGCTCCGAGGAGTACAGCCGCCGCTTCCCCGGCGCGTGGCGGTTCGTCGGCCGGCTGAGCATGCGCTCGTGGGCGTACGTACCGCTGATCGTGGCCGGCCGGCCCATCGGCGTGTGGCTGGTGGCCTTCTCCCACCCCACGCCCTTCACGCCCGACGAGCGTTCCGTGCTCACCACCGTGGCGCGCATGCTGGCGCAGGCGCTGTCCCGTGCGCAGGTGCACGAGTCCGAGCGCGAACTCTCCGCCGGGCTGCAGCGCAGCCTGATGCCCGAGGAGGTGCCGCCGACGCCGGGCATGACCGTCGCCGCCCGCTACGTGCCGACCGGCGGCGGGCTGGAGATCGGCGGCGACTGGTACGACGTGATCCCCCTGCCGTCCGGCAGGACGGCCGTGGTCATCGGCGACGTCCAGGGCCACGACGTCCGCGCCGCCGGGCTGATGAGCCAGTTGCGGATCGCCATCCGCGCGTACGCCTCCGAAGGCCACCACCCCGACGCCGTGCTCACCCGCGCCTCCGCCTTCCTCACCCAGCTCAACGAGCGCGAGGGCCTCGGCGGCGACACCCTGCCCCCGGACGCCGACCCCCGCTTCGCCACCTGCCTCTACGTCAAGGCCGACCCGGCCACCGGCACCCTCGCCCTCGCCCGCGCCGGCCACCTCGACCCGGCGATGGGCATCGGCGACGGCACCCTGCTCGTCCGCCCCACCGAGGGCGGCCTGCCCCTCGGCATCGTCGAGGACCCCGACTACCCCGTCACCCGGCTGGTCCTGGAGCCCGGCGAACTGATGCTGCTGTGCAGCGACGGGCTCATCGAGACCGGCGGCCACGACCTGGAGACCGGCCGCGACCGGCTGGGCCGGGTCTTCGCCGGGCACGCCGGCGACGACCTGGAGACGCTGGCCGACGCGCTCATCGACGCCGTCAGCGGCCCCGGCTCGCACGCCCACCCCGGCCCGCACGCCGAGCGCCGCGAGGACGACATCGCACTCGTCCTCATCCGCCGCGACCTGCCGCCGCGCGAGGGCGCGCCGGAAGCCGCCGCAGGCCCCGGCCGCCGTATGCACCTCACCGTCCCGCAGGCGGAGCAGCAGCGCACCGCCGACGCCCGCCACGAACTCCGGGCCATGCTCTTCGACTGGACCGCCCCCACGCAGGTCGACTCCGCCGAGCTGGTCCTCTCCGAACTCATCGGCAACGTCCTGCTGCACACCGACAGCGACGCCGACATCCACGCCGACGTCACCGGCTCCCGCGGCAGCCGCACCCTGCGCCTGACCGTCGCCGACACCGACACCGGCCTGCCCCACCTGCGCCACCCGGGCGAGCTGTCCGCCACCGGCCGCGGCCTGTTCCTGCTCCAGGAGCTGTCGGGCGAGTGGGGCACGGACCCCCGGGGCGACGGCAAGGAAGTCTGGTGCCAGTTCCACGAGGAGGACCGTCCGGCCCTCTGACGCGGTACGGCCGGGCGGCCGGCAGCGCGAACCGCGCCGGCCCGGGTGCCGGTACCGGCGTGGGCGGGAGCGCATCGTCCTGCCCACGCCGCACGGCGGCCGGCTACCCGTTGCGCGTGGCCGTGCAGCGGATGAAGTCGTCCACGGCGGCGGCGAACTGCGGCGCCCTGTCCTCCTGGAGGAAGTGGGCGGCGCCTGCCAGGACAGTATGGGGCATCCCCCGCGCGCCGGGGATGCGGCTGCTGAGCGCCGTGTGGTCGCCCCGGGTGACGTGGTCCAGCTCCCCGAACAGGCACATGAAGGGGATACGCAGCTTCTCCAGCCTCCGCCATGCGTCGCGGATCACCGGGTTGGCCTCGTCGTCGGCGGTGACGGGGATGAGCACCGCCCAGCGGCGCACGCCGTGGAGGTGCGGGTCGGTGGGGAACGGCGCGTCGTAGGCCGCCGTGATCTCAGGGGCGAGGTCTGTGGCGGTGAAGTCCTGGACGACGTCGCCGGGCTTGAAGTGCTCGGTGCGCTGGGTGTACTGCAGCCAGGTGGCCAGGTACTGCCAGCCCGGGCCGAGGTCCCTGCCGCCCTCCTCCAGCCCCGTGTTCGAGGCGACCACGCGGCGGAAGCGATGCGGGTGTGCCGCGAGCAGGAGCAGCCCGAGCAGGGTGGCCAACGCCCCCGGCGCGCCGCCCAGCAGGGCCGCGGCCGGCGGGAGCAGGGCGAGCACGGCCGCCTTCAGCCGGTTCAGATCGCGGCGGAAGGCCGGCGTGCAAGGCGTGCACGGTGACGTCGGTGCGCGGGCGCACCCCGCCGGCCACGGCGGTGGCTTCCTTCCCCTTCTCAGGCGTGGTCGGCCACAGGCCCGGATCCTGTTGCGGCGCCCGTGTCGGTGGCCGCCTCGGCGCCGGGAGTGTCGTCTGCGGCGGGCAGCCCGTGGCCAGCTGGGGACGGACCGACGTGGCGCTTGCCGGCAAGGCAGGCCACCGCCCCCGCTGCCAGCACCGCGACCGAGACGCCGATCGTCGGCCCCATCGCATCCACGAAGCCCTGGCCGAAGACCTGCCCGCCCAACTCCTGCATCAGTGTCGCCACCGCGTCCGGCGTGTCGGCCGGCAGGTCGGCGGCGGCGTTCTGCGTGGCTCCGACATCCATTCCCGCCGATCCGGAGTCGGCGAAGCCGGCGACGAAGCCGTCCCGGTACTCCTCGGGCAGCGCGGTGGCCTGCCGGCGCGCCTCCTCGGTCAGGGAGGAGGCGATCTGCGTCTGCAGCACAGCACCGATCACGGCGCCGGCCAGCACAGAGCCGGCCTGCCGCAGCGAGTTGACACGCACCCGCGCGTGCAGCAAGAGGTCACGAACGCTTCGTCGAGGCGGCTCTGGGCGGCGACGTGGATCAGCTCATGCAGATCCTGGCCCCGGAGGTAACCGTGTGGACCGACGGCGATCGCCGCGGGGCGCGCCCGGTCATCGCCCGTCCGCATCCTGTGGACGGGCCCGGCGGGTACCAGCCGCGGGGTAGGCCGTGCCGTTCACAGGAGCACTTGCTCGTCGCGTTCCTCTGTCAGGGACAACGCCGCCCAGACGCATTTGCTCGGCGTCGTGGGGTCGGCGTCGTCCGGTTCGTCCGTGCCGACGCGGCGGGTGCCCCAGCGGTGCGCCAGGACCGACACGATCGGCAGCCCACGACCGAACTCCTGATCGTACGAGGGGTGACGGACGTAGGGTGCCGCCTTGGACCCGTCGTACACCTCGATCACCAACTGATCCATGAGGCGGAGGAGCCGTACGCGGATGTCGCCGACGGCGGCGTGAGCCGCGCTGACACCGATGCCGACGGCGTGGCGGACCGCGTTGCCGACCAGTTCGCTGACCACCTGGTCGGCCGGCCAGACCAGGGCGTCCAGGCCCCATTGCTGCAGTCGGTCGTTGACCGTGGCGCGGGCGGTCGGCGCGGACTCCGGGATGCGCGGCATGTCCCACGTGGCGATGTGGTCGGCCGGGATACGGCCGAGCGTCAGCGCCAGCAGGGCGGCGTCATCCGGACGGGTCTCGGGGAGCAGCGTGGCCATCGCGGAGTGGCACAGGTCGTCCAGCCACGGCGCGCGCCTGGCCGGGTCCGACGGCAGGGGGGTCGAGACGGCATGGCGGGTGATCACCTCCGCCAGCCGTGCCGGATCCGGGTCGTCCAGACCGAGCAGCCCATCCGTGTACAGGGTGAGAAGCGTCCCGTCGGGCACGGTGACCTCGGCCACCTCCGGTGGCACGTGCGGCAGCCCCAACGGCTTGCCGATGGGCATGTCCAGAACGGCCGGCGGCCGGCCGGGCGCCATCATCAGCGGAGGCGGGTGTCCGGAGCTGGTCAGGGACAGCACGCCGGTTGTCGGGTCGTACGACGCGAGCAGGACCGTGGCCTGCACGCTCCCCAGCCTCAGCGTGACGTCGTTGGCGTAGGCGAGCAACTCGTCGGGCACGAGATCCATGGCCGCGATGGCCGCAATGGCCTGACGGAGGATGCCCATCACGACCGGCTCGTCGATACCGTCGCCGGCGACGTCACCGACGACGGCCAGGGTGCGGCCGCCGGGCAAGGCGATGGCGTCGTACCAGTCGCCGCCGATGCCCGCCGTACTGGCGGTGCGGTACTGCGCGGCCGCGGACGCCGCGGTGAGCGCGGGCAGCCGGCCCGGCATCAGCTCGTGCTGCAACCGCTCGGCCCGCTGCTGGGCTTCCCGGAACTCAGCGGCCCGCGCGAAGGCCGCCGCGACGGCCACCGCGACCGTGCCCAGCAGGGCCTCCTCCTCCCCGTCGAAGACGTGGGGGGTGTGCCAGCCCAGGACCACACTGCCGACCTGCGCGTCCGCCGTCACCAGCGGCACGATCGCCCAGGCCTGGCCTCGGCCCATCCGGGCGAGCGGCACCAGGTGCGGCCACCGCTCGGCGAGCTCGCCGACGGACTTCACCAACTGGATCTGCGCGAAGGCGACGGCGCGGGCCTCCATGCGCTCCTGCCAACTGAGCGTGGCGATCTGGCGCAGGAGCTCCGGCGAACACCCGCGCGAGCCGGCGACCTGCGGTTCCGGCCCGGTCAGATCATGGATCAACGCGCTGTCAGCGGAGAGCAGGGGCACCACGTGGGTGAGGACGGCGTCCACGACGTGCCGCGGGGTGCGCGCCTGGATCAATGCCGCGTTGAGGCCGGTCAGGCGCTCGCGCCGCTCGGCCGCCGCCTCGGCGGCCTCCGCCTTGTCCGTCACATCGGTCAGCGTGACGACCACATAGTCGGTGATGCCGACGGCGTTCACCTCGTAGTGCCCGAGCCCGCCGGAATCGCCGCGGAACGCCTCCCAGGACGTCACGGTCTTGGTGGCGGGGCGGCCCGGAGCGGCCCGGGCAGCGGCCAGGACGTCCGGCACTCCCTGTGCGCGAAGCTCGGGAAACACCTCCCACGGGACACGGCCCACGATCTCGACCTGCCGGAGGGCCGCCACCTCGCGTGCGACCGCGTTACACCAGGTCACGCGGTCGTCAGCGGCGATCACGTAGGTGGGCAGCGGGTAGGAGTCGGTCAGTCCGGCCAGCCACGCCTCCGAGCTGCGGCGGTCCGTGACGTCCCAGGTGTATCCGACCATGCGGACGAGCCGCCCGGTGTCGTCGTGCTCCCACCAGCCGCAGACCAGCAGCCACGAGAGCCGACCGGCGGAGTCCTGCACGCGGTACTCCACCACATACGCCGAGTCCTCACGCCGGGAACGCGCGATCTCCTGCTCCACCTGGCCCCGGTCAGCGGGATAGATGTGAGCCAGCCACGTGAGGATATGGCGATCCCAGTCATGCCGATCGATTCCGGCCTTGACGAGGAGCGAATCCGCGACCTCGTCCGTGTCGAGCAGTCCCGTGCTCAGGTCCCAGGACCAGCGGCCGGCCCGCACCGCACGCATCAGCCGGTGCTCGGCGGGGATCTCATCGGTGCCGATCTCCCACCACTGATGAGTTCCGCTGCTGCGCCAGCGCCGGGCGCTGGCCAGCCGGTCCCCGACCAGGGCGGCCACCTGGCCCAGGTAGTGGACGCGGTCCCGCGGCGGCTCACGGTCGGCCAGGACGGACAGGGCGCCGATCACGTCGCCGCCGGCCCTGAGAGGCACGGACAGCACACCCCGCGGGTGTCCCTGCGTTCTGTCCGGGGTATCGGGGCGAACCTGTGACCAGACGGGGCGCCCGGTGGCGACCGCGCGGGCCGGGGCGAGCCCCGGCGTGGCCGCGTCACCGAGATGGTCCCACGCTCCGGTCAGGTCGGGGGGCAGGCCGATGGCCGCGGCCAGATCGAGCGTGCCCGGCTCACGACCGGCCAGGTGGACCAGTCCGCCCAGGCCGACCGCTCCGGCGACCGCATGCGGCAGAGCCAGCCCCAAGACCCTGGTCACGTCGGCATCGACGGGCAGACCGGCCACCCATTCCAGTCGCAGGTCATCGTCTACCGCCGCGCCGGGCGTCTCGCCGGGTCTGCCACCCCGCCCGGACTCGGAGTGCATCGCTGCTTCGCCTCCACCAGCGCGTACACGCGAGGACCATGGACGGAATCGCACATCCCAGGCGCGCTGTGCTCGCCATGATAGTCAGCTACCTGGACATTGTCTGTCATTGCGCCACAGACCGGGTGACGCCCCGGGTTTGGCGGTGAGGGGACCGGGTGCACCTTCCGATGGGCGGCGCCGGGGTGACGGGCCGCACAGTCGGTCGGTTCGCCTCTGCGACGGAGGACCGGGTGCGCGGGTTCAGCCGTACATGCGGCGCATCGCGAAGTCGACCATCTCCTCGACCGCCTTCGCGTCCACGACCATCCGGTGGTCGCCCTCGATGTCGAGCACGAAGCCGTACCCCGTGGGCAGCAGGTCGATGACCTCGGCGCCGGTGACCGTGAAGTACTTCGACTCCCGGCCCGCATAGCGGCGCAGCTCCTTCAGCGAGCTGAAGAGCGGGATCACCGGCTGCTGGGTGTTGTGCAGGGCGAGGAAGCCCGGGTTGTCGCCGCGGGGGCAGTAGATCTTGGAGGTGGCGAAGATCTGCTGGAAGTCCTCGGAGGTGAGGATCCCGCCGGTGAACGCCTTGACCGCGTCGGCCAGGGACGGCGGGGCGGGCTGGGACGGCTCGGGGTAGAGGGGCTGCTCGGCGTAGCCGGGGGCGGGCTGGTCGTACGGCCCGGGGGGCGGCGCGGCGTACTGGTGCGCCTGGGGGTGCCCCGGCGGGGGCGCCTGGGGGTGGCCCGGCGGGGCGCCGTAACCGGCGGACTGGTCGTAGCCGTACATGCATGCAAGCCTAGCCGCGCCGGCGGGGCCGGGGTGGGGACTCCGCCAGTCGAACGGATGTGAGAAGAGGAGGGTTGCATTTTATTACTGACGGGTAGCACTATGGATGGTCGCTGACCCCTTTTGCCTGATACGGAGCCTGCGCATGGGCCACTACAAGTCGAACCTCCGGGACATCGAGTTCAACCTCTTCGAGGTGCTGGGCCGCGGCGACGTCTACGGCACGGGCCCCTTCGGGGACATGGACACCGAGACCGCGCGGAGCGTGCTCACCGAGATCGCCCGGCTGGCCGAGAACGACCTGGCCGAGTCCTTCGCCGACGGCGACCGCACTCCCCCGGTCTTCGACCCCGAGACGCACACCGCCGCCGTCCCGGCGGCCTTCAGGAAGTCGTACGAGACCTACATGGACGCCGAGTGGTGGCGCCTGGGCATCCCGGAGGAGATCGGCGGCACGGCGACGCCGTCGTCGCTGATCTGGGCGTACGCCGAGATGGTGCTGGGCGCGAACCCGGCCGTGTGGATGTACGCCTCCGGTCCCGCCTTCGCCGGCGTGCTGTACGACGAGGGCACCGAGGAGCAGCGCAAGATCGCGCGGCTGATGGTGGAGCAGCGCTGGGGCTCGACGATGGTGCTCACCGAGCCGGACGCCGGCTCCGACGTGGGCGCCGGGCGTGCGAAGGCGCTGGAGCAGCCCGACGGCTCGTGGCACATCGAGGGCGTGAAGCGCTTCATCACCTCCGGCGAGCACGACATGTCGGAGAACATCGTGCACTTCGTGCTGGCCCGCCCGGAGGGCGCGGGGCCCGGCACGAAGGGGCTGAGCCTGTTCATCGTGCCGAAGTACGACTTCGACTGGGAGACCGGCGAGCTGGGCGAGCGCAACGGCGTCTACGCCACCAACGTCGAGCACAAGATGGGGCTGAAGGTCTCCAACACCTGCGAGCTGACCTTCGGTGACCAACACCCCGCCAAGGGCTGGCTGCTCGGCGGGAAGCACGACGGCATCCGCCAGATGTTCAAGATCATCGAGTTTGCGCGGATGATGGTCGGCACGAAGGCCATCGCCACCCTCTCGACCGGCTACCTCAACGCGCTGGAGTACGCCAAGGAGCGCATCCAGGGCCCGGACCTGGCGCAGTTCACCGACAAGACCGCGCCGCGCGTGAGCATCACGCACCACCCGGACGTGCGCCGCTCGCTGATGACGCAGAAGGCGTACGCCGAAGGCATGCGCGCCCTCGTCCTCTACACCGCCTCCGTGCAGGACACCATCCAGGTCCGCCAGGCCGCGGGCGAGGACGTCACCGCGCAGCAGGCGCTGAACGACCTGCTGCTGCCCATCGTCAAGGGGTACGGGTCGGAGAAGTCGTACGAGCAGCTCGCCCAGTCGCTGCAGACCTTCGGCGGCTCCGGCTACCTGCAGGAGTACCCGATCGAGCAGTACATCCGCGACGCGAAGATCGACACCCTCTACGAGGGCACCACCGCCATCCAGGGGCAGGACTACTTCTTCCGGAAGATCGTCCGCAACCAGGGGCAGGCGCTGACCTCGCTGGCCGAAGAGATCAAGAAGTTCCTGGCCGAGGCGGTCGGCGGGGAGCAACTGGCCGCCGCGCGGGACGAGCTGGCCAAGGCGGCGGTGGACCTGGAGGCCATCGTCGGGGTGATGCTGGCCGACCTCGCGGCCACCGAGAAGGACGTGAAGTCGATCTACAAGGTCGGCCTCAACACCACCCGGCTGCTGCTCGCCTCCGGCGACGTCGTGATCGGCTACCTGCTGCTCAGGGGCGCGGCGGTGGCGGCGGAGAAGCTGCCGACGGCCGCGGCGAAGGACGAGGCGTTCTACCAGGGCAAGATCGCGGCGGCGGCGTTCTTCGCGCGGAACGTGCTGCCGGGTGTCGGGGTGCAGCGGTCGCTGGCGGAGAGCACGGACCAGTCGCTGATGGAGCTGGACGAGGCCGCGTTCTGAGGCGGTACGAGACGCAGGGAAGACCAGCGGCGCGCGGCCCGTACGGGCTGCGCGCCGCTGGCGTCGCGTCTCTGCTGCGGGACGGGGGGCGGGGTCAGTCCCGGTAGCCCCAGGCAGAGGCGTACGCCGCCAGCTCCGGCGACAGCTCGGCGGCACCCTCGTCGAACGTGCGGGCCGCCTGGATCCTGCCCGACTTGATGTTGTCGCTGCGGTCGCCGAGGTTGGGCCGGAGCCGGCCGTGGTCCTGCTCGCCGTACTCCAGCATCGACGCCTCGAACTCCACGCCCAGGTACGCGCACACGTCCCGCATGACCCGCTCCGGGTCAGAGGTCAGGTCCTCGTACGTGAGGGTGTGGCCGTCGAGCTCGGTCCTGGCCCGCTCCAGCGGCTCGAAGTACTTCAGCGCGTTCGCCTCGTTCTGCGCGCGGGTGGCGGTGTTGGACTTGCGGTTCTCCAGCGAGCTGACGACGCCCTCGGGGTGGCGCAGCAGGAACAGGAACTTCGCCTTCGGCCAGGCGTGCCTCAGCCGCTCCCAGGTCCACACGTTGCCCGGGGTCTTGTCGACGACTACGTCCTTGCCGCTGCGCTCCAGCTCCAGGTGGAGCACCCGGTCCCAGAGCACGTGCTCCAGCTCCGCCTTGTCCAGGCCCAGCTCCAGCATGGACTGGTCGGAGAAGCCGGGGGTCAGCTCCACGCCCAGGGTGCGCAGGTGCAGCTCGTGCGGAGCGCGTATGCGCGAGTGGCTGTTGAGCAGCATGCGCAGCAGGGTCGAGCCGGAGCGCACCGGCGCGAGCACGAAGACCGGCGCCTCGACCTGCCGGGGCGCGGCGGCCACCCCATACTCCAGCGCGACCGTCTTCTTGGGCGGGCGCGGCCCCTTCGGCTTGGCCTTCTCCGGCGTCTTCTGCGGGTTCTTCTGCGGGGTCGCAGCCTCGGGCGCCACCTGCGCGGCGGGGGCCGCCGCGTCCGCGCCGGGGCCCGTCAACTGCCGCGGCGGCCGGAGCGCCTCGCCCAGCAGCCGCGCTCTGCGCTTGATGCCCGTGTTCACGACTCCCATGGGGCCTTTGCCACCCTTCCTTCGCCCGTACCTGTCCTTCGCTCCCCCCGTGCGGACGGCCGTACCTCACTGGTATCAGGCGCCGCACACCCGGAAGAACGTAAGACAACGATTCGGCAAAGGCAATGGCTCGATTCCGCTTCTCACCCACGTCTTAGGCTGTGGACATGACCATTGCGCCTCCGCCCCGGTTCGACCGCAGCCACACCGACGACCTCGCCGGCTACCTCGCCGCCTCTCCCACCCCCTACCACGCCGTGGCGGAGGCCGCCCGACGACTGGACAAAGCCGGGTTCACGCAGGTCCGGGAGACCGACGCCTGGGACGCGACGGCCGGCGGACGCTACGTGCTGCGCGGCGGCGCGCTCATCGCCTGGTACGTACCCGAGGGCGCCGCCCCCGAGACCCCTTTCCACATCGTCGGCGCCCACACGGACTCGCCCAACCTGCGGGTCAAGCCGGTGCCGGACACCGGCGCGCACGGCTGGCGGCAGATCGCGGTGGAGGTCTACGGCGGACCGCTGCTGAACAGCTGGCTGGACCGGGACCTGGGGCTGGCCGGCCGGCTGACGCTGCGGCCTGGCGCGACGCGCGCGGGCGCGGGCGGCGGGGACGCCGCGGGCGGTGCCCGCGGGGCGGGCGGCCCGGAGACGCGGCTGGTCAACGTCGACAGGCCGCTGCTGCGCGTACCGCAGTTGGCCATCCACCTCGACCGGCAGGTGGGCCCCGAGGGCCTCAAGCTCGACAAGCAGCGCCACACGACGCCGATCTGGGGTCTCGGTGACGTACGCGAGGGTGACCTCGTCGAGTTCCTCGCCGCGGAGGCCGGGGTCGCGGCGGGCGACATCATCGGCTGGGACCTGATGGTCCACAGCGTCGAGCCCCCCGCCTACCTCGGCCGCGACCGCGAACTGCTCGCGGGCCCGCGCATGGACAACCTCCTCTCCGTCCACGCCGGCGTCGCCGCCCTCACCGCCGCGGCTGGGGGTACCCCCCATGCCGGCAGGGCCATGGGGGGCGCCGGCACCCCGCCGACCACCATCCCCGTGCTGGCCGCCTTCGACCACGAGGAGACCGGCAGCCAGTCCGACACCGGCGCGGAGGCCCCCCTCCTCGGCACCGTCCTGCGCCGCACCGTCGCCGCCCGCGGCGGCTCGTACGAGGACACCGCCCGCGCCCTGGCCGGCTCCGTCTGCCTCTCCTCCGACACCGGCCACGCCGTGCACCCGAACTACTCCGAGCGCCACGAGCCGGGCCACCACCCGATGCCGAACGCGGGCCCGATCCTCAAGGTCAACGTCAACCAGCGCTACGCCACGGACGGCGCCGGCCGCGGGATCCTCGCCACCGCCTGCGAACGGGCCGGGGTGCCGTGGCAGACGTTCGTCTCCCACAACGCGATGCCCTGCGGCACGACCATCGGCCCCCTCACGGCGGCCCGCCACGGGATCACGACCGTGGACATCGGGGTGGCCATCCTCTCGATGCACTCCGCGCGGGAGCTGTGCGGCGCGGAGGACCCGCACCTGCTGGCCAGCGCGCTGGCGTCGTTCCTGACGGAGTGACCCGACGGGACCCGACCTCCTTTCATGCGTCGGATGCGGGCTGGAGGGCGGCCTGCGCACCGGATCGCGCGGGCGGCAGTCGTAGGCGGACCGTAGTCGTGGGCCCGGGCGGCCGGATGCTGTCCGGCGAGCGGGCGACCGGAGCCCGGCGGTGCCGGTGCGGCGTTACGCGTACGGCCTGATGGCCACCGTGGCGTCGAGTTCGAGCGCGTTCTCCCCCGCCGGAGCCGGCAGACCCAGCACCCGGTCCAGGATCCGGCCGCCCAGGCGTCCGCAGCCGTCGGTGCCCGGGACGGCGAACCCGGTGTCCGCGGCGCCGAAGGAGACCATCAGCGGGTCCTCGGATATCACCTCCGTGGGGCGGGTGTCCTTCAGAACGAGGTGAACCGGCTCCGTGGCCGCCCCGCCTATGGCGCAGCCCTCCGGCAGCAGCGGGCCGCCGACCGCGAGAGTCAGGTCCAGCTCGCCGCGGCGGACGTCGTCGGCTTCGAAGTCGCTGTACCCCCCGTACTGCGGGGTGAGCGTCAGCGGGGTCCCCCCGACCCGTATCGGCTCGGCGGTCATCTCCCCGAACACCTGCGCATACGCGCCGTCGACCCGGCCCTCCGCGAACGTCACCGTCATCGGCCGCTCAATCGGCTCGTCCACGCCCCCGATGCGCAGCCGCCCCGTCGCGTGCATCACCTCGCACCGCCAGGTCCCGGGCTCGGCGCCGGCAGGCAGCTCGGCCACCGCCGGGCAGGCGCCGAAGTCGAACCCGGTCCCGGACGGGCCCGCCTTCGCGTCGACGGCGGGGGCGGCGGCGGGGGCCGGGGCAGCGCCGGCGGTGAGGACGGCGAGCAGGGCGGTGAGCGCGGTGGCCGCGAAGCGGGCCGCGCCCGCTCCGGACGACCGGCGGTTCCAGTTCTTCGTCTTCTTCGTCTTCTTCGTCTTCTTCGTCTTCTTCGTCATCTTCGTCATGACCCCAGCATTGCAGAGCTTTCTCTGCAAAGAAAGCTCTGCAGAGGAACCTGTGGATAAACTGCCGCCCATGACGGACGAGCGGCGCAAGGTCAGCAGCCCGGAGGCGCTCAAGGCGCTCGCGCACCCGCTGCGGCTGCGCATCCTGCGCCACCTCTCGGTGCACGGCCCGGCGACGTCGACGACGCTCGCGGCGGCGCTGGACGAGAACACGGGAACGCTCAGCTACCACCTGCGCATGCTGGAGCGCGGCGGCCTCATCGAGGACATCCCGGAGCGGTCGGCGGGCCGCGAGCGCTGGTGGCGCGGCGTGCCGGGGCTGGACATCCGCCGCCCGCCGATGGACGACGTCACGGCGGGGGAGCGGGCGGTCATCGCGGAACTGGACCGACTGCGCGGGGCGGAGGACCTGGAGCTGGCGCGGCGGTTCGCGGCGGAGCAGGGCGAGCAGGCGGCAGGGGGTGGGGAAGAGGGGTGGATGCGGGGGTCACGCGGGCTGAGCCATCTGACGAAGGAGCAGTTGGACGCCTTCCACGACGACTACCTGAAGCTGCTGGCGAAGTACCGCCACACCCCCGAGGACGCCGCCCCGGGGGCGCGGCCGATCCACCTGAGGTGGTTCGGCATCCCGGCGGACTAGGAGGTGGGCTCCTCGGGCAGGCGGTCCGCGAGGGCCTGGACGGCGGCCAAGACGGTAGCGAAGCCGTTGGTCACCTTGGCGTCAAGCGCGTCGATCCGCTCGCCCTGCTCCAACTGCGTCTCACGCAGAGCCTGCAGCGACTTCCGGTGCGCCCGCATTTCGAGCTTCAGATCCGCGACGTCCCGATCGTTTATGGCGACCATCGCCTGGGCCTGCGAAATCCGGTCGTGGACGGCGTCCACGCGGGCCTCCAGGGTCTCCACACACTGCGAAGCTCGTCGCGCTCACTCATATGGCCTAGCCTATCTGGCCTGCACCGATGCAGGGTCGTTTCTCCACTAAGCGACTCCCTCTTCCTTTTCCTCCCCCTCGTCCATCCCCGCCAGGATCAGCGCCAGCCGTCCCGTCCCCGACCCCGTGACCCGGATCGGCACCCCCCAGTCCTGCTGGTGTACGTGGCACGCCGGGTACTCCACCGCCGAGTCGTCGTCGCAGCTCGCCGCCATCGCCGAGACGTGCAGCACGCCCTCCCCCGGGCCGTCCGCCGACAGGACCACCTCGCGGGTCAGGTCCGTGCCCGCGCCCTCGCCGGCCGCCAGCAGCGACGGCGGCGTGGCGCTCACCAGCAGGCGCGTCGCCGGGCCGTAGCGGGTGTCGAGTTTCTGGCCCCGCGGGGCGTGGAAGACGACGTCCAGCGACAGGCTGCCCGGTGCCACGTCCGTCGCCGCCCGCTGCGTGCGGTGCGCCACCGGCGCGACCCGTACCGCCTCCTCCGGCAGCCGCAGGCGGGTCAGGCGGTGGCGGGCCGACTCCACGACCACGAACTCGTCGCCGTCGACCACCGCGTCCGACGGCTCCCGCAGGTCCGTCGCCAGGGTGGTCACCGTGCCGGTGGCCGGGTCGTAGCGGCGCAGGGCGTGGTTGTACGTGTCCGAGACCGCCACCGAGCCGTCGGGCAGGGCCGTGACGCCCAGCGGGTGCTGGAGCAGCGCCTCGCCGGCCGGGCCGTCGCGGTGGCCGAAGTCGAAGAGCCCGGTGCCGACCGCCGTGTGCACCCGTGCCGGCTCCCCCGGCCCGGCGCCCGGCTCCAGCCAGCGCAGCGCCGACGTCTCGGCGTCCGCGATCCACAGCCGGCCGCCCGCCGCCGCAAGACCCGACGGCTGCGCGAACCACGCCTCGTCCGCCGGCCCGTCCTGCAGCCCCTCGTTCGTCGTGCCGGCCGCCGCCGCCACCGTGCCGGTCTCCGGGTCGTACGTCCACAGTTGGTGGACCCCCGCCATCGCGATCCACAGCCGGCCGTCGAACCACGCCACGTCCCACGGCGACGACAGGTCGACCTCCCGCCCCGGCCCCGACGCCGGCGAGCCCTGCCACCACTGCCGCCCGGTCCCCGCCAGCGTCGTCACCGACCCGGTGCCGAGGTCGACGGCCCGGATCGCGTGGTTCACGGTGTCCGCCACCGCCACCGCCCCCGACGGCAGCAGCGCCAGCCCCTGCGGCTCGTTGAACCGGGCCCCCGAGTCCGCGGACCCGTCCGCGAACCCCCGCTCCCCGCTCCCGATCCGCCGCACCACCGTCTCGCCGTCCGGCGCCAGCTCCACCAGCCGGTGCCGCGTCGTGTCCGAGACGAGCAGGTTGCCCGACGGCAGCCGCAGCGCCTTCCCCGGGAACCGCAGGTGCGTCGCCACCGGCTCCGGCGGCGTGTACGGCCCCGGGCCGCGCCGCAGCGTCCCCTTCGCCGCGTGCTCCGCCTCCAGCTCCGCGACCAGCCGCTCGATGGCGTGTACGTGCCCCTCCCCGGCGTGCTGCGCGACGACGTACCCCTCCGGGTCCACCACCACCAGCGTCGGCCACGCCCGCACCGCGTACTGCTTCCACGTCGCCAGTTCGGGGTCGTCCAGCACCGGGTGGTGCACGCCGTAGCGCTCGACGGCGTCCACGACGGCCGGGTGCTCGGCCTCGTGCACGAACTTCGGCGAGTGCACGCCGACGACGACCAGCGTGTCCGGGTGCTTCTCCTCCAGCTCGCGCAGCTCGTCGATCACGTGCAGGCAGTTGATGCAGCAGAACGTCCAGAAATCGAGGATCAATGTGCGACCCCGGAAGTCGGCGAGCTTCAGATCCTTCCCGCCAGTGTTGATCCAGCCGCCCTTGCCGGTCAGCTCGGGGGCACGGACACGGGCACGTCGGGGCGCGGGCGCGGGGGTGGGCGCCGGGGCGGCATCGTTCATGCTTCAAGGTTGCCATCCTGGTAGGAACGTCGGATCACATGCCCGTACGGGCACGGCTTCAGGGGGCGGGATGACTGCAGGGGGACAGGCGGAGCCGGTGCGGGCGTTCATGGCGCTGCCGGGGCGCACGGAGCATCGGCAGGACGTCTACGGGGCGTGCCTGGAGAACGTGGTCCGGAGCCTCGGGCTCGACGTCCCTCCGGTCACGGAGTACGAGGACCTCCGGGCCCGGGGACACGTCGTCCGGGCGGCGGTCCGTCACGCCTGCCGGCACGGCATCGTCCTTTCCGAGGCGTCCTTCGACGTGCTGCTCAGGGCAGCCGTCCACGAGCCCGACCCGAGCTTCAACCGCTGGTTCGTCGAGCCCGCCCTGAACGCCTTCGGGCAGCGGCGCGTCCGCATCGCGCTGCTGGGTTACCTGCGTACGGGCACGGACCCTCAGCGGGCAGGCGCCGCGCGGGCCTGGTACTGGTCGGCCCTGTCCCCGCGGATGCCCGCCGTACGCGCGGAGAGCGGCGGAGCCACCCGTCAGGCCGAGACCGACGACAGCTCCGACGTGGTCGCCGAGTGGCACGAGGCCGCCCTGCGCGAGTTCGTCGGCAACGAGCACGTGGACGTCCGGCGCTGCATCCTGCCGGGGCTGCCGCTGCGGAAGTCCGTCTACCCTGCGGAGCTGCACGACCTGGTGGACACGGCGGTGGCGATAGCCCGGTCCCACCCCGACGCGTACCTCCGCCACCGCGTGGAACACCAGGTCGGCGACTGACAGTGATGATGTTCGTGAGCGTCTCCCGGCGGGGTCTGACCCAGCGACTGACTGACCTTGGGTCCTCAACGGGATCTGTCGGCCCTGGCCGGGAGACGCTCGTGTGCATCCACCGAGCGGGCTGGCGTGACTTCATAAGAGCCTGGCCAGAGGCCCCATCACTGTCTTGTCCGCCTGCCCGGCCGGTGGCTGCCGCCCTTGTCGGATCAGGTGAAAGGACGGCGATGTCCACCATCGCACAGCAGACCCGTG